>JBFWKS010000001.1:0-69051 GCA_050252545.1 Solirubrobacteraceae bacterium
ACACCGGCCGCACCGCGACGCAGGCCGACGGGGCCGCCACCGCGGTGGCGGCCACCGGTGCCGAGCCCGATCCGGCGCGCTCGGCCTCGGCGGCCTGACGGTCAGGCGGCACGTCCGCGGGGTGTCGTCACCGCCGCGACCGGCGTCGGCCCGGCGCATCGTCGGGCCCGGTCGCGCCGCCGCGCGCCCGGGCTCCCGATCGGCGCCTGACCGGAGCGACCTCCCGGCCCTTGCGGCTACGCGTCCGGGGCTTCGCCCTCGGTCGCCGCGCGCTCCGCGGCCGCGAGCCAGCGGCGCAGGGCCGCCTGCCCGGTGGTCGTGATGGTGCCGTCGAGGCTCAGCCAGTCCCGCACGCGGAGCTCGCCGTAGAGGCCGGCGGCCTCCGGCGGGGTCGGGCCGCCCGGCTCCGACAGGGCCCGCGCGCCGGGCTCCACGACCCAGCGACCGGACTCCAGGGCGGCGAGCGCCGTGCCCTGCGCGGTGGTCGGCAGATCCAGCGGCGTCGGTACGGGATCGGTCCGCGGGTCGGCGGGCGAGCCGGCCGGCTCCGCGGTGCGCCGGGTCCGGTCGGACCACCCGCCGGATTCGGGGGCGCGGTCGTCGACCTGTCCACGGACCCACTCGCCGGCCTCGTGCACCTTGCGGCGGATGTCCTCGACGTCCAGGTCGACCCCGGCCATGCGGCTCAACCGCTCCAGGTCGCCCAGGTCGGCCTGGCTCACCTGGTCGATCGCGCGCTCCACCTCGGCGGCGATCGATCGCAGCATCTCCTCGAAGCCCTTGGGCCGGTCCTCGTCGCTCATGGGTCGATGGTCGCACGCCACGCCGCCGATCGGGGCCGGAAGCGGCATCGCGGCCCGTCGCCGGACCGCTCGGCCCCTGCGGCACGGGCCGCCCGATGGCCACCACTACCATCGACCAGATGCAGGAGTACCTCGAGCCGGGCGAGTACGTCGACAGCGACCACCCCGTGGTGCGCGCCTATGCGGAGCGGGTGACGGCCGGCGCCGCCGACGAGCGCGAGCGGATCGTGTCGCTCTTCGCCGCCGTCCGCGACGGCATCCGCTACGACCCGTACGGGATGAGCATGGACCCGGCGGACTACCGGGCGAGCGCGATCGCGACCCAGGACGCCGCGTTCTGCATCCCCAAGGCCGTGTTGCTGACGGCGGCGGCCCGCGCGATCGGCGTGCCGGCGCGCCTGGCGTTCGCCGACGTGCGCAACCACCTGAGCACACCGCGGATGCTGGAGCTGCTCGGCACCGACCTGTTCGTCTACCACGGCTACAGCGAGCTGTACGTCGACGGCGCGTGGCGCAAGGCCAGCCCGGCGTTCAACGCGGGCCTCTGCGAACGGTTCGGGGTGGAGGCGCTGGTCTTCGACGGCACCGCCGACGCGCTGCTGCACCCGTACTCGGGCGACGGATCGCGCTACATGGAGTACGTCGAGCAGCGCGGCAGCCACGCCGATCTGCCGCTCGACGAGATCCTCCACGCCTTGCGCACGACCTACCCGCGCCTGGACGAGGTGGTCGCCGCGAGCAGCCGCACGACCGACCCGGCGTTCGCGGAGGGCGGCGAGGCGTAGGACGGCGCGCACCGGCCAGATCGCGTGGCCGCGCGCGACCGGTCGCGGGCGGGCGACGGAGGGGCCGGCATCCGGGGCGGTGTCCGGCATCGACGGTGCCCCGGGGCCCTGCGACACTCCCGCGCATGCCTGCGGATCGCAAGTACGACCTCATCCTGCTGGGCGCGACCGGGTTCACCGGTGGACTGACCGCCGAGTACCTGGCCCGCAACGCCCCCGACGGGCTGCGCTGGGCGATCGCCGGACGGACCGCCGCCAAGCTCGAGGCGGTCCGCGACCGGCTCGCGGCGATCAACCCGACGCTGACGTCGCTCGACCTCGTGATCGTCGACGCCGCCGACCCGGAATCGGCCCGCGCCGCCGTCGAGCAGACCGGCGCGATCATCACGACGGTCGGGCCCTACGCGCTGCACGGCGAGCCGCTCGTGGCCGCCTGCGCCGCGGCGGGTACCGACTACGCCGACCTGACCGGTGAGCCGGAGTTCGTGGACCGGGTCTGGAACCACCACCACGCCACCGCCGAGCGGACCGGTGCGCGACTGGTGCACTGCGCGGGGTTCGACTCGATCCCGCACGACATCGGCGCGTACTTCACCGTCCTGCAGCTCCCGGAGGACGTCCCGCTGACGGTCAGCGGCTACGTCCGGGCCGGCGCCGAGTTCTCCGGTGGCACCTACCACTCGGCGGTCAACGGGTTCGCCCGGGCCCGCAAGACGGTCGCCGAGGCCAAGGCCCGGCGGGCGGCCGAGCCCCGCCCGACCGACCGCAGCGTCAAGCCGCTGCCCAAGCGGATCCGGCGTGATCGCGACCGTGGGGGCTGGGTCGTGCCGCTCCCGACGGTCGACGAGCAGATCGTCCGTCGCTCCGCCCGCGCGCTGCCCCGCTACGGACCGGACTTCCGTTACGGGCACAACATGATCGCCAAGCGGCTCGCGACCGTCGCGGCGCTCGCGGCGGGGGTGCCGCTCGTCGTCGCGCTCGCCCAGCTCCCGCCGGCCCGGGCGCTGTTGCTGCGGGCGAAGAGCCCCGGGGACGGACCGTCCGAGGAGCGGCGCGCGCGCAGCTGGTTCACCGTGACGTTCGTCGGGGAGGGCGGCGGCCGCCGCGTCGTCACGCGGGTGTCGGGCGGTGACCCGGGGTACACCGAGACGGCGAAGATGCTCGCCGAGACCGGGATGGCGCTGGCCCTCGACGACGACGCGCCGAAGGTGGCCGGCCAGGTCACGACCGCCCAGGCGCTCGGCGACCAGCTGCTGGGCCGGTTGCAACGCGCGGACATGACCTTCGAGATCCTGGAGACATCCTGAGCACCGCGCTCGCCGCGGCCGTCGGGAGCCTGCGCTGCCCGGTCTGCGGAGCCACGCCGTCGCTCGACGACCGGACGGTGCGCTGTCCGGCCGGCCACACGTTCGACGTGGCCCGCCAGGGGTACGTCCACCTGACCGGTGGCCGGCGACTGCGCCACGCCGACACCACGGAGATGGTGCAGGCCCGCGAGGCGTTCCTCGAAGCCGGCCACTACGCGCCGATCGCCGATGGGGTCGCCGAGGTCGTGGCGTCCGGGTGGAGCGGGCTCGCCGCGGCAAGGACACCGACGTCCGGCGACGGCATGCCGCCGCGCCCCGAGGTGATCGTCGACGTCGGGGCGGGAACGGGATACCACCTGGCCGCGGTGCTCGACACCCGACCGGGCGCGACCGGGATCGCGATCGACTCGTCGGTCCCGGCGCTGCGACGGGCAGGACGCCGCCACCCGCGGATGGCGGCGATCGCGGGTGACGCGTGGCGGGACCTGCCGGTCGGCGACGGTGCGGCGTCCACCGCCCTCAGCATCTTCGCCCCCCGCGACGGCGCCGAGCTGGAGCGGATCCTCGCCCCCGCGGGACGCCTGATCGTCGTCACGCCCACCGCGAGGCACCTGCGCGAGCTCGTGGGACCGCTCGACCTGGTCACCGTCGATCCGCAGAAGGCCGAGCGACTGGCCCGCAAGCTCGGCCCGCACTTCGTCCCCGACGCCGAGCGATCGGTCGAGTGGACGATGCACCTGAGCCTCGACGACGCGTTTGCGCTGGTCGCGATGGGACCGACCGCCCGGCACGTCCCGGCCGAGGACCTGCGGCTCCGCGTCGGAACCCTGGCTCCCGCCCCGATCGCGGTGACGGCGTCGGTGCAGATCGGGTCCTACGTGCGCCGCTGACCGTCGCCCGGCCCCCACAGCGGTGCCTCATCCACCGAGACCTGTCGACCGCGGTCGACACGATCCGGCCCGACTATGGACTGCCGTGCCCTGCTGCTCGAGGTCGTTCTCGGCGGAACCCGGGTCTGCGACGGCCGTATGTAGATCTCGGCATATCGCATGCTGAAATCTACATACGGCCTGTGGACCACGGTTCCGGGCGTCGGACCGGGCCGGTCGCTCATGAACGCCGGTCGGCGCGGGTGATCGTGCGCTCCAGCTGCTCGGCGCGACCGTGGTCGGCGCAGGTGGTGCCGATCGTCGCGGCGGCCTGGGTCAGGTGGTCGCGGAGGGGGCCGTCGGTGCCGATGGCCTGCGGATCGCGGCCGAAGATCGTCGCCAGCACGCCCATCGGGCGGTCCAGCGTCGCCAGGAGCGCGTCGCGCTGCGGCTTTCGGCTGCCGCTGCGGGACAGGGTGCCCATCCCGCGGACCTCGACGCAGATCCGGCCGATCGCGATCTCGGCCTCGGCGACATGGCTGGCACCGGTGCTGGTCAGGCGGTGCGCGCGATCGGTCAGGCCCTCCGGCAGCGGGACCTCGTCGGGGACCGGGCCGTCGATCTGGTCCTGGACGGTGTGCCACAGATCGGCGGCGTGATCGCGCACGCCGCCGGGCCCGCCCGCGGCGACGAGCAGCACGAGGGCGACGAGCACCGCCACGATCCGGCCGGGGGAGAGGTTCACCCGATCGTGGTCGACGGCTCCGGGTCGACCCGCGAGAGGTCGTGGTCGACCTGGACCGATGGGGGATGCGAGCGCCGCCTCGGGGAGGTCTGCGGACCCGTCGTCCGCGGGGGGCGTCGTTGGCGGACGTGGGTCGGCGACGCGGCGACCGGTCGTGACGCCCCGCCCGGTGACGCGGCGACCGGGGGACCGTCCGCGCCGAGGGGTCAGGCCGGCGGGGCCACCTGCTGGACCAGGACCGATGCGCCGTCGAGATCGCGCTCGCGGCCGGCGGCGACCGCGGCGAGCACCGCGTCGGCGTCGTGGCGGGCCCCGTCGTAGACCACGACGATCGCCTCGTCACCCGGCACCAGGAACGTCGACTCCCCGACCGGCGTGTACCGGGTGGCGCCGATCCCCACGAGCACGCGGGTCGGTCGCCCGCACGCGTCCAGGTACGACCCGACCGGCTCCAGCGGCGTGTCGTCGGACCCCTCCTGGTGGTTGAGCCGGTCCACGATCCACGCCAGCAGCGTGTCGCCGTAGTACGAGTAGCCGGGCAGCGGACTGTCGACCCCGTAGGCGTCGGTGCGCCCCGCCCGACGCAGGAAGCTCGCCAGCCGCAGCGTCTCGGTCGGTCCGTCCGGCGACAGGTCGGTCACCGGGATGAACGTGCTCGCGACGCCCTTCGACGCCGGACCCCAGTTCTTCTTGTGGCTGATCTTGCGCGCACCCGGTCGCCGGATCGAGCAGTCGTTGAACGCACCGATCGCGTGCGGTACCACGGCCGTCGGGGTGCCGGACGCGTCGTAGGTGACATCGGCCAGCAGCCCGACCTCGGGCTCGATCTGTAGGTTGAGCGGCTCGTCCGACGGCGGTGTCGCGATCGCCTCCGACGACAGCGGGAAGACACCGAGGAAGTCCTCGCGGCCCGGGACGTACCAGGGGAAGATCCCCTTCGGGGCCTCGCCGACCGACGCGACCGAGACGAAGTCCGCGGCTTCACCGGCCTGCTCCAGGTGCCCGGCGAAGTTGCCGGCCACCCCGAACCCGAACACGTCCCGAAGATCCTGCGGGTCGACGGTGATCAGCGGGGACGTGGGGGAGGGCACGGTCGGTCAGGGTATCCGTCGTACCGGGAAGAGCCGCGGACGATCCCACCGGCGGCGGGCGGGCGGAATCACCGTCGTGGGAAGGTGCGGGGCCCGTCAGGCCCCATTGGCAGCGCCCCGCATCGCGATGCCCTCGACGTCAGACCGCGGACGGCACCCCGGTCAGCTCCTCGGACAGGGTCCACAGGCGCCGGGCAGTGGGGCCGTCCTGTGCCCGCTGCGTGCGGCCGACGATCTTCGGCGCGCCGCGGGACTCCTGCAGGCCGCCCGGTCCCACGTACGTGTTGCCCGGCAGGTCCTGCGTGGCTGCGAACAGCGACGGGAGCGCCCCGTTCTCGGCGCTCTGGGCGATCAGGACGTTGCCGACCTTGCCCAGCAGATTCGACATGGGCGACCCGTGGCTCTGCAGGTGGGTTGCGGCGTAGCCCGGGTGGGCGGCCAGCGACCGCACGGCGCTCCCGGTCGCGGCCAGTCGTCGGTCGAGCTCGAGGGTGAAGAGCAGGTTGGCGAGCTTGGACTGCCCGTAGGCCGGCCACGCCCGGTAACGACGGCGCTCCCCGTTCAGATCGTCCAGGTCGATCTTGCCGGTGCGGTGCATCATCGACGACAGGGTCACCACCCGATCGGTGATCCGGTCCAGCAACAGGTTGGTCAGGGCGAAGGGGCCCAGGTGGTTGGTGCCGATCTGCAGCTCGAACCCCTGCGCGGTGCGGCCCTGCGGCACCGCCATGATCCCGGCGTTGTTGATCAGGCCGTCGATCGGGCCGTCCCACTCCTCCGCGAACCGCCGTACCGAGTCCAGGTCGGCGAGGTCCAGCGGCCGGACCTCCACCGTCCCCGTGATCGTCTGGGCGGCCTGCTCGCCCTTGGCGATGCTGCGCACCGCCAGGACGACCCGGGCCCCGACCCGGGCCAGCTCCCGGGCCGTCACCAACCCCAGGCCGCTGTTGGCGCCCGTGATGACGAACGTGCGGCCCGTCTGGTCGGGCAGGTCGGCGGCGGACCATCCGGAACGGCTCATTGACGGCACCGTACCCAGTGCGGGTGACGTGCCGCACGGCCCGCCCGCTCGCGCCACGCCGCACGACGCGCCCACCGGCGGCTCAGGCCACACCGCGCAGCAACACACCGACGGCGTAGGCCAGCACCGCGGCACTGCCGCCCACCGCGAGGGTCTCGAGACCCGAGCTCCACCGTCGACGACCGACGAGCCCGGCCTTCGCGACGCCGACGGCGAAGAACGCGGAGAGGGTGAGCACGGCGCTCCACACGAACGGGTCGGCGATCTGATCGGGCCACGCCAGGTCCACGATGTACGCCCCGAGCGGCAGCAGGCCGACGAGGAGGAACGCCGCGAAGGTGGACAGGGCGGCGGCGACCGGACGCGGCGGATCGGCGCTGTACCCGAGCTCCTCGCGCATCATGAGATCCAGCCAGACCTCGCGATCACCGGTGACGACCCGCACCGCGTCGTCGAGCTGCTCGCCGGCGAAGCCCTGTCCGGCCAGGATCTGGCGGACCTCCTCGCGCTCGCCGTCGGGGAAGGTCTCGATCTGGTGCTCCTCGTCGCGGCGGGCCCGATCGCGCTGCTGCAGCTCGGCACGCGTGCCGAGGTAGTTGCCGATCGCCATGCTGAACCCGTCCGCGAGCAGGTTGGCGGTCCCCATCACCACGACGATGCCATCGGCGAGCTGGGCGCCGGTCACCCCGGCGACCACCGCAAACGTCGTCACCGCACCGTCGACCGCACCGAGCACCGCGTCGCCGAGGACGCTCGGGCGACGCTCGGCGCCGAGGCGACGCCGGACGGCGTCCGGGGTGTGGATGGTGGCCAGCTGCTCCGCGTCCGGGGCCGTCGAACGCGTCCGGAGCCGTCGCATCAGGCGTCCGCTCCGCGCCGGCGAGCGATCGCGTGGCCGACCGGTTCGCGGTGGCTCGGAATCGGTGCCGGCACCGGTCAGCGGCCGGCGGCCAGGGCGTCGCGGACGAGTTGCGACACGCGCTTGCCGTCGGCCTGCCCGCCGACGGAGGCCATCACCTGCTTCATCACCCGGCCCATGTCCTTGGGCGACGTGGCGCCGGTGTCGGCGATCGCCTGCGCGACCGCCTCGCGCAGGTCGTCGTCGGACGGCTCGGCGGGCAGGTAGCCGGAGATCAGCTCGGCCTCGAACCGCTCGCCGGTCTCGAGCTCGTCGCGGCCCGCGTCGTGGTACGCCTCGGCGGACTCCAGCCGCCGCTTGCGTTCCCGCCGCAGCACCGCCATCTCGTCCCCCTTGCCCTCCTTGGCGTCCTTCTGCAGCTCCGACAGCACGAGCCGCAGAGCCTGCGTCCGCGGGCGGTCGCCGGCCTTCAGTGCGGCGTCGGCGTCCTGCTTGACCCGCTCCATGATGCTCATCGCTCCACGGTAGTCGAGCGGCCCACTGGGCCGTGGGCCGGGCGATAGCGTCGGGGCATGGTCGGACCGAACACCACCGACGAGTCGAGCGTCACCGCCACCGCCGCCGCGCTGTCGGCGATCGCCGCGGAGGAGGGCGTGACCGGCCCCGACCGGCTGGAGCGCCACGACACGCACATGTCGATCGTCCTGCTCGGCAGGGACCGGGCCTACAAGGTCAAGCGCGCCCGGCGATTCGCCTTCGCCGACCTCGCGAGCGCGACCGGCGCCGTTGGGCGTGCGGTGAGGAGGTGCGCGTCAACCGCGAGCTCTCCGGTGACATCTACCTGGGGGTGCGTGCGGTCGTGCCCGACGGGGACCGGTTCCGGCTGGCGGACGGGGACGATCCGGCGGCGGTGGAGCACGTCGTGGAGATGCGGCGGTTCGACGCGGCCCGGACGCTGCGCTCCGCGGTCGAGCAGGGACGGCTCGACCTCGCCGACCTGGACCGGGTCGCCGCGACGGTCGCCGCGTTCCACGACCGCGCGCCCCGCGTCGATGCCCCGCACGCGGCGCCCGAGGCGGCATCCGCGGCCAAGCGCGCCGTCGCCGCCGAGGACGTCGAGCTCACCGCGCTGCTGACCGCGCCCGACGTGGCGATCCTGCACGCCGCCACGCCCGACGTCGGGCGGGCCCAGGAGGCCGTCGCCGAGCCGCTCGACGAGGTGCCGGCCGACCGGCTGCTGATGGTGCGGACCGACCGGCCGGTCACGGCGGTCGCCCTTGCGGTCGCCGCCGCGCTCGACGCGTGAGGTCGGGACCGACGCTCACGGCTCGACGACGGCGGCGGTGGCGAACCCGTAGAGGCCGAGCCGGACGGGTCGCCGCACATCCGCAGCGCCCTCGCGATGCCGTTCGCGGTGGTGCCCCTGGCCATGGCCGCCGCTCTATGCTACAACTGAACAATCATTGACGATCTGTACACATGGTGCCGGCATGGCTGACGCACGAACGGATCCGCACGGGACCCCGGCCCGTCCGGGCGCTTCCCACCGCGAGCAGGCGTGGGGACGCTGGGGCGACCCGGCCGACGCGGCGCCGCTGTCCGACGCGCTCGCCCCGCTGCTCGAGCAGGCGCTCGGGGTCCGCCGCCCGGGCGCCCCGGTGCCGCCGGTCGACGGCGTCCGGCCGGCTCCGGGCCGGCTCTCCGACGTGGCCCGCCGGGCGATCGTCGCGGTCGTCGGCGACGCGCACCTGCTCGACGACGACGAGACCCGCGCCCGCCACACCCGTGGACGCTCCACGCTCGACCTGCTCCGCGTCCGCGACGGCGATCTGGCCGACGCCCCCGACGCGGTCGTCCTGCCCTCCGGCCACGACGACGTGCTCGCCATCCTGCGGGCCTGCGCCGAGCACCGCATCGCCGTCGTGCCCTTCGGCGGTGGCACCTCCGTCGTCGGCGGCCTGGCCCCCGCCCGCGACGGGTTCGCCGCGGTGATCGCGCTCGACCTGCGCCGGATGGACGCGCTGGTCGACGTCGACCCCGTGTCGCGCACCGCGACCCTGGAGCCGGGTCTGCGCGGACCGGACGCCGAGGCGCTGCTGGCGCCGCACGGGTTCACCATCGGCCACCACCCGCAGTCGTTCCTGTGGGCGACGATCGGCGGGTTCGCCGCCGCCCGCTCCAGCGGGCAGGCCTCGGCCGGCTACGGTCGCTTCGACGAGATGGTCGTCCGGCTGCGGGTCGCCACGCCCACCGGCACCCTCGACGTCGGACGCGCCCCGCGCTCCGCCGCCGGCCCGGATCTGCGCCAGCTCGTGCTCGGGTCGGAGGGCGCCTTCGGCGTCATCACCGCCGTCACCGTCGCCGTCCGTCCCGTTCCCGCCGCGCGGGTCTACGACGGCTGGCGGTTCGCGTCGTTCGCCGACGGGACGGCCGCGCTGCGGAGCCTGGCGCAGGACGGCCCGACGCCGACGGTCCTGCGGCTCTCGGACGAGGCGGAGACCGCCCTGAACCTCGCCCGCCCGGACGAGATCGGCGCCGGTGGCCCGGGTGGCTGCCTGGCGATCGTCGGCTACGAGGGGACGGCCGACGAGGTCGCGCGTCGCCGCGAGGCCACCACCGCCCGGCTGCGCGAGCTCGGCGGCACCCCCGACGCCGACGCCGGCACGGCGTGGGAGCACGGGCGCTACCGGGGCCCCTACCTGCGGGATGCGCTGCTCGACGCGGGGGCGCTGGTGGAGACGCTGGAGACCACCGCGTTCTGGGCCGACCTGCCGGCGCTCTACCGGGCGGTGAGCGACGCCCTGCGCGAGACCCTCACCGGGCTCGGCACCCCGCCGGTGATCCTCACCCACGTCTCGCACGTCTACGCGACCGGGGCGTCGCTGTACTTCACCGTCGGGTGCGCGCAGGCCGGCGACCCGGTGGCGCAGTGGCGGACGGCCAAGGAGGCCGCCAACGCCGCGATCGGTTCCGTCGGCGCGTCGATCACCCACCACCACGGCGTCGGCACCGACCACCGCGCCGCGCTCGCCGACGAGATCGGCCCGCTCGGCGTCGCGGTGCTGCGGGCCACGAAGGCCGCGCTCGACCCCGACGGCATCCTCAACCCCGGCGTGCTGGTCCCGTGATGCGCCGCGCACGCCGTCCGTCGCCGGGCACGGCACGCCCGGGCGTCGGCGCCCCGTCGCCGGGCGGCCCGGCGACGCACCTCACCGCCGCGCGTCGCGCCGCCGACCTGGACCGCCTGGCCGCGGGCGAGACCGTGGACGTGCTCGTCGTGGGCGGTGGCATCACCGGCGTCGGGGTCGCGCTCGACGCCGCCACGCGGGGCCTGTCGGTGGCCCTCGTCGAGCGCGGGGACCTGGCGACGGGCACGAGCCGGTGGAGCTCCAAGCTCGCCCACGGAGGCCTGCGCTACCTGGCCCAGGGCCGGTTCGGGATCGCCTGGGAGTCCGCCCGCGAGCGCGGGCTGCTGGCCGACGTGATCGCCCCGCACCTCATCCGGGCCCTGCCGCAGGTGACCCCCCTGTACGGCCGCGCGCCCCAGGTCGCGCCGTTGGCGGTCGCCGCGGGCGTGCGCACCGGCGATGCGATGCGCGCCCTGGCCGGCACCAGTGGGCGGCGCCTGCCACGGATGCGTCGGGTGAGCGCGGCCGAGGCCCGGCTGTGGGCACCGGCCCTGGACTCGCGGCGGTTGCGCGGAGCGCTGTTGCACTGGGACGGGCAACTCGAGGACGACGCGCGCCTGGTCGTCACCGTCGCCCGGACCGCCGCGGCGCACGGCGCCATGATCCTGACCCGGGCCGAGGCGCTGGAGCTGCGGGCCGACGGAGCGACCGTGCGCGACCGCACGCCGCGACCGGGGACGACCGGGGACGAGGCCACCGCGACGGCCGAGGGCCGCACGTTCGAGCTGCGGGCGCGGCACGTCGTCAACGCCACCGGCGTCTGGGCGGGCGACCTCGTCGACGGGGTGACGTTGCGGCCCAGTCGCGGATCGCACCTGCTGCTGCCCGCCGAGCGGCTCGGCAACCCGAGGGCGGCGGTCAACGTGCCCGTCCCCGGCCGCTTCGGCCGGTTCGTGTTCGCGCTGCCCCGCCCCGACGGCCTCGTCCTCGTCGGGATCACCGACGAGCCGCACGACGGTCCGGTGCCCGACGCCCCGCTGCCCACGCCGGAGGAGGAGGACTTCCTCCTGCGGACGCTCTCCACCGCGCTGGGCCGGCCGGTGGGACCGGAGGACGTCGTCGGGCGGTTCGCCGGCCTGCGCCCCCTGCTGGACACCGGCGGGGGCGGCAGGACCGCGGACGTGTCGCGACGCCACCTCGTCGTCGAGGACCCTCGCACGCAGGTGATCACCGTCGTCGGGGGCAAGCTCACGACCTACCGCCGGATGGCGGAGGACGCGGTCGACCGGGTCGTGGCCCGTCCCGGGGTGACGGCCGGACGGTGCCTGACGACCAGCCTGCCGCTGGTCGGAGCGCCCGCCCCCGGTGCCGTGGGGCGCGGAGACGGGCGGCGCGATCCCGGTGCGGAGCGCGTGGACCCGCGGCCGGCACACGCGGTCGAGCGGGACCGTGGGGGAGACGCGGGCGGCCCGTCCGTCCCCGAGCGCCTGCTCCGCCGGTTCGGGACCGAGGCCCCGGCGGTCGTGGCCCTGGCCGGTGGTGACCCGTCGCTCCTGGAGCCGATCGCGTCCGGCGTGTCGGTCCTGGGCGTCGAGGTGCTCGCCGCCGTCCGCTGGGAAGGGGCCCTGACGCTCGGCGACGTCCTCGATCGCCGCACCCGCCTGGGCCTGGTGCCCGCGTGGCGCGATCTGGCGGCGGAGCCGGTGGAACGGTTGATGGGACGGACGTCGACCCCGACCTCGGTGGCCTGACCGGGCGGCACGCCGGCGCGGTCAGGTCCTCGTGTCCGCCGTCGTGGGCAACCCCGCTCCGGGGGCCTCCAGCACCCGGTACGCCTCGTCCAGCAGCTCGAGCACCTCGCCGCCGCGTTCGATCCAGACGCGGAACGCGGCGGTCGATGCGCCCAGGCAGGCCTGGGCGACCGTGGTCGGCCGCAGGGCGTCGGGGTCGTCGTCGGTGTGGCGGGCGACGAACTCCGCGATCGCATCGCACCATTCGCGGTGGCGCAGCATCGCGTGGGCCTGCAGCGCGGGCACCGTCGTGATCAGGCGCATCCGCACCCGCAGCTCGGGCATCGCGTCGGGGCCGTAGTCGTTGAACGCGACGACCGCCCGACGGATCACGGTCATCAGCGGCGTGTCGGGTGGTGCGGCGGCCAGGTGATCGCGGAATCGCTGGACGTGCGTGCGGAAGTCGCCCCAGACGATGTCGTGCTTGGACGGGTAGTAGCGGAAGAGCGTCCGGCGGCCGATCCCGGCGGCGGCGGCGATCGCGTCGACGGTCGTCGCGTCGTACCCGTCGCGATCGAAGAGCTCCAGGGCGACCGACGTGATCCGTTCGGCCGAGGTGCTCGCCGGACGGCCGGGGCGGGCGGGTGGTGGTTGCGGGCTCATGCGCGGTCCGAAGCATCGCCGGTGGCGCGGCGGGGTGCGCTCCCGCGCCCGCCGTGGGCGGCGCTCACGTCCGGTGGCGGACCGGCCTCGTGCCTCGGAGCCGGCCCACAGCGGAAGGCGGTGGATGAGGGCGTCTGCGCGACCAACCGATATTGACACCGCGTGCCACGCGGTGGTATAAGACGCGGGAATCGTCGTGGCACGCGATGCCGAAACCCGAGTAGCAGGAGAGCGCATGACCGCCCCCGAAGTCACCGAGGCGTCCGTCGAGGAGTCGGCCGCCCGCGCCGAGGAGCCGGCGCCCGAGGCCCTCGTCGAAGAGGACCTCCTCGTCGAGGACGTCTCCATCGACGGCATGTGCGGGGTCTACTAGCCCATGCTCGGCACGACCTCCACGCCCGCCGGCCCGGACGCCCGCGGCGTCGCGGCGGACGCGGTGGTCGCCCTCGACGCCCCGTGGGCGCTGCATCCCCAGGTCGCGCTGCGTCCCGAGCGGTTCGGCGCGCTGGCCTACCACTTCGGCACCCGCCGGCTGTCGTTCCTGAAGAGCCCGCGGCTGCTCGCCGTCGTGCGTGCCCTGGACGACGCGGCGACCGTCCGCCACGCCTGCCTGACCGCCGGCATCGACGAGCGCGAGCTGCCGACCTACCGTCGCGCGCTCGACACCCTCGCCCGCACCGACATGATCGTCCCCCGGGAGCCCCGATGACCCCGCCCGCCCTCGCGGCCTCGGCGCCCGCCGGCGTCACGACCGTCGCTCCCGCACCGTCCCCGGCGTCGCCCGACACCGGCCTCCCGACCCCGCCGGAGCGCCCGGTCGGACGGCTCGTCGACGAGTTCCAGTCCGGCCTCGACGCACCGATCTGCCTGACCTGGGAGCTGACCTACGCCTGCAACCTGGCGTGCGTGCACTGCCTGTCCTCGTCGGGACGCCGCGATCCGCGCGAGCTGTCGACGGCGGAGTGCACGGCCGTCATCGACGAGCTCCAGCGGATGCAGGTCTTCTACGTGAACATCGGCGGCGGTGAGCCGACGGTCCGCAAGGACTTCTGGGAGCTCGTCGACTACGCCACCGACCATCAGGTCGGGGTCAAGTTCTCGACCAACGGCTCGCGGATCGACGCCGACGTCGCCCGACGCCTCGCCTCCAGTGACTACGTCGACGTGCAGATCTCGCTGGACGGCGCGACGCCCGAGGTCAACGATCCCGTCCGCGGGCCCGGTACGTTCGACACCGCGATGACGGCGATGGGTCACCTCCGCGACGCCGGGTTCTCCGGGTTCAAGCTGTCGGTCGTCTGCACCCGCCACAACATCCCGCAGCTGGACGCGTTCAAGGCGATCGCCGACGAGTACGGCGCGCAGCTGCGCCTCACCCGGCTGCGCCCCTCCGGTCGCGGTGCCGACACGTGGGACGAGCTGCATCCGCTGCCGCACCAGCAGCGTGAGCTCTACGACTGGCTCGTCGCGCACGGTGACGACGTGCTCACCGGTGACTCGTTCTTCCACCTGGCCGCCTACGGTGACGCGCTTCCGGGACTGAATCTGTGCGGCGCCGGACGCGTGGTGTGCCTCATCGACCCCGTGGGTGACGTCTACGCGTGCCCGTTCGCGATCCACGACGAGTTCCTCGCCGGCAACGTCCGTGCCGACGGCGGGTTCCAGGGTGTGTGGCGCGAGTCGGAGCTGTTCCTCGAGCTGCGCGAGCCGCAGGCGGCGGGCGCGTGCAACTCCTGCCAGTTCTTCGACAGTTGCCGCGGCGGCTGCATGGCCGCCAAGTTCTTCACCGGTCTGCCGATGGACGGCCCCGACCCGGAGTGCGTGCTCGGTCACGGCGAGGAGCTCCTGAAGCAGCGCGGCGACGCGCTGCTGCCCAAGCCGTCGGTCGACCGGTCCAAGCGACTGTCCAAGCGCCAGCGCCTGGAGCGGGCCGCGGCGGAGCGCGGGATCACCCTGCCACCGCAGACGGGCGAGACACCGCCACCGGACCTGCGCGCGATCACGCACGCACCCGACCGAGCGTGCGACGAGAGCCCGTTGGCGGGGTTCGCCGTGACGCCGCCCGACCGCCGACCGAACCAGGCGTGCGACGAGCGTCCGTCGGCCGCGCTCTCGGTGGAGGGCCACGACGTCCCGGTGGTGCATCCCGGCGCTGCGTCGTCGGGCACCCGTCGTCGCGCGGCGTCCTGATGGCCAGTACCCACACGTGGTTCGAGTCGGTCGCCGAGGCGGAGCGCCGCGCGCGCAAGCGGCTGCCGTCGTCGGTGTACGGTGCGCTGACGGCCGGTGCCGAGGCGGGGATCACCCGCGAGGACAACCTGCGAGCGTTCGGTGAGCTGGGCGTCGTACCGCGGATCGCCACCGGTCTGAGCGGCACCCGCGACGCGGCGACGACGGTGATGGGCCAGGACATCGCGATGCCGGTGCTCGTGTCGCCGACCGGCGTGCAGGCGGTGCACCCGCAGGCCGAGGTCGCCGTCGGGCGGGCGGCGGCCGCTGCAGGTATCGCCCAGGGCCTCTCGTCGTTCGCGAGCAAGCGGCTGACCGACGTCGTCGCCGTCAACCCTCAGACGCTGTTCCAGGTGTACTGGTTGGGTGACCGTGACCGGATCGTCCAGATCCTCGACGACGCCCGGCGGGGCGGCGCGCGCGGGATCATCCTGACCCTCGACTGGACGTTCGCCCACCGTCGCGACTGGGGCAGCCCGGCGATCCCCGACGGCCTGGACCTGCGCACGATGATCCGGATGGCGCCCCAGGTGCTGCGCAGGCCGCGGTGGCTGCGCGACTACCTGCGTGACGGCGGGCCGCCGTCGCTGACCGTGCCGAACATGGCGCCCCCCGGCGGTGACGCACCGACGTTCTTCGGTGCGTACGGCGAGTGGATGATGACCCCCGCGCCGACCTGGGACGACATCGCCTGGATGCGGAGCCAGTGGGACGGTCCGTTCCTCGTCAAGGGCATCTCGCACCCCGACGACGCGCGCCGGGCGGTACAGGCCGGGGCGAGCGCGATCTCGGTGTCCAACCACGGCGGCAACAACCTCGACGGCACGCCGGCGACGATCCGGACGCTGCCCGCGATCGCCGACGCGGTCGGCGACGAGATCGAGGTGCTGCTCGACGGTGGCATCCGCCGCGGCAGCGACGTCGTCAAGGCCGTCGCGCTCGGTGCCCGTGCGGTGCTCGCCGGACGTGCGGTGCTGTGGGGCCTGGCCGCCGGCGGTCAGGCCGGCGTCGCCAACGTCCTGGAGATCCTGCGAGCCGGGATCGATGAGACGCTCAACGGCATCGGCCGCGCGTCGATTCACGATGTCACCCGCGACGATGTCGTCGTGCCCGACGGGTTCAGCCGCGTGCCCTCCCGCCCCGGAGCCGGATCGCGGACGTGACCGGGTGATCGGGGCCGGGCGCGACGGGTGACCGCCGCCGGCCCGGGTGCTGCGACTCCCGCACCGCCCGCGATCCCCACACCGTCCCGCGCCTTCCGCCGCCGCGACCCCGACACCGTCCCGACCATGGCGCACCTGTCCGACATCACCTCGCCCGACCTTGCGCGTCGTCGGTCCGCGCTGCTGGTGGTGCCGGTGGGCGCGACCGAGCAGCACGGGCCCCACCTGCCGCTGACGACCGACACCGAGATCGCGACGGCGCTCGCCGACGGCCTCGACCGCGAGCGGGACGACGTCGTCGTGGCACCGGCGGTCGCGTTCGGCGCGAGCGGCGAGCACCAGGCCTTCCCCGGCACGCTGTCGATCGGAACCACCGCGACCGAGCTGTTGCTCCTCGAGCTCGGCCGGTCGGCGACCGAGACCTTCGACCGCGTGCTCTTCCTGTCGGCGCACGGCGGCAACGCCGAAGCGGTCAACGGCGCCACCGCACGCCTGCGCGAGGAGGGTCGTGACGTCCGCGCGTGGGCGCCACGGTGGGACGGCGATGCGCACGCCGGGCACGTCGAGACGTCGATCATGCTCGTGCTCGCGCCCGAGCGGGTCCGGGCGCACGCGGCGACCGTCGGCACGGTCGAGCCGCTCGGCGAGCTGCTGCCGCGGATGCGCCGTGAGGGTGTGGCGGGCGTCAGCGCCAACGGGGTCCTCGGCGACGCGACGACCGCGTCCGCCGACGCGGGTCGCACACTGCTGCGGGTCGCCGCGCAGGACCTGCGGGCCACCGTCGCCCGATGGGACGCGGAGCGGGTCGGTGTCGTCTAGTACCGCCGGCCCGTCCGGACCGGCCGCGTGGATGCAACCGGTCGGCCGGGGCCCGGCGCGCGGTCGCGGCGACGGGGCGGCGCAGGCCACCCGCCCGGACGGCACCGATCCGCTGCCCGAGGGGTTCGGACTGGTCCTCGACCGCGACACCCGGCGCCACGCCGGAGGCACCGTGCTCGTCGGAGGATGGCCGCGGCGGGTCATACGGTTGCGGGCCGCCGGTGCCGCCGCGGTCGACACGCTGCTGCGTGGCGAGCCGACGAGCCACGCGGGCCGGACGTTGGCCCGTCGGCTCGTCGACGCGGGGCTGGCGCACCCCGTACCGCCCGACGCCGGGGTGCCGCATCGCGTCGATCCGCGGATGCCGCAGGGCACTCCTCCCGCCGGCGGGCCGGCGCACGCCGGCCCGTCCGCGGATGGCCTCGCCTCAGCCGACGTGACCGTCGTCATCCCGGTCCGTGACCGGCCGTCCGAGTTGGCCCGCTGTCTGGCCGCGCTCGGCGGTGACGTGGCCGTGGTCGTCGTCGACGACGGGTCGAGCGCTCCCGACGCGGTCCGGGCCGTGACCGACGCCGCCCATGCGACGCTCGTGCGCCGCGAGACCGGCGGCGGCCCGGCGGCCGCCCGCAACGAGGGCCTGCACCACGTCACCGCGCCGCTCGTCGCGTTCCTCGACAGCGACTGCGTGCCGCCCGCAGGGTGGCTCGCGCCCCTCGTCGGGCACCTGTCCGACCCGACCGTCGTGGCGGTCGCCCCGCGCGTCCGCGGTGCGGCGACCGGCGACACGACCGCGCGCCGGTGGGGGAGGGCACGATCGCCGCTCGACCTCGGTGGTCGGCCCGGACGGGTCGCCCCCGGCACGCCGATCGCCTACGTCCCGACCGCGGCGCTCGTCGTGCGTCGCGCGGCGCTCGCCGGCCAGGACGGCCCCTTCGACCCGGCGCTGCGCCACGGCGAGGACGTCGACCTGATCTGGCGCCTGCATGACGCGGGCGGCACGATCCGTTACGAGCCGGCCGTCGTCGTCGAGCACCACGAGCCCGCATCGTGGGCCGAGCTGCTCGTGCGGCGGTGGCGGTACGGCACGTCGGCCGGTCCGCTCGCCCGCCGTCACGGACGACGGCTCGCCCCGGTCGTCCTCGCGCCGGTCCCGACCGCGGCGGCCGTCGCCGCGCTCTCGGGTCGACCGCGGGCGGCGCTCGCGATCGCACTGGCACAGGGCATCCGGCGCGGCCGGCGCATCCAGCGGGCGGGCGCACCCGCGTGGTACGGGCCGCTCTGGTCGCTGCGCTCCGCCGTCCAGGCCACCGACGGGCTGGCCCGCACCGCGACGATGCTCGCCCCCGCGGCGCTCCCGGTGCTCGCGATCGCGCGACCGCGACTGGCACGGCGCGTCCTGGGGGCGGTCGTCACGGCACCGCTGGCGCGCTGGGCCGGGGCCCGCCGCGACGGCACCGCCGGGGGCCTCGGGCCGCTGCGCTGGGCCGCGGCGTCGATCGCCGACGACCTCGCGTACGGCCTCGGGGTGTGGGCGGGGGCGCGCCGCTCGCGCGACGCACGTGCCCTCCTGCCGGTGCGGGAGACGCCGGCGTGACCGTCGCCGCCGACCCCGCCGACCGCTACGACGTGATCGTGGTCGGCGCCGGGTCGTCGGGCTGCGTCCTCGCGACGCGGCTCACCGACGAGCCGGGCCGCCGCGTCCTGCTGCTCGAAGCCGGGGCGGTCCACCCGGACGAGGCGTCGTATCCGGCGGAGCTGCGCGACGAGCGGACGCTCCCGCAGGCCCCGCTGTGGGAGTACGAGGGCATCACCACCGGTCGGCCGGGGAAGGCGGGCCGGTCGAGCCGGGTCGTCCGCGGACGGGTGCTCGGCGGGTCGGGCGCGGTCAACGGGATGCTCTACCAGCGCGGCCTGCCCGAGGACTACGACCGCTGGGGCCTGGCGCGCTGGAGCGCCGCCGCGCTGGAGCCCGCCTTCGAGCGGGTCGAGCGGATCCCGATCCGCCGCCTCGGCCGCGAGCACTGGGCACCGAGCCACGTCGCCTTCCACGACGCCCTGCGCGAGCTCGGCCACCCGGTCAACCCCGACCCGTCACGCGCCGAGCACCAGGGCGTCGGCGCGACCGCACGCAACTCCGACGGCGAGCGGAGGATGAGCGCTGCGCTCGCCTACCTGATGCCCGTCATCGGTCGGCAACAGCTCGCGGTGACGGGCGACGCGACGGTCGGCCGGGTCGCGGTCCGCAACGGTCGCGTCGTCGGGCTGGACGTGCGGATCGGCGGCCGCGACCGGCGGATCACGGCCGACGAGGTCGTGCTCGCGGCCGGCGCGATCGAGACCCCGCAGATCCTCGTCCGGTCCGGCATCGGCGCGCCGGACGACCTGCGGCGGCTCGGGATCACGCCCACCGTCGGGCTGCCGGGCGTCGGCCGCAACCTCACCGACCATCCGTCGGTCGTCGTCGCGGTCCGCCTGCGACCCGAGGTGCGTCGTGGCGACCTGCGCTTCCTCGTCGGGCTCGTCGCCACCTCCGGCCACGCCCAGCGACACGGTGGGCGGAGCGACCTGCAGACCCTCGTGATGTCGGGCCCGTACGTCGCCGACGACGGTGCCCGCCTACCACCCGCCGACGACCCGCGGACCGTCGACGCGATCCTCACCCCGATCCTCAACGCGCCCGAGAGCGTCGGCCGGATCGAGATCCGCAGCGCCGACGGGTCGCGCCCGCCACGGATCCACTACCGCTACCTGGAGGCGCCGGGCGACCGCGAGCGCCTGCGTGAGGCGGTGCGGACCGCCGTCGACGTCGTCGAGCATCCGGCGTTCGCCCCGCTCGTTGCCGACGACGCCGGCGTGCCCGTCCCCGCCATCCGAGAGGACGACGCCGCACTCGACGCGTGGATCGCCGGCGCGCTGCGCACCACGCTCCACGGCTGCGGCACCTGCCGGATGGGACCCGACGACGACCCCGACGCGGTCGTCGACGATCGCTGTCGCGTGCGCGGGGTCGACGGCCTGCGGATCGTCGACCTGTCGATCGTCCCGCGGGTCCCGACCGCTCCGCCGAACGCCACCGCGATGGCGATCGCCGAGCACGCCGCGACGTGGATCTGACCGACGAGCGGGCCACGGACGGGTCTCAGGGCCCGGTTCGCGATCCGACCGGCCCATAGACTCCCGCAGACGTGCTCCTGCGCCACGAACACCTGCTCGACGGGCTCGTCACGCTCTTCCTGGCCGAGGGCTTCCGGCAGTTCCGGGTCGCGGACCTCGCCGCGCGGATGAAGTGCTCCAAGTCGACGCTCTACGCGCTGGGCGACAGCAAGGAGCGGGTGACCGTCGCGGTCGTCGCACGGTTCTTCCAGACCGCGACGCGGTTCGTCGAGGGACGCACCGCTCAGCATCCACCGGGCCCCGAGCGGGTCGCCGCGTACCTGGCGGCCGTCGCCGACGCCCTGCGGCCGGCGTCGGCGCGGTTCATGGAGGACCTGGCCGAGGACCCCGCGACGCGGCGGATCTACGAGCGCAACACCACCCAGGCCGCCAGCCGTGTCCGCGAGCTCATCGCCGAGGGCGTGGCGTCCGGGGAGTTCCGCGACGTCCACTCCGAGTTCGCCGCCGACGCCGTCGCGTCCACGATGGCCCGGATCCAGCGGGGCGAGGTGCGCCGCCACACCGGGCTGCGCGACGCCGAGGCGTACGAGGAGCTGACCGCGCTCCTGCTCCGCGGGATCCGCTCGCCGGGCTGAGAGCGGCATCGGCGGCGGAGCGGCGGGCCCGGACCGATGGGCGGCGGCAGAACCTTCCAGGGGGTGACGGTTCGTGACGCCACCCCCGCGGTGATGCCTCCCGTGGTGACGCCACCCCGGTGGTGGCTCGTGCCACCCCCGGTGACGCCACCCCCGGTGACGCAACCCCCGGTGGCGGTCGGGTCAGCGCGGCGCCATCCGCAGGGCGCCGTCCAGCCGGATGACCTCGCCGTTGAGCATCGCGTTGGTGGCGATGTGCTCGACCAGGTCGGCGTACTCGGCGGGATCGCCGAGCCGCGCGGGGAACGGCACCGTGCCGCCCAGGCTGTCCTGCGCGGCCTGCGGCAGGCCGGCGAGCATCGGGGTGGCGAAGAGCCCCGGTGCGATCGTCACCGCGCGGATGCCGTAGCGCGACAGCTCGCGCGCGACCGGCAGCGTCAGACCGACGACGCCACCCTTGGACGCCGAGTAGGCGACCTGGCCGACCTGCCCGTCGTAGGCGGCGATCGACGCGGTCGACACGAGCACGCCGCGCTCGCCGGTACGGGCGTCGGGCTCGTTGTCGCGCATCGCCTGGGCGCTCAGACGCAGCACGTTGATGGTGCCGATCAGGTTGACCTGGATGACCTTGGCGAAGTCCGCAAGCTCGGTTGCGGCGTCGCGACCGAGGAGCTTCGTCGGGTTGCCCAGGCCGGCGCACACCACCGCGATCCGCAGGCCACCGTCGGCTTCGGACGCCAGTGCGACCGCGGCCTCGACGCTGCCGGGGTCGGTCACGTCGGTGACCTGCGCGACCGCGCCGATCTCGTCGGCGAGCGCCTGCGCGCGGTCACCGGCCAGGTCGGCGATCACGACGTGCGCGCCCTCGCTCGCGAGCCGGCGGGCGGTCGCCTCGCCGAGTCCCGACGCGCCGCCGAAGACGATCGCGCCTGCTCCTTGGATCTGCATCTGTGGTGCTCCTTGGGTCGGGCGGGACGTCGAGATCCCGCGCAGAGATGGTGTGGGAGACGCGGACCCGCCCGTGGCGGTCGGCGCTCCGGAGTGCCGTGGGGTCAGGCCGCCTTGGCCAGGTGGCGACCGATCACCATACGCTGGATCTGGTTGGTGCCCTCGAAGATCTGCATGACCTTCGCCTCGCGCATGAACCGCTCGACGGGGAAGTCCTTGGTGTAGCCGGCACCGCCGAGCACCTGCACGGCGTCGGTCGTCACCCGCATCGCCGCGTCGGTCGCGACGAGCTTGGCGATCGACGCCTGGCGCGAGAACGGCAGGCCGCGGTCGCGGCGGCGGGCGGCCTCCAGCATCGTCGCGCGCGCGGACTCGACCGCGGCGGCCATGTCGGCCAGCAGGAACGCGAGTCCCTGATGGTCGATGATCGTCCTGCCGAAGGCCTCGCGCTCCTTGGCGTACGTCACGGCGTGATCGAGCGCCGCCTGGGCGAGCCCGATGGCACACGCGGCGATCCCCAGACGGCCGGAGTCCAGGGCCTGGAGGGCGATCGCCAGGCCCTGGCCCTCCGTGCCGATCCGCCGCTCGGTGGGCAGCGGGGTGCCGTCGAAGTCGACGGTGGCGGTGCTCGACCCGGTCAGGCCCATCTTGTGCTCGGGCGGCTGGGCGGACACGCCCTGCGCGTCGGCGGGGGTGAGGAAGCACGAGATCCCGGTGCGCTCGTCCGACGTCCGCGCGAAGAGCGCGTAGAAGTCGGCGTCCCCGCCGTGGGTCACCCACGCCTTGCTGCCGGTGACCTCGTACCCCTCGTCGGTCGCGCGGGCGGCGCAGCGCATCGCGGCCGGGTCCGATCCGGCGTGCGCCTCCGACAGGCAGTACCCGCCGAGCAGCTCGCCGCCGAGCATCTCCGGCAGCCAGCGGTCGCGCTGCTCGTCCGACCCGAACGTCGCGAGCGGGTAGCACGCCATCGTGTGCACGCTGACGCCGACGGCGACGCTCGCCCACGCGGCGCCGAGCTCCTCGAGCACCTGGAGGTAGACCTCGTAGGGCTGCCCGCCGCCACCGTGCTCCTCCGGGTAGGCCATGCCGAGGAGGCCGAGATCGCCGAGTCGGCGGAACGTCTCACGCGGGAAGACCGCGTCGGCCTCGGCGCGCGCCGCCTCGGGGAGCAGGTCCGTGCGGGCGAACTCACGCGCCAGGGCGACGATCTCCTCCGCCTCCGGGGTGGGCAGCGTCCGTTCGGCGGGCATACCCCCACGGTACCAGCAGAGGCCGTGTGGTACTCGCCGAATTCAGGCGCTTCCCCCGATCGGTGGGATCGGCGCACATGTCCGCGGTGGTTCGGGAGTACAGGGCGCCATCAACCGGCACTGCTGGGAGAGATATGAGACCAGCCGGATGGGGTATGAGGCGCCCCAGACGGAGTACTGCAGAGCGCAGAATAGTACGGCCGGGGCCAGCCGGTAGACGAGAATCTCCCGTCCGGGGTATGGCGTGGACAAGCCGTCCACTGGGAGCCTGACCGTGGTTCAGGGGGGAGACCCGGCCGAGGTCACGGAGCGGGCGACGCGTGCGTCGTTCCGACGAGTGCTCGCCGGACCGCGGTCGGTCCCCCTGCGGAACACCAACGATGTTGCGAACGGCGGACACGACCATGGAGCACCAGCCACCCCCCGGACGACCGAGCCGCGACGACGCGGACTCGGTGGCGATGGTGCGTGAGCGCGCCGATGTCGGCCATGCTGCGGGTGCGTGGCGGCGGGTTCTGGAGTTGTGGGACAAGGCGGCCGAGGATGAGGCCGCCCGTCGGTTGCTCGGGCGTGTCGGTCGTACGGTTCGGTTGTCGTCGTCGGATCTGCAGGACGCGTCGATCGTGATCCGTCTGCAGGGCGATATCGAGCTGATCGAGGATCGTGCGGAGCCTGCTGACATCGAGCTGACGATGGGCACCGCGGATCTGGAGCGTCATGCTGACGGGACGTTGCGTGTCGCGATGGCGATCGCCGCGGGGCGGGCGACGTTCACCGGGCCGGTTCGCGAGTTCCTGCGGGTGATCCCGATCGTCCACGCGATCGCCAATCCGCCGGTGGCCGTGGGGACCAACACCGACTTCGACGTCCAGGACGGGGAGTTCTGATGAGCACCACCACCTCTGCCGGCGCCGCCGATCCCGCGACCGCTGCGCTGTTGGACAAGGCCGCCGATTACGACCATCACGAGGGCGGCATGGTCGTGCCGCAGCGTGATCCGGGCGATTTCTGGTCGATCGAGTGCGTCGATCTGTACAAGTCGTTCGGGTCCAACCGGGTGATGAACGGCCTGAACGTCGGCATCCCGGAGGGGATGATCACGGTCATCCTCGGCCCGTCGGGCACCGGCAAGTCGGTCTTGCTGAGCCACCTGATCGGGTTGATGTTCCCCGATCAGGGCGACATCCTCGTGCACGGCCAGTCGGTGCCGGACATGACGATGAAGCAGCTGCTGGAGATGCGGCGCAAGTTCGGGATCCTGTTCCAGGACGGCGCGCTCTTCGGATCGATGTCGGTGTACGACAACGTCGCGTTCCCGTTGCGCCAGCACACCGACTTCGACGAGAAGCAGATCCGCGACATCGTGATGGGCCGCCTCAGCGAGGTCGGCCTCGCGGGTGGGGCGGAGCTGCGGATGCCGGCCGAGTTGTCCGGCGGGATGAAGAAGCGTGCCGGGTTCGCGCGGGCGCTGGTCCTCGATCCGCAGATCGTCATGTTCGACGAGCCCGACTCGGGTCTGGACCCGGTCCGCACCGCGCTGCTCTGCCAGCTGATCGAGAAGGTGCACTCCGAGAACGGCGGCACCTACGTCGTCATCACCCACGACATCGCGTCCGCCCGACGGATCGGCGAGTACATCGCCGTGCTGTGGAAGGGCCGGATCGTGCAGTCCGGTGACCGCGACGACATGTTCGACTCCCCCAACCCCTTCGTCCGCCAGTTCCTGGCCGGCCGCCCCGGCGGCCCGCTCGGGATGGAGTGACCCGACCCCGGGATCGAGCACATGGCGACCACCACACAACCCGCGACAGGACGCGTCGGTCCGTCCGGTCAGCCGACCGGGCCGGTCGACGGGCCCCCACCAGGCCGCAAGAGCGCCGGTCCGCTGGCACTGCTCGAGCAGATCGCGGACATGCTCATCCTCGCGTGGCGGACGCTCATCGCGGTCTTCACGCCGCCGTACTCCTGGCGCGACGAGTTCATCGAGGAGACCTGGATCATCATCCGGCGGTGCGCGATCCCGCTGATGATCTCGGCGACCGCGTTCGGCTTCGGGGCGCCGGGCCTGCAGGGCGGCAACCTCGTCGGCCTGCTCGGCACCATCGACCGGCTCGGCTCGTTCTTCGTCATGGCGTCGGTGCGGGAGTTCGCCCCGTGGATCACCGGCATGGTCGTGGCCGGCATCGGCGGCACCGCGGTGTGCGCCGACCTGGGCGCCCGCAAGGTCCGCCAAGAGCTCGACGCGATGATCACCCTGGGCCTCGACCCGGTGCGCACGATCGTCGCCCCCCGGTTCCTGGCGCTGGGCATCGTCACCGCCGCGATGAACCTGATCGCGATCATCATGGGCGTCGTCGGCGGCTGGCTCGCCGCGGTCGTCGTCTTCGGCGAGACGAGCGCCGGCTACTTCAGCACCTTCACCTCGAACTTCACCGTCCCGGACCTCCTGGGCAGCGTGCTCAAGACGACGCTGTTCGGCTTCATCGTCGCCGTCGTCTGTTGCTACAAGGGCATGCACACCAAGGGCGGTGCCGAGGGCGTCGGCCGGGCCGTCAACCAGGCGGTCGTCATCTCGTTCGTCGCCATCTGGGCGTTCAACTACGTGTTCACCACGACGTTGCTGGCCGCCTTTCCCGAGACGGGGAGCCTGCGATGAGCACCGAGGCACCTCCCGGCTCCCGCCGGCCCCTGCGGCCGTCCGCCGGTCAGACCCTCGCCGAGGGCCTCGTCGGCCCGGTCCGCGGCACCCTGCGCGAGCTCGGAGAGATGACCCGGTTCTCGGGCCGCGCGGTCGTCGAGATCCCCGGGTCGTTCCGCTACACCGCGGAGATCCTGCGCCAGGCCGGTCTGTTGATCACCGGTTCGGCGATCGTCATCTGGGGCATGCAGTTCGTGATGGGCATGCAGTGCGCCACCGAGGCGAACTACGTGCTCCGCGGCTACGGCGCGTCCGCCTACTCCGGGGTGTTCACCGCGCTGTGCGGCGCCCGCGAGATGGGCCCGTACATGTGGGGCTACATCGTCGCGGCCAAGATCGGCTGCGGCCTCGTCGCCGAGCTCGGATCGATGCGGATCAACAACGAGTTCGACGCGATGGAGTCGGTCGGCATCAACCCGATGCGGTACGTCGTCGCCACGCGTCTCGTCGCCGCCTGGCTCGCCTTCCCGCTCCTCTACCTCGTCGGTCTGGCCTTCCACACGCTGGCGGACTTCTTCGTGATCGTCACCCAGATCAAGGAGGTCTCGCGTGGCGGGTTCGAGACGATCCACTGGCAGTTCGTGGGCCTGATGGACATCATCTATTCCGAGATCAAGATCATGGCCATGGGGACGCTCATCGTCCTGGTCGCCATGTACTACGGGTTCACCGCGCGCGGCGGACCGTCCGGAGTGGGCACCGCCACCGCCAAGTCGATGGTCCTCAACCTCGTCGTCGTCCACGTCGTCGGGTCCCTCCTGACGATGGTCTTCTGGGGCCTCGATCCCAGCTTCCCGGTCGGAGGGTGACCCTGATGCGTTCGATTCTGCGGCGGCCCTGGCCCGTCATCATCGTCGTGGGCATCGCGTTCCTCGGCTGGAAGGCGCTCAGCGATCGCCAACAGGAGTACGAGGTCCAGGCGGCGTTCGACTCCGCGGTGAACCTCACCACCGGCCTCGACGTCCAGATGCGTGGCGTCGACGTCGGAAAGGTCGCCGGGGTCCGGTACGAGGACGGCAAGGCGATCGTCTCGATCGGGGTCTCCGACGACCGTGTGTTCCCGCTCCGCAGGGGAACGAAGGCGACGATCCGATACGGCACGACCGTCGGCATCGGTACGCGCTACGTCGAGCTCCTCCCCGGACCGAAGGACGCACCGTCGATCCCCGACGGCGGCACCATCGCGTCGAAGGACGTCACGACCCCCGTCGAGCTCGACGAGGTGTTCAACACCCTCAACCCGGAGACGCGGGAGCGGCTCACGTCGCTCGTCGGCAACTCCGCTGACGTCACCGCCGGCCGGTCGAAGGAGCTCAACCGTGGCCTGCGGACGCTGCCGGGTGGGGTGCGGACCACCGGTGACGTCATGGGCGACCTGCTCGCCGACGAACAGGCGATCCGTGCGCTCGTCGTCAACGGTGAGCGGGTCTCCCGAACGCTGGTGAGCCGCACCGGCGCGATCAGCGAGACGATCACGGCCGCGCGACGGACGCTCGACGCGTTCGGCAACAGCGCCGACGGGGTCCGCGCCTCGATCGACGGCTTGGCCCCGACGTTCCGCCAGGCGCGCTCGACCCTGCGTCGCGCCGACGGCAGCCTCGAGAAGGTCCGCACCCTCATCCGTGCCGTCGAACCCGGGGCCAAGCGGATCCCGGCGCTCGCCCGCGCGGCGCGCCCGGCGCTCGTGCGGCTGCAGCAGGTCACGCCCGTGGCGCTCGCCACGCTGCGGACGACCCGTGACGGCGCGCCGGCGGTGACGGAGCTCCTCGACAAGGGCCGCACCACGCTCCCGGCCGCGGGCACCGCGATGAAGACCGCGAACCCGATGCTCGCCTGCGTCCGGGCGTACGTCCCCGAGATCGCCGGGATGCTCGGCACCTGGGGCGGGGCGACGAAGAACTACGACGACCGGGGCCACTTCGGGCGGATCTTCGTGCGCGAGGGCGTCACCTCCCTGAACGGGCTGATCCCCGACGCGGCGCTCCCGACCCTCCTCGGCCACAAGTTCGCGATGCCCCGACCGCCCGGACTCAACGCCGGAGCGGTGCACTACCCCGAGGAGTGTGAGGTGTCCGCGGACGCGCTCGACCCGACCAAGGACGTGGAGGCGGTCCGGTGAATCCGAAGATCCTCAGCACCGCGCTCGCGGCGGTCGTCGCGATCGTCGGCGTGATCCTCCTCACCAGCGGTGGGGACGACGACGCTTACCAGGTCCGGATCGTCTTCGACGACGCCGGAGGCCTCGTCGAGAACGGCGACGTGAAGATCGGCGGCGTCGTCGCCGGGCGGATCATGAAGCTGCAGGTCACCGACGACGACCTGGGTGAGGCGATCGTCGAGCTCAAGGAGAACGCCGCCCCGATCGGACGCGGCGCCCGGGCCCGGGTCCGTCCCGTGAACCTCCTCGGCGAGAAGTACGTCGACCTCGACGCCGGTGACGTCCGCTCGCCGGAGCCGTCCGGGGTCGTCATCCCGCCCGGGCGGACCTCGGCGCCGGTCGAGCTCGACGACGCGATCAACATCCTCGATCCGGACAGTCGGGCGCGCCTTCGGATCCTCATCAACGAGACCGGCATCGCTCTCGGCGGCAAGGGGACCGACCTCAACGCGACCCTCGCCCGTCTGCCCCGCGCCCTCGACGAGGCCGAGGAGCTCGTGAAATCGATCTCCGACACGGGAAAGATCGACCGGCTCATCACCGACGGTGACCGCGTGCTCGCGGCCTTCAACGACGGACGCGACGACCTGACCGGCATGGTCGACTCGGCGGCGCGGACGCTCGCGGTCACCGCGCGCCTGCGGCAAGACCTGGGCCGGACCCTCGACGCCGCACCCGCCACCCTGACGCAGCTGCGCTCGACGCTCGTGAAGCTCGCGGGCACGGCGACGCGCCTGGAGCCCGCCGCCGTCGAGCTCCGTCGCACCGCGGGACCCCTCGCCGCGACGCTCAAGTCGGTCCCCGGCTTCCGGAGCGCGGCGGCGCCGACTCTGTCGCAGGTCCGGACGGTGTCGCCGAACCTCTCGCGCCTGGCGCGAGAGGCCTCGCCCACGATCCGGCGCCTGCAACCGCTCTCCGACGATCTCGTCACGTTCTCCCGGGCGCTCGATCCGGTGACGCGCATCCTCGACGTCCAGACCAACCCGCTGCTGCGCGTGATGGAGGGCTGGGCCCGCACGATCCAGATGCGGGACGGTCTCGGGCACCTCTTCCGGACCGAGGTCACCGTCGACGAGGAGCTCCTCACGACGCTGCTCGTGCAGCTCCAGCCGGCGCCGACCGCGAACAAGCGCTCCCGCTCGGACGCGGACGACAAGCCGAGCGTCGCGGCCCGGAAGACGCCCCGATCGACGACTCGACGGCTGACGCCGGGCCCGGATCCGGCGCCGACCGCGACCGCGCGGACCCCGGACGACCGGTCGTCGTCCACGTCGACGGGGACGCCGCCCCCGGATCCCGCCGCGACGACCGGGGTGCCGTTGCTCGACGGCGCGGTCGGCGCGGTCGGCGGGGCCCTGACCGACCTCCTCGACTCCCTCCAAGGCCGATGACCTCCCGACGCCGCTCCCGCCGTTTCTCCCGCGCGGCCAGCGCGACCCTGCCGCGGCCGGTGCTCTGGCTGCTGGGCCTGGGCGCCCTCGCCGCGGTCGCCGCCATGGCCTGGGTCGGGTTCAACGCCCCGAACTCGATCCCGGGACGGAGCTACTACACCGTCCAGGCGGAGTTCGAGGACGCCAACAACCTGACCGGCCACTACGAGGTCCGCATCGCCGGCCGGCGCGTCGGCCAGGTGCTGAACCCGCGGGTGGTGGACGGCAAGGCCGTCGTCGACCTCCAACTCGAGCCCGACGTCGCCCCACTGCGGTCCGACACCAAGCTCCGGGTCCGTCCGCGCAGTGCGATCGGCGTCCGGTTCGTCGACGTCAGCCCGGGCGTGAAGGGGCGCCCGCTCGAGGAGGGCGACACGATCGCCGCGGCGAACACGTCGACCGTCGTCGAGCTCGACGAGGTCCTGGGCACGCTGGACGCACGCCGCCGGGTCGACGCCCGTACCGTCGTCCAGGAGCTCGGCACGGGCTTCGCCGGACGGGGCGAGGAGCTCAACGAGATGCTCGACGGCACCCCGACCGCCCTCGACCGGGTGGCTCGCGTCGCCGGCGAGATCAACGCTCGGGTCGGAGCGATGAGCGGGCTCATCGAGGGACTGGCCGGAACGCTCGGCGCGATCGATCCGGCGCGCGACGAGTACGTCAACGCGTTCGACTCGACCTCCCGGGGTCTGCGCCCGTTCGCGGAGAGCGAGCAGGACCTCGGGGCATCGCTCGACCGGGCCCCGGCCGCGCTGAGCGTCGCCCGGGCCGGCCTGCGCGACGCCGACCCGTTGCTCGACGAGCTGTCCGGCATGGGTCGGGAGCTCGTTCCGGCGCTGCGGCCGGCGCCCGCCGGCCTGCGCCAGGCGGATGCGCTGCTCCGCGAATCCCGTGACGGCCTCCGCGCCGCCCGCACGACGCTCCGGCAAGCGGACGACGCGATCCCGGTCACGCTCGACCTGCTGAAGCGCCTCGATCCGGTCATCCCGACGACGAGCGAGGCGCTGAAGGAATCGCTGCCGACGCTGGGCGAGGTCGGACCGCGCGGGTGCGACATCGCGCTATTCACGAAGAACTGGAGCTCGATGCTCGGCCCCGCCGCCGCCGGCGGTGACCCGCGACTCGGCGGCGTGAGCAGCCTGCGTCTGCTCCTCATCGCGTCGCTCGAGAGCGTGATGGGGACCACCCAACGGCTCCCGACCGTGATGTCGAACCCGTATCCCAAGCCCTGCACGGTGACGGAGGATCGTCGATGAAGCTCTCCGAGCGATTCCAGCACCGGCCCGGCCGCGCCCGGCCGCGCCCTGTCCGCGTCGGCCTCATCGCCCTGGCGGTCCTGGGCGTCGTGCTCTACATGGGCTACACGAGCACCAACCCGCTCTCGGGCGGCAAGGGTGATCTGATCCGGGCCGAGTTCCGCGACGCGACGCACCTGCGCGCGAACACCGACGTCCGCGTCGCGGGGGTCAACGTCGGCAAGGTCGAGGAGGTCGAGCTCTCCGACGACACCAGCCGCGCCGTCGTGAAGCTGCGGATGAACTCCGACTCCGGCGTCACCCTCCATCGCGACGCCCGGGCCGCCGTCTGGTGGCGCACGCTCCTCGGCCGCAACACCTACGTCGAGATCGAGCCGGGTTCGCCATCGGCCGGCGAGCTGGGCGAGGGCACCATCCCTCTGGGACGCACGACCGTCCAGGAGGAGCTCGACGCCGTCGTCTCGGCGCTCCCGCCCGAGCAGCGTCAGGCGACGCGCCAGATCATCGGCGGCTTCGACGAGGGCTTCTCTGACACCGCCGGCGGACGGCGGACCATCGACGCGCTCGACGGGGCGGGGCCGTCGCTCGCCCGTGGCCTCCGCGGACTCCGCGGCACCGAGGCCGGCGACCTGCCCAAGCTCGTCCGCGAGATGTCGAAGACCCTGGGCATCTTCGGTCGCAACGTCGTCGAGCTCGCGGGCTTCATCGACAACGGCCGGATCGCGCTCGGCACCATGAGCGCGAACTCCCCCGCCATCTCGCGCCTCGTCCGTGAGGCTCCGGCCGCCCTCGCCGACACGCGCCTCACGCTCACCCGGGTCGAGAAGACCCTCGACGACCTGGATCCGTTGGCCGTCAAGCTCGTGCCCGGCGCACGGAAGCTCGACCCGGCCGCCCGTGCCGCGACGCCGATGCTCCGGCGCCTCGACACCGTTCTGAAGGACGCGACCCCGACGCTCCGCGATCTGCGCCCCGCCGTTCGGCGCCTGGCCGCGATGGCCCCGACGGGCAGGAAGGTCCTCACCGACCTGGACCCGACGATCGCCCGTCTGAACGACGAGCTGCTGCCGTGGCTCGACGAAGGTGACCCGGAGACGAAGATGCGCAACTACCAGGCGATCGGACCGTTCTTCAGCGCGACCAACTCGATGGGCTCCCCGTTCGACGCGAACGGCAACGTCCTCAACTTCCAGACGTTCGTCGACGAACGGTCCCTCCTCACCCTGGGCTGCATCACCCGCCTGACCGACCCGACCGCGACGATCACCCAGAAGCTCGACTGCCGTGGCCTCGAGGCGATCGTCCGGCGCATGTTGTCCGGTCAGGCCCCTCCCGGTGCCGGCGAGTTCGACCCCGCGCTCGACGAGGACGTCGGTGACCGCTCGCGTGCCGCGGGCCTGGCCCGGAAGGGAGCCCGCTGATGCGGTTCAACCGAGATCGCCTCGCGCTCGAGGTCCAGCGGGCACGTGGACCGTTCCTGCTCTACATCCTCCTCGTGGCACTGGGAATCGTCGCGATGTGGTACCTCACACGCAACCTCGTCATCCAGTGGCCCTGGCAGGACACGAAGACGGCGAGGATCGTCGTCGACGACGCCAAGGGCATCGTGCCCGGCCAGCAGGATGTCCGGATCGCGGGCGTCAAGGTCGGCCTGATCGAAGACGTCGAGACCGACGGCAAGGGTGCCGTCGTCACCCTGTCGCTGGAGGACAAGGCCGGGCCGATCTACAAGAACGCCCGGATGCGGATCCGGCCGGTCACACCGCTGCAGGACATGTACGTCGCGATCGAGAACCGCGGCACGCCCGAGGCGGGCGAGCTCGACGAGGAGACCGTGCTTCCCGCGGGGCGCACCGAGACTCCGACCGACGTCTCGCGTGTCCTCAACGTCATGGACGCCGATTCCCGTCAGCGGGTCCAGGCGCTGCTCAGCGGGCTGTCGGAGGGTCTGCCCGACGGTGGCGAGCGGCTGCGGAGCGCGTTCGCGGCGGTCGGACCGTTCGTCGAGCAGGCCACCGAGCTCACCGACGCGATGGGTCGACGCCGATCGCAGCTCGCGCGCCTGGTGCACAACGGCAGCCGACTCGCGGCCGCGATCAACACCCGCGACCGGCAGCTCGCCCAACTCATGCAGGCCGGCAACGCGACGATGGCGGAGTTGGCGCAGCACAACGCCAACCTCGGATCGACGCTCGCTCAGCTCCCCGACACGCTCGCCGTGATGCGGAGCTCGTTCGCGCGGCTGCGCAAGTCGGAGGACCAGATCGACCCGGCTCTCCGGGCCCTCATCCCGGTCGCGGACAACCTCGAGGACGGCCTCGAGGGCCTGCGTCGGGTGAGCGGTGACGCGATGCCCGCGCTCGCGGCCGTGCGGACGCCGGTCAAGCAGCTGCGCCCGCTCGCCGGCGACCTCGAGACGACCTCCGATCGCCTCGACACCGCGCTCGGCGAGCTCGCACCGCAGGTGCCGCGGCTCGACCGGGCCACGAAGAAGGTCCTGCCCTGTCGATTCGCGACGGCCAAGTTCTTCCAGTGGACCCCGTCGGTCCTGAAGTACTACGACTCCGCCGGAGCCTACCCACGCGGTGAGATGGTCTACGGGACCGACGTCGTGCCCGGGCCCGGCAACACGGATCCCGCGCTGTTCCGGCCGTGGACCTGCACCCAGAAGGAGGGACGGCCGTGAAGATCGAATACCGCGGAGCGAAGGTCATGGCGATCATCGCCTTCCTCGCGCTGTGCCTCGGCATCTTCGTCTGGCTCTTCGGACTGGCCGGAGGCCGGATGCTCGAAGGGTCGTCCTACACGGCGGTCGTCCGCATGCCGGACGCGTTCCAGCTCGTGTCGAACGCCGACGTCCGCAGCGCGGGCGTCAAGGTCGGCAAGGTCCGTGAGGTCACCAACGACGGGGACCAGGCCCGGGTGACGATCAGCCTCGACGACGACCACGCGCCGCTGAACAAGGACGCGACGATCAAGCTGCGGACCAAGACGCTCGTCGGCGAGAACTACCTCGAGCTCATTCCGGGCAGCCCGAGGGCGGGCACCGTGCCGTCGGGCGGGACGCTGCCGCTGGAGCGGGCCGGGGAGTCGGTCCAGCTCGACCAGATCCTGTCCTCGATCGACCGGGAGACCCGGCGCGAGGTCCAGCGCAACCTCAAGCAGGTCGGCCCGGGCCTGGAGGGCCGCGGTAACGACACCAACGAGCTGTTCAAGGCCATGCCCCCGACGGTGGACAACTCCTCCGCCGTCGCCCGCGTCCTCGACGGCCAGCGCGAGCAGCTCGGCCGTGTGGTCGACCAGGGCGGGCAGCTCCTCAAGGCCTTCGCGAACCGGTCCGACGACGTCCGGGCGCTCGCCGGTGGCCTGCGCCGCACGACCGCGGCGGTCGCCGATCGCGACGCCGCCCTCCGCGAGGGTTTCCGCGAGCTCCCGGCGACCCTCGAGCAGATCCAGAGCACGGCCGGACGCCTGGGATCGGTGGCGCGCGAGAGCACGCCGGTCGTCGCGTCCCTGCGCACCGGGGTGCGGTCGCTGCCGCCCGTCACCTCCCGCCTCGCCGCGGCGGCGTCGGACGGACGCCGGATCTTCCGGATCCTGCCGTCGGTCTCGCGCCGCGCCGACCCGCTGCTCGAGAGCCTGCGCGAGTTCTCCAAGGACGCCAACCCGGTGATCCCCCAGTTCGCCGGGTTCCTCCGGCAGGTCAATCCCGCGCTGCGCTACATCGGTCCGCGCGCTGAGGACATGGTCACGGCCATCGCCAACCTGGGTTCGGCCACCGATAGCCGCGACGACGCGGGCCACCTCGCCCGCGTCCACGTGGTCGTCAGCGAGAAGACGGTCACGGGGCTCGGCGTCACCGATCTCGTCGAGCGGTTCCTCGACCTCACCGGCGCCTCGTCGGTCTTCCGCAGCCGGCTCAACTCCTACCCCGTGCCGGGCACGCGCGACGCGCCGCAGCCGTTCAAGCCCGGCGACTACGCGCCGCTGAAGGCGGACCCCCCGATCGCCGGTGCCGATGGGTGACCCGGGCGTGAGAGGGTGGGGTCCGTGGCCACGTCGCTGACCTACTCGCGCATCGTCGTCCCCCGCTCGATCGGGGTGCCCGACGGGGCCTACGGCCTCGATCGGGACGGCGACGTACCGGCTCGCGATCGCGCCACCGGCCTGCCGCGGCGCTCCGACGGGGAGGACGTCCTCGTCGTCCGCAGCGACCGGATCGACGACGGGCGGGCCGTGTCGACCCGGGTGTCGATCGTCCACGGCGAGCGGTTCTCGGCCGCCGACGCCAAGGCGCGCCTGGAGCGCTGGCGTGACGACGTCGACGCCCGCCAGGTCGAGCGCGACGCGGTGATCGTCGCGGTCAACCGGGCGATACGCGCCTACCGCCTGGGCAGCGGCGACGCGTACGCGCTCGAGGTGACGGTCGAGGACGTCAACGAGTCCACGCTCGGCATCGTCTCGCCCGAGGGCGCGTTCCGCGGCGAGACCGGGGACGCGCTGTCGCCCGACCGACCCCGCTCGCGTCGGCCGTCCCGGCTCGAGGTCAACCAGGCCGGCGAGGCGGTGGGCCTGGGCCTGGGGTTCGGCGACCGGTTCCTCGAGGGCGAGGAGCTGCTGGTGATCGCCGGACGCGAGTCGTCGCTGGGTCGCGACCGGTCGGCCCACGCCGCCCTACGGGCCGGAGCCGGACTGATCGTCGACGAGCTGGCCGCGGACCCGACGGCGACCGACGCCCGCTCGGTCGCGGTCGCGGTCGTGTCCGATGGCGAGCCCGACGACGTGCTCGACGACGCGCGACGGTTGCAGGACGCGCTCGACGGCTGGCGCCGCGACGCGCGGGCCGCCGCGCACGGCACCTGACGGGTGGGGAGCCGGTTGATCACCCCCCGCCGTGGCTCACATCGGTTCGAACTCCGACTTGCGGGCACCGCAGACCGGGCACATCCACGACGCCGGGATGTCACTGAACGCCGTTCCCGGGGGGATGCCGCCGTCGGGATCGCCCTCGGCCGGATCGTAGATATAGCCGCAGGACTCGCAGATCCACTGGGCGTCGGGGTCGGACATGGCACTCCTCGTCGGTCGGTCTGTCTGGGGGCCAGCAGCGCGGGCGCTCCGCCGCCCCAGCGTATGCGTTCCGGCGACGCCGCGGGACGCGCCTTCCACCGAGAACTGACCGGGCGCTTGGTCGTTTCGACCACGTTCGACAGGCCGGCTCGACGGTGAAGCCGCGGCCCGGCAGAGCGAGCGCCGTACCCGTCTGCTCCCCGAAGGCCGAGCAGCTGATCGCGGTCGCCGCCGGACGGCTGGAGCGGACGTCGGACGCCGTCGCCGTCCGTCTGATCGAAGAGGTCGAGATCCGCATGCCCGAGCTCAAGGGCGACGAGGAGTTCCACGACGCGCTGCTCGGGGTCGCGCGCGGGAGCGTCGAGCTGATCTCGACGATGATGCGCACGTGGACCGACCCGAGCGTCGTGCCGCCCCCACACGAGGCGCTCGAGTGGGCGCGCAGCCTCGTCGGTCGCGGCGTGTCGATCAACGACCTCCTGCGCGTGTACCGGCTCGGGCAGGCGACCTACCAGGACCTGTTCTACGCCGAGGTCGGCCAGCAGGGCGCCGATCCTGTGACCGCGATGGAGGCGATGCGCGCCTGCTCCGCGTTCGCGTTCGCGTGGATCGACGCGATCTCCACGCCACTGATAGCCGCCTACGAGGAGGAGCGCGACCGGCGTCAGCAGGGTGCGGAGGCGGTGCGCGTCGAGACGATCGAGGCGATCCTCGCGGGCGAGGCGGTCGACCCGCAGATCGCCGGTGCCCGGCTCCGGTACGACCTGGGCCGTCGGCACGTGTGCTTCGTCGTGTGGGCCGACGACGACGGTGGTCCAGCCACGCCGCTCGACCTGGACCAGGCGGTCAGCGAGGTCATCGCCGTGATCGGGGGCGGCGGTCGGCCGCTGCTGCTGCGGTCCTCGCCACGGGTCACGATCGGGTGGACGGCCCGGTCGACGGCCGACGACGGAACCGAGGACGCGCTGGCGCCGCGGCTGCGCCGGTCCGGCTGCCGGGTCGCGGTCGGGGCGGTCGGGGAGGGCGTCGCCGGGTTCCGCACGTCGCACGATCAGGCGATGCGGGCTCGCCGCGTGGCCCGAATCCTCCGCGGCGGCGCCCAGGCGACGTTCTTCGACGCGGTGGCGGTCGAGGACCTGCTGACGCGTGACGTCGACGCCGCGCGTGCGTTGGCGGTACGGACGCTCGGCCCGCTCGCGGCCGACGACGACGCCACGCGACGCCTGCGGACCACGCTGCGCGTGTACCTGGAGGAGGGCCAGAGCCTGGCGCGAGCGTCGCGTCGACTCGGTATCCATCAGAACACGATCGCCTACCGCGTACGGCGGGCGATCGAGCTCACCGGGCAGTCCGACGCGGGCTCCAAGGCCCTGCAGGCAGCCGTGCTGCTCGCGCCGCTGCTGGGCGGCAAGGACGCCGACGGGGGCTGATCGGCGCCCTCCGTTGCGACCGGACCGCCCCGCGACCCGATACCGGGCACGCGCCCCATCCGTGTCGTGAACGTCGCGGATTCCCCGTCAGGAGGGTGGATGGGCGCCCCTGCATGCGCGATGCTTGTGACGGGGTCACAGCACGACCGGACGATCCTGTGGCGAAAGGTTGGGCGGGGAGCCGCGATGCGAGCGACCATCCAGCCAGGGGAGGGACCCGACGGTGCTGGTGATTTCACCGATGTGTCGTGGGCACGGTTCGGTGTTCGCCCCAGTCCGCGATTCGGCGGGCAGGAGAGGATCAGGCAGTCCACCGGGGAGAGAGATGACGATGATCAAGGGACAGGGTGAAGTGCGGGGAGGCACGGTCACCGAGGACGGGTCCACCTGGGCGTTCAACGCACCACGGATCACGGAGAAGCGGTTGCGCGAGGACGTGGAGAGCGTCCTGCAGTGGGCGGTCGAGCTCGGGTACGCCGGGACGGATGTCGACGGCGCCCCGCCCCGGATCGAGGACCTGGAGGCCGGTCGCGACGCGATCGGCGCCGCGCTGCACGACGCGCTCGAGGCGGTCCGCACCGGCGGCGTCGTCGAGGGCCACGCCCGTCGCGGCACGGTCGATCTGGTCCTCGCCTGCCGCGACGTCGAGGCCCGGCTGCGCGACGCCGAGCGGGCGGCGGAGTCGATCGCGCTGGGCTCGGTCCGGGACGCGCTCGGGACGCTGCGCGACCTGACCACCGTCGAGCAGCTGCTCGAGCGGGCGCCGGCCGCCGCGGTCCGACTGGGGTTCGATCGTGCGCTCGTGTCGGCGATCGAGCGGTCGGTGCTGGCGCCGCGCTCGTGCGAGATGGGCGGGGACGTGGAGCGCGCCGCGGCGATGATCCGCGTCGGACGCGAGAATCCGCGCCGGCTCGACCCGACGCTGCCCGAGACCGAGATCGTGCGGCGGCGCCGGGCGATCACGGTCCGCAACGCCGTCCACGACCCGCGGGTCCACCGGCCGTTGGTCGACGTGGCGGAGACGCGCGACTACACGGCGGCGCCGATCATGGGTGGTGGCCGCGTGATCGGGCTGCTGCACGCCGATCACTTCGTCAAGCAGCGCCGGGTCAGCCGGTTCGACCGCGACCTGCTGTGGATGTTCGCCGACGCGTTCGGGCAGACCTTCGAGCGGATCGCGCTCGACGCGCGGGTCGAGGGGATCCGGCGGGCGGTCGGTCACGCGTCGGCGATGACGACCGCGGCGATCGGCCACACCGCCGACGTCGAGCTGACGCTCGGCGACGCGTGCGAGACGTCGGAGGCGCCGCCGCTCGCGCGGATGGCCCCGGCTCCCGCCCCGTCGGGCGCGTCGATCCTGCCGCCCGAGGACCGGGTCGACTCGGTCCTCACCCCGCGCGAGGTCCAGGTGCTGCGGCTGATGGCGGAGGGTGAGACGAACATCGGCATCGCCGAGCGGCTGATCGTCGCCCCGGGCACCGCCAAGACGCACGTCAAGCACATCCTGCGCAAGCTCTGCGCGTCCAACCGCGCCGAGGCCGTGTCGCGGTACCTGCAGCTCGAGCACGAGCGCTCGGCCGGGCGCCCGCGCGAGGCCGGCGGCTGGTGACCGCGACAGTCGTCGCCGCGGGACGCCCGGATCGACGTCACGCCGCGCGACGGCTCGCCGTTCTCGCTGTCGTACGAGCCGCTGATGCACCTGGAGATGCAGGGGCTGGGGTACTTCCACCCCGAGTGGGCGCACGGCACGCCGCACGGCGAGCTGCGCGTCGGTCGTGAGGACCTGGTGCTGGCCGACGCCCGGCCGGACGAGCCGCAGCGGCTGCACCGGCAGCTGCTCTGCCGGGTGACCGCCCGCCACGAGGACGGGGCGAGGAGACCGGGATCGGGATCATGGAGCACCTCGTCCACGGGCCGTACGCCCCGCTGAGCTGACGTAGGACGGCCCCGCCCGCCTCCGCCGCTGCGCCGCGGGGTGGCGGGGCGGGCCGGCGCCCGGGTGGGACGGTCTCCGCGTCGCTACGCGGTCACCTCGTCGACGAAGCACGCCAGCTCGTCGAGCACCTCGTCGCGGTTGGTCTCGTTGAAGACCTCGTGGCGGGCGCCCGGGTAGCGGTGGGCGCGCAGGTCGTCCGCCGCCAGCCGCCGGACCACCGGCTCGACGAGGTCGGCCGGGGACAGCGCGTCCTCGTCACCGTGGAGCCACAGCAGGGGGGACGTCGACAGCGGCGGGCCGTCCGCCACCGCCTGCACGGCCTTGAACACCGCGCGGAGCGTCGGGCGCTTGAACGGCCCGTGGTAGACGAGCGGATCGGCGACGTACGCCTCGCCGACGGCGGGATCGCGCGACAGGACCGCCGGGTCGATCGGCACCTCGGGCAGCGGGTCCATCTCGACGAGCGGCTCGATCTGCGGGTTGCCGGCGATGAACGGCCCCGCCAGCACCACGCCGCGCGGGGCGTCGGCCCCGAGCTGCAGGTGACGGGTGACGATGAGCCCGCCGAGCGAGTGACCGACGAGCACGACCGGCAGACCGCGGTGTCGCGCGGTGACGACGTCGCGCACCGCACCGAGGTCGCGGGCGAGGTCGTCGAAGCTCTCGACGAGCGCCGGCTCGCCGGCCGAACGGCCGTGGGCGTGGTGGTCGGGGGCGTAGACCGCGGCGCCGTCGGCGACGAGCCGCCGGGCGACGTGGTCGTAGCGACCGCCGTGCTCACCGTAGCCGTGGGCGATCAGGACCACGCGCCGCGGGACCTTCGGCACCCACGAGCGGACGACGAGCTCGCCGTGGCGACCGGCGACGGTCAGGTCGTCGGTGGTGATCGGGTCGGACATGTGGGGTGCTCCTCGGGTCGGGCCGCGGGCGTCCACGTCGCTGACGCGCGCCGGGCCGGGCTGGTGGTCGGTCGGAACGATCGGTTGGGGCGGGAGCCGGATCGCCGGCGCCCGGCGGGTCAGGCGACGGCCAGCACCTCGTCGAACGCCTCGACGAGCGACCGGCGGAACAGCGGCACGTCGGCGACGGCGGCGGAGTCGAGGTTGGCCCCGACGCAGGCACGGTCCCCGTGCGAGACGAGCGTGATCATCGCCGCGGCCCCGGGCAGTGGCGCGTACGGATAGAGCCGCTCCACCCGCGCCCCGGCCAGGTACACCGGCTCGCGGATGCCCGGCACGTTCGACGCCTGCAGGTCGGTCCCGCGCATCGCCGGGCCGAGCATCCGCGCCACGACCGGGGCCGGTAGCCGGGCCATCACCGGGGTGACGTGGCTCAGCACGTCGAGCGCCGGGTCGTGCCGGGCGGCGCGCACCAGGGCGCCGATCGCCTGCATCCGTCGGACCGGGTCGGGCTCGTCGAGCGGTCCCGCCATCCTCGCAGCGGCGAACTGATTGCCGCCGGCGGGGGCGTCGTCCTTGCGCACCGAGACCGGGATCGCGATCGGGATCGCCGGCACCGGGCTGCCGTGCGCCTCGTGGTACCGGGCGAACGTGCCGAGCAGCGCCGCCAGGTAGGCGTCGTTGACGGTGCCTCCCGCCACGCGTCCGGCGTCTCGCAGCGCCTTGAACGGCATCTCGTGCGCCACGAACCGCCACGTCAGGTCGCGCTCGGCGAGCAGCGGCGACGGTGGCGCGGGCGGGTCGCCGAGGACGCGCCTGGCGGACGTCACCGCGGTCGACGCGTCACGGACGAACGACGCCGGGCGCCGGAGCGCGCCGACCGCCGACGACGCCAGGCTGAGGGCACGTCGCGCGTCGGAGGCACCGAGCCGTGCGGCGGTCCTGACGCGGCCGCGCGGACGGATGACGGCGGGCAGCGGCAGTTCGGGTCGGTCGGTCGTCGGCTCCACCGTCCGCGAGTGCATGGCGTCGAGGAGCTGCACGATGCCGATGCCGTCGGTGGAGCTGTGGTGCAGCTTCAGCACGTACGCCGCGGCCCCGTCGGGCAGGCCCTCCAGGAGGATCGCCTCCCACGGGGGACGAGCGCGGTCGAACGGGGCCATCGCGATCCGGGCGGCCGCGTCGAGCGCGTCGTCGAGCGTCGCCCCGTCCGGGAGCGACTCCCAGCGCAGGTGGTGGTCCAGGTCGAACCGCTCGTCGCTGACCCAGCGGGCGGTGCCGATCCCCGGGTCGTCGACGCGACGACGGAACCGCGGGACGGCACGGGACGCCCACTCGTGCGCGGCACGCAGCCGCTCGCGCTCGGGTGCCCGGTCCAGGAGCTCGACGCCGACGATCGTCGAGCGCAGCGCCGGGTCGCGCTCGGCGCGCCACATGACCGTCTCGATCGGGCTCAGGTCGTCGTCGGTGCCCCACCGGAAGGACCGGTCCGCGGTACGGGCCATCACGCCACCTCGTGTCGTTCGCTCTCGGCGATGATCCGGCGCAGGCCGCGGTAGGCCTCGCGCGGGTGCCGTCCGTGGTGGACGACCTGCTCGACCTCGTGGCAGATCGGCAGCCGGCAGCCGTACCGGCCCGAGAGCTCCATCGCCGTCGTCGCGGTGCGCACGCCCTCGGCGACCTGGCCCATCTCGTCGACGATCTGCTGCAGCGTCCGGCCCTGCGCGAGCCCCTCGCCGACACGGCGGTTGCGCGAGAGCGGACTGATGCACGTGGCCAGGAGGTCGCCCATCCCGGTGAGCCCCGAGAACGTGCGCTCGTCGGCGCCGAGCGCGACGCCCAGGCGCGTGATCTCGGCCAGGCCACGGGTGATCACCAGCGCGCGGGTGTTGTCGCCGACCCCGAGCCCGTCGGCCATGCCGCTGGCGATCGCGATGACGTTCTTGAGCGCCCCGCCGAGCTCGGACCCGACGATGTCGTCGTTGCGGTAGACACGGAAGCGGTCGGTGGAGAAGATCGGCTGCAGCGTGCGCGCGACCTCCTCGTCGCGCGTCGCCACGACGACCGCCGCGGCCAGGCCGTCGAGCACCTCGCGGGCGAGGTTCGGGCCGGACATCGCCGCGACCGGATGGCCGGGCAGCTCCTCGGCGATGATCTCCGTCGGCCGCAGGTGCGTTCCCGGCTCCAGGCCCTTGGCGAGCGACGCGACCGGCACCCCCGGACGGATGTGGCGGGCCACCTCGGGCAGCGTCGTGCGGAACGCGTGCGACGGGACACCCATCACGAGCACGTCGGCGCCGGCGACCGCGGATGCCAGGTCGGTCGTCGCGTCCAGCCCGTCGGGGAGTGGCCGGTCCCCCAGGAAGCGCGTGTTGCGATGCCGGTCGCGGACGTCCTCGACGACCGCGGGATCGCGCGCCCACAGCGTCGTCGGAACGTGGTTGGCGGCGAGCGCCGCGACGGTCGTGCCCCACGAGCCCCCGCCGAGGACCGTGACCTGCCGGGGTGCGGTCACGACGAGCCCTCCGCCAGGGCCGGTCGCGGTGGTTCGGGCCAGTCGGCGAGCGTCGCCACGAACCGGTCGCGGACGTCGGCGACGTGCTCGTCGAGCGTCTCGCGCCGCCAGCCGCCCGTGTCGATCGGCGCCAGCACGGCCACGTCGATCCGTCCGGGACGGATCCGTTGGGTGTTGCCCCACATCACCTCGCCGGCGTTGCGGAGCACGATCGGCACCATCGGCACCTCGGCCTGCATGGCGATGTGGAACGCGCCCTTCTTGAACGGGCCCAGGCGCGGCGACACCGAGCGGGTGCCCTCCGGGCTGATCGCGAGCGACACGCGCTCCTCGCGGACCTTGCGGACCGCGGGGGCCATCGCCTCACGGGCCTGCTTGATGTCGCTGCGGTCGATGAACGCCACGTCACCCAGGCGCAGCAGCGGCCCGAAGACCGGGTTGCTGCGGACCTCCTTCTTGGCGACCCCGGTGAACCCGGTCCGCAGCAGGTGCATCATCACCGGCACGTCGATGCCGCTCTGGTGGTTGAAGACGAAGACGCACGGCCGCGCCGACCAGAGGTGCTCGCGACCGGCGACGACCCGTACGTCGACGCCGGTGAGCGCGAGCGCCAGGTCCGATCCGACACCGGCGGCGATGTCGATCGCGGTGCTGCGCGACCGGCGCAGCGCCCCGATGCCGAGTCCGGCGACGAGCCCGGTCGCGACCGCGCCGTAGAGCGTCCCGGTCCGCGCGAGGTCACGCAGTCCGGGGCGGTCGTCACGACGGTCGCAGCGCAGCACCGGCCAGCCGTCGCGGCCGGCGCGGTCCAGCAGCTCCGGCTCCGGCTCGACGGCGGCCGGGTGACCGACGGCCTCCAGCAGCGGGATGTCCTCGGTGCCGTTGGAGTACGCGAACGCGTCGGCCGGGTCGGCGCCGCACTCCTCCAGCAGGTCGAGCAGCGCCCGCGCCTTGCCGTCGCCCCACGGCGGCCTGCCCAGGGCGCGGCCGGTCAGGCGGCCGTCGCCGTCGACCTCGACCTCGGTGCAGATGATCGTGTCGACGTCGAGCTCGCGTGCCGCCGGCTCGATCTGGAACCGGGTCGCGGAGGTGGCGAGGACGACGGTGTGCCCCCGCGCGTGGTGGGCGGCGACGAGCGGCCACACCTCGGGGTGCAGCCGCTCGGCGATCTCCATCCTGAAGAGCCGCCGGCCGAGCTCCTGCAGGTCCTCCTCGAACGCGCCGGTCCACGCGCCGAGCGACAGCTCCAGCAGCCGGTCGAAGTCCTCCGCGGTCCGGAGGCCACGTCGCAGCAGCGCCAGCGTCTTCGCCAGCTCGACCGGGCCCAGGTCCCAGGTCCGCAGCCGGTGCGCGTAGAACCGCGACGCCGAGTAGCCGGAGATCACCGTCCCGTCGTAGTCGAAGCACGCCACGGTCGCCGGCCCGGCCGGCGCCTCGCGGATCCGGGCGACGAGCTCAGGCGTCGTCGCCATCGAGCACCTCCGCCAGGGTCGCGCGGTCCAGGGCCTCGATCACCCGGAGCCGTCCGATGATCTCCTCGAGCTCGTCGAGCCATGCGCGCCGGGCGGTGCGCACCGGTTCGCGCCCCGGGTCGACGAGGTCGCGGTTGGCCGCCAGGTCGAGGGCGGCGGCGAACAGCTCGCGCGACACCGACTCGGCCCCGTGGACCTCGCCGCGGAGCACCGCCTGCTGGCCGGTGCCGAGGCACTCGGTGAGCAGGTCCTCGCGGCCGATCCCCTTCCGCGGGTCGAGGGCGACGAGCCGACGGGCGACGATGAGCTGCGCGTCGAAGAACGACCGCAGGGTGCGGTGCGCGACGAGCATCCGCTGCTGGGAGAGCAGCTCGCCCGCCCCGGCCTGGGTGCCCATCTGCTCCTGCCACCCGGTCGCGAACCGGTCGGTCTGCTCGCGCAGCTCGCGGCGGAAGCGCGCCTTGTCGTGGAAGAAGAACTCGAACTTCAGGAGGTCGCGCAGCGCGAGAGCGTCCTCCCATGCGCGCTCCAGTCGCTCCGGACCGGGGGGCTCCGGGGACCGGGTCAGCCCGACGACGACGAGCTCCACGATCGCCCGCAGGATCAGGTGGTGCAGCGCCCCGTTGCGGTAGAACGCGGCGACGCCGTGGCCGTTCGGTGCGATCGACCAGACCGGTTCGTCGCCCCCGTCGAAGCGGGTCACCGCGTCGGCGTCGACGAGCGCGTCGAGCGCGCTGCGCAGCGCGTTGGGGTGGCGCAGGCGGTCGAGGTCGCCGCGCGCACCGCGCTCGGCCAGCAGGTCCAACAGCGGGCCGGTCAGGGCGACGATCTCGTCGAGCGTCAGCGCCCGGTCGCGCAGGCCGAGCAGGACGAACGAGACGACCGACGTGCCGCGGACCGGCGTGACCTCGTTGATGCCGGTGCAGATCCGGAACGCGACCTTCTCGAGCTGCGCGCGACCGGGTCCGGCCTCCTCGAGGGCGTCCCGCAGCGAGAACGGCTCACCGAACTCCACCCGTGCGGTGCCGACGTTGCGGCTCTGTGCCCGCACGTAGTCCACCCACCAGCGCAGTCCCTCGCCGCGCTTGGGTGCGCCGCGCTGCTCGGCGACCATCGCCGTCACCTCGTGCAGCCGGTCGTAGAGGATCGACGTCGGCACGAGCAGCACGTCGCGGTCGCCGTCGGCGACCGCCTCGGTCAGGTAGTGGAGGAGCCCGTACCGCGGCGGACGGAGCTTGCCGGTCCGCGTCCGGCCGCCCTCGATGTACCACTCGAGGTTGAACCGCTTGGCGACGAGGTGCGAGAAGTACGCCCGGATCGCCAGCCGGTAGAGCCGGTCCCCACCGAACTTGCGGCGGATGAAGATGACCCCCGACCGCTTGCCGAGCGGCCCCAACGGCCAGAACGACATGTTGTCGCCGCCGAGCAGGTGGTTGCGCGGCATGTCCGCCTGGTGCAGCACCTCCGCGAGCACGAGCGGATCGACGTACGAGCGGTGGGTCGGCAGGAAGACGAGCGCGTGCTCGCGGTTGCGGGCCCGCAACCGCTCGATGTCCGCGTGGTCGACCTCGACCGTCCACGCGCGGGCGTGCATCGGCCGCACGAACGCCCGGAAGGCGTCGATCGCCAGCGGGCTCTGCACCGCGACGAGCTCGTGCAGGCCTTCGGTCGCGCCCTCGAGCGCCTCCGCGAACGGCACGTCGAGGTCGTCGGCGATCTTCGCCACATCGTCGTGGAACGATGCCGACGCCGCGATCTGCTCGGCGACGTGACGGGGCACCTTGTAGCGGTCGCCGAGGACCTGTCGCTCCGCCCGGTCGCACGCGAGCTGGGCCTGGCGAGCGACGAAGGCGGCGCGCCGCTCGGCCGATCCACCGCCCTCCTCGCTGCGGAACCGCTCGTCGAGCTCGCCGGCCGTCGCGGCCTGACCGACGGTCACTCGCAGCCGCTCGGGGCTGCGCGCCACGGCCAGGCGCTGGATCCGGTCGCGCGGACGGCGTGGGTCCAGCAGCGTGGCCAGATCACGGGTGCGCCCGGAGGACGGCAGCCACGTGACCCGCACCGGCTCGACGAGTCGGTCGGGATCGTCGAGCCGGCGTGACACGGCGGGGTCACCGATCGTTGCGACGGTCGCGCCTGGACGCTCCCGCGACGCCCACGCCTCGAGCGCCTCGCGCTCGGTCCGCGTCCGGGCATCGGCGAGGACGAGCACCGATGGTGGTGCGAGCGTGCTCGTGCCGTTCATGCCAGATCCCTGCTCACCATCACGCGTTGTGGACACCATGACGCCTCGCCCGTGCCCCGACGGGCAGGAGAACCCGTCGGGGCGACGGATCTCTCCCGGACGGGTGACCGGGCCGACCCCCCCGTGTGGGGTGGGACGGACCGGCGCGGTGGCGCGCCGGGGTCACGGTGCGGTCACCCGGACCTTCCGTCCGCCGGGGTCGGCGCGTCCGGTCAGTGCGGGACGGGGCAGGTCGCGGTGGCGTCGGCAACGGTCCCGGTGGCCGGCGTCCCGCTGCCGGAGGTCACCGGCGTCCAACGGACCTGCAGCCGGTGGATCCCGTTGATGAAGTTGTTCTCCTGGTACTCCGGCTCGTCGGCGGTGAGGTCGGGCATCGTGCCGTAGACCTCGCGCAGCAGCGACTTGAGCGTCGTGCGGGCCAGCGCGTTGCCGAGGCAGTAGTGCGGGCCGCCGCCACCGAACGCGACGTGGCGGTTGGGGTCGCGGAGGATGTCGAACTCGTCGGCGTTGTCGTAGATCTCCTCGTCGCGGTTGCCCGAGCAATACCAGAGCACGACCTTGTCGCCCTGCTTGATCTGGGCGTCGCGAACCTGCACGTCCTGCGTGGCGGTGCGGCGCATGTGCAGCAGCGGCGACGCCACGCGGAGGATCTCCTCGACCGCCCCGTCGATCCGGCCGTCCATGTCCTCCAGCAGCAGCGCGAGCTGGTCGGGGTTCTGCGAGAACAGCCGGATCGCGTGCGCGGAGGAGTGACGCGTGGTGTCGTTGGCGGCGACGGCGAGCAGGACGAAGAACGCGGAAATCTCGTCCTCGGTCATGTGCTGGCCCTCCCACTCGGCGTCGAGCATCCAGCTGACGAGGTCCTCTCCGCGGTTCTCGCGCCGCTCCTCGGCGAGCTCCTGCACGACGGAGTGCAGGTCGATGACGCAGTCGGCGAACAGCTCCAGCCCGCTCTGCTCTCCACAGACCTCCGGGTCGCCCCAGGCGAGCAGGCGCTGCGCGGCGCTGATGGTCTTCTCGTACAGACGGTCGGGGACGCCGAAGAAGCTCGCGAAGATCCGTCCGGGCAGGTGCATCGACACCAGGTCGACGAAGTCGCCCTCGCCCTTGGGCGCCATCTCCTGGACGAGGTCGCGGGCGTGCCCACGGACCCAGCCGTCGAGTCGGCGCATGTTCCTGGGCTTGAACGCGTCGAGGGTGATGCCCCGCAGCTGCGTGTGGCGCGGCGCGTCCATGGCGATGAACGACTGCGCCGCCTCGGTCATCAACGGGTCGAAGGTCTCCATGGTGATCCCCTCGGCGCTGGAGAAGATCTGCGGGTTGCGGCTGGCGTAGCGGATGTCCTCGTACTTCGTCAGCGACCAGAACCCCTGGGTGTTGAGCTCGGGCGGCAGCAGGTCGGACTCCGGCGCACGGCTCCACGGCACCGGGTTCTCGCGGCGCAGGACAGCGAACGCGGCGTCGCGCTCATCCGGGTGCTTGGCCCAGAACGACTTGGCTGCGAGATCGATCTCATCGAGGGTGGTGCTCATGCTGCTCTCCTCCGTCGGGGTGTCACCCAGTTCATCCCAGAGCGACCGGGGGTCCGGCGACGGAGGAACCCCGAACCGCCCGGGGCCCGCTGGGCGAAATCCCGAAACGGCGCGGGAGGCCTGCACGGCGCGGACGCACCGGCGGCGCGGTCCGTCTCGTGCGCGACGGCGCGGAGCGCACCGTGCCGGACGGCGTGGGATGCAGCGTCCACCGGGACGATCCACCGCCGTCGGGCCGCCGGGGGCGTAGTATCGAGCGATGGGAGAGGTTGTGGGGAACGAGGTGGAGGAGACGTGGTGCAGCGGTGGCCGCGTGATCGCGGACCCGCGGCTCGCCGATGACTTGCGGTCGCTGTTGGACGCGGCCCGGTCGAGTGGCCTGGACGATGTGGATCCGCGCCCCCGCGATGTGGAGCAGGCGCGGGCGGCGCTGGCCCGCGTCATCGACCGGGCGACCGAGCGCCTGGTGACCGCCGAGCGCGTCGACGCGGCGACGCGTCGGGCCGCGGGGGACGTGCTCCTCGGCGGTCGCGAGCTGGACGAGCGGCTCCTGGCGCAGGTCGATCACGACCGCGAGGCGTCGTTCGGTGCGGTGCGTGACGCGCTCGGGGTGCTGCGCGAGGTGACGACCGGCGACCAGATGGTCGAGCGCGCCCCGACGGCGATCTCCCGCCTGGGGTTCGACCGGGCGATCGTGTCAGCGGTCGAGGACGCGTGCTTCATTCCCCGTGGCTGCTTCATCTCGGGTGACGACGCGTGGGCGGCCGAGGTCGTTCGCGCCGGACAGGCCGCGCGGCGGCGTCTGGACCGGACGTTGGCCGAGACCGAGATCGTCCGGCGCCGCACCGCGATCCGCGTGCTGGACGTCCAGGCCGATCCGAACGTGCACCGCGAGATCGCCGACGTGTCGCAGTCGCGCAGCTACGTCGCCGCGCCGATCATCGCCGGCGGGCACGTCGTGGGGTTCCTCCACGCCGACTACTTCCACCAGCGCCGGACCGTCAGCGAGCTCGACCGTGACGTGCTCTGGATGTTCGCCGAGGCGTACGGCCAGGCGTTCGAGCGAGCGGTCCTCGTGTCGCGGATGGACGGGCTGCGCCGCGCGGTCCGCGCGGCCGCGTCGACCGCCGAGGATGCGTTCACCTGGGCGTTCGCCGAGCCGCCGAGCCTCAAGAGCGACCTCGGCGGCCGGGCGATCCCGGGCGCCATGGGCGAGGCACCCGTCCACGACATCCCGACGGGCACTACCGGCGTCAGCTCCCTGAGCCTCGATCAGCAGGCCGACGACGTGCTCACCCGGCGCGAGCTCGAGGTGCTGCGGCTGATGGCCGCCGGAATGACGAACGGTGCGATCGCCGACCGCCTCGTGATCTCGCACGGCACGGTCAAGACGCACGTCAAGCACATCCTGCGCAAGCTCCGGGCGGCCAACCGCGCCGAGGCGGTCTCGCGCTACCTGCAGATCGAGCACCGGCGCTCGCGGCTCAACTGAGCGCGAGCGGCCGGTACGGAGCGCACGCTCAGACGGCGGCGCCGTCCTTCTCCGCGACCATCTCGCGGTACATCGGGAAGAGCGGCTTGGTCAGCGGCACGAGCTTGAGGATCTTGGCGACCGGGCCCTTCGCCTTGACCTGGCCCTTGGCCAGACCGACGGCGAGGTTGTACTCGCCGCGCCAGAACTTGTCGCCGATGTCCGACGGCATGTAGAGCTTGACGTCGGCGTCCTCGTTCTCGGTGTCGTCGAGCACCTCGAGCTTGGGCTCGTGCATCTTGATCAGGACCTTCGCGTCCGGATCGCTGTAGTAGACCTGCAGGTCGATGTCGGCGGCGGCGAGCTTGGCGCCCTCCGGCGTGTCGGCGGCCTTGCGGAACACGCCACCGAGGTACTGCTCGACCTCTTCGCGGTCCTTGAAGTAGGGCATCGTCGCTCCCGTCGTCGGTGATTCACGGCGTGGTGATCACGCCTACGACGAACGTATCCCCGCCCGACCGGTTCGCGCGATCGTCTCGTCGGGGGATGTTCCTCCTCCCTTCTGCGCGGCGGCGGATGATCGCGCGGGCACAACGGGGAACACGGCGTCATCCGGGGTATCAAGCTCTCCCGATCGACGCATGGGCCGGTCCGGCACGCGCGGTTAGCGTCGGGCTGCAGCTGTCACAGACCCCGGGAGGACCCATGCAAGCCACCGCCGCCGTGTTGCGCGAAGTCGACAAGCCGATGGTCGTCGAGACCGTCCAGATCGACGAGCCCCAGGAGGACGAGGTCCTCGTCGCGATCAAGGGCGTCGGGATCTGCCACACCGACATGACGGTGATGGACGGCACGCTGCCGATCCCGCTGCCGACGGTGCTCGGGCACGAGGGCGCCGGCATCGTCGAGAAGGTCGGCTCCGCGGTGACGAACGTCGCCCCCGGCGACCACGTCGTCCTGAGCTTCGGGCACTGTCGCGAGTGCGAGGTCTGCGAGTCCGGCCGGCCCGCGTACTGCGAGCTGTTCGCGCCGCTGAACTACTTCGGCACCCGCCTCGACGGCACCGTCACGCTGCACAACGGCGACGAGGACGTCCACGGCAACTGGTTCCAGCAGTCGTCGTTCGCCAGCCACGCGATCGCGAAGGCGACCAACACGGTCAAGGTCACCAGCGACGTGCCGATCGAGCTGCTCGGCCCGCTCGGCTGCGGCATCCAGACCGGCGCCGGCACCGTGCTCAAGGTCCTCCAGCCGAAGGCCGGTCAGAGCATCGCGATCTTCGGCCTCGGCGGGGTCGGCCTGGCGGCGCTCATGGCCGCGAAGGCCGTCGGGTGCGACCCGATCGTCGCGATCGACACCAACGCCGAGCGGCTCGATCTGGCGATGGAGCTCGGCGCCACGCACCGGTTCAACCCGAAGGAGCACCACGACCTGCTGTGGGACGTCCAGCAGGTCACGGCGTCGGGGGTGGACTTCTCGTTCGAGACCGTCGGGACCGGCGAGATCGTCCGCCAGGCGCTCGAGGTGCTCCGCTCGCCCGGGCACGCCGCGAGCGTCGGGTTCCGCGGCCTGGAGAACCTGATCACGATCGACCAGGGCCACCTGATGCTCGGTCGCCGGCTGTCGGGCGTCATCGAGGGCGATGCCGACCCGCAGACCTTCATCCCCGAGATGATCGACCTGTACCGCGAGGGCCGGTTCCCGTTCGACCGGCTGATCGAGAAGTTCACGCTCGACCAGATCAACGAGGCCGTCGAGGCGTCCGCGTCGGGCCGCGTCATCAAGCCGGTCGTCGTCTTCGACTGATCCCGGGAGCTCAGCCGGTCAGCTCGCGTCCGATCAGGGCGCGGGCGATGACCCACTGCAGCACCTCGTTGGCGCCCTCGAAGATCTCCAGGATCTTGGCGTCGCGGTAGATCTCCTCCAGCCGGTAGGTCTCGCCGGTGGCGCCCATCTGCCGCGCGAACCCGTAGCCGCCGTGGACCTGCAGCGCGTCGCGGGCGACGTCGTTGGCGAGCTTCGTGGCGAACGACTTGGCCATCGACGCCTCCGGCTCGCCGGACCGGTCCCCGCGATCCAGCCGCACCGCGGCCTTCTGGTACATCGACCGCGCCGCCTCCAGGTGGGTGGCGTGCTCGGCCAGGCGGTACTGCCAGTGCTGCATCTCGCCGAGCTTGCGCCCGAACAGCTCACGGGTGTGCAACCGCTGGACGGCCAGATCGAGCGCCGCCTGTGCGACCCCGACCCCGGCGGCGCCGATCCCGACCCGGCCGGCGGCCAGCGACGCCAGCGCGGCACCCAGGCCCCGGCCCGGCTCGCCGAGGACGTGGTCCTCGGGCACGAAGACGTCCTCCAGCACGATGTCGGCGGTGATCTGGCCGCGGTGGCCCATCTTGAGATCGGGCTCCTCGACCCGCACCCCGTCGGCGTGCATGTCCACCAGCAGGAACGTCAGCGCCGGCCGGTCGCCGTCGCGGCAGAGCATGCAGCACCAGTCGGCCACGACGCTGTTGGTGATCCACCGCTTGCGCCCGCTGACGCGGAAGCCACCGTCGACCGGCTCGGCGACGGTCTTCAGCGCGGTCGGCGTCAGGTCGGAGCTGGCGTCCGGCTCGGTCGTGGCGAACGCGAACGCCGACTCGCCGCTGATCAACGGGGGCAGCAGCCGGTCCTGCACGTGCGGGCGGGCGAAGCTCAACGCCCGGGCGTTGAGGATGCACTGCCCGTCGTAGACGCCGGCCATCGACGAGGACTCGTAGGCGATCTCCTCGGTCACCAGGCAGGTCGCGAGGATCGGGTGCTCGAGCCCTGCGCCGTGCGGGGCGGGGAACGGCACCGCGAAGCACCCCTCCGCCGCCAGGCCGCGGAACGCCTCCCACGGGAACGAGTCGCGGGACTCCTCGCGCTGGGCGATGTCGCGGGCGACCGGGGCCAGGTGCCGCTCGACCGCGCTCCGTGCCATCGACCGGACGTGCTCGACGTCGGGCGGCAGGAACACGTCGTGCCAGGTGCGGTCCTGGGTGCGGGGCGGGTTCGCGGTCGCGTCGCTCATCCCCCGATCCTGACCGGTCGACCTCGCTTCCGCGATCGGCCGTGCGGGAGAGCTTCGCCGTCCGCGCGGGTGACGTGCCGAACGCCCCGCTCACGGCGGGGCCTCGCGGTGGCGCGGGCGATCGTCCGTCGGGGGGAGCGGAACCTCCCGGCGGGCCGATGGCGGTGCCGTACCCCGGTGCGCGAGACTGGGTCGCCCCCATCGCCGACGACGGAGATCGCTTCATGCACCCTGGTGCCCACCCTGCCGACCACACCGCCATCGTCATGGCCGACTCCGGGGAGACGGTGACCTACGGCGAGCTCGACGCATCCGCCAACCGGATCTCGCGGGTCATGCGCTCCCTCGGCCTCGGCGTCGGCGACCACATGGCGCTCTGCATCGAGAACCGTCGGGAGATCTTCGACGTCCTCTGGGGCGCCCACGACGCCGGCCTGCTGTACACGGCGCTGTCGACGCGTCTCGGCGCCGACGAGATGGCCTACATCGTCCAGGACTGCGGCGCCCGCGTGTTCGTGCTGTCGGCCCGCTACGCCGACCTGGCCGACGAGGTCCGTGCCGCCACCCCCGGCGTCGAGCACCACCTGAGCCTCGGTGGCGAGATCCCCGGGTGGACGGCGCTGGAGGACCTGATGGCCGAGCAGTCCGACCAGCCGCTCGACGAGCAGCGGATCGGCGGCAAGGACATGCTCTACTCGTCGGGCACCACCGGGCGTCCCAAGGGCATCCGGCCCAAGGAGCTCGAGGCACCGCTCGACGCCTCCCCGATCATCGTCACGCCGATCCTCGGCGGCAAGCTCGGTGTCGGTCCCGGGTCGGTGTACCTCACCCCGGCGCCGATGTACCACGCGGCCCCGCTGCGGTTCTCGATGGCGATCCACCAGCTCGGCGGCACCGTCGTGCTGATGGAGCGGTTCACCCCCGAGCGCGCGCTCGAGCTCATCGCCGGCCACGGCGTCACCCACACGCAGATGGTGCCGACGATGTTCGTGCGGATGCTGCGCCTGCCCGCTTCGGCGCGCGACGCCGCCGACGTGTCGTCGTTGAAGGTCGTCATCCACGCCGGGGCACCCTGCCCGCGCGAGGTCAAGCAGCAGATGATCGACTGGTGGGGCCCGATCATCCACGAGTACTACGCGTCGACCGAGGGCGCCGGCCTGACCTGGGTGACGAGCGAGGAGTGGGTCTCGCACCCCGGCACGGTCGGGCGCGCGGCGATCGGCACCCCGCGGATCCTCGCCGAGGAGGAGGACGTGGAGCTGCCCGTCGGGCAGACCGGCCGGGTGTTCTTCTCGGACGGCCCGCAGTTCGAGTACCACAACGATCCCGACAAGACCCGTGGCGCGCACAGCAGCCAGGGCTGGTCGACGGCCGGTGACATCGGCCACCTGGACGAGGAGGGGTTCCTGTACCTCACCGACCGGGCGTCGTTCATGATCATCAGCGGCGGGGTCAACATCTACCCGCAGGAGTCCGAGAACGTCCTGGCGTCCCACCCCAAGGTCATGGACGCGGCCGTGTTCGGGATCCCCGACGAGGACTTCGGGGAGTCGGTCAAGGCGGTGATCCAGCCGATGGAGATGCCCGCCGACGACGCGGCCGCCGCGGCGCTGGAGGCCGAGTTGATCGCCCACTGCCGCGCGCAGCTGGCGGACCTCAAGTGCCCCCGCAGCATCGACTTCCGTGCGGAGCTGCCCCGGCACGAGACCGGCAAGCTCTACAAGCGCCTGCTGCGCGACGAGTACCGCGAGCGGGCCGCCGCCGGCGCGTAGGACCGACCGGGCCGCCTCGCCGACCGGCGCGGCGGTCCGGGAGGACGTCGGGGGCGGGAGTGTTGCAACACCGGCGTTCCACGTCCGCAACGCAGCACACCCCGCCACCGGCCACCTACCGACTCGGGGGTGCGCTGCAGAACCGGCGCCCACGGTCCGCAACGCAGCACACCCCCGAGCCCGCACGGCTCCGCCCGCCGGGCGCAGGCCCGGCGGCGCGCGGTCAGGCCTTCTTCGGGGTCCACGCGGCCTGCGCCGCGTGGATGCCGTGGATGAAGTTGTTGATCTGGAACTCGGGCGGCGCGGTGAGGTGCAGGTCGGGCATGCGGGTGTAGACCTCCTGCATCGACGCCTTGATCATCTGCCGGCCGAGCGCCGAGCCGATGCAGAAGTGCGGTCCGCCCGCGCCGAACGCCATGTGCCGGTTGGGCTTGCGCTGGATGTCGAACCTGCGCGGGTCGTCGAACTGGTCCTCGTCGAAGTTGCCCGAGCAGTACCACAGCACGCACTTGTCGCCGGCCTTGATCTCCTGGCCGTTGACGACGACGTCCTTGGCCGCGGTGCGCCGGAAGTGCTGGACCGGGCTGGAGTAGCGGAGGACCTCCTCGACGGCGGTGTCGATCCGGCCGTCCATGTCCTCCCGCAGCAGCGCGAGCTGGTCGGGGTTCTCGTCGAACAGCCGGAACATGTGCCCGATCGAGTGGCGCGTGGTGTCGTTGGCGGCCGACGCGAGCAGCGAGAAGAACGCGGCGATCTCCCAGTCGTCCAGGGTCCGGTCCTCGAACTTCGCGTTGACGACCCAGCTGACGAGGTTCTCGGCCGGATGCTCGCGGTAGTGGTCGGCGCGCGCCATCGCGATCGACTGGATCCGGTCGGCCTCCTCGGCGAACGTCGTCAGCGCGTCGCGGCCGAGGGCGCAGTTCGGGTCGTCCCACGCGAGCATCCGCTCGGCGGCCTCCATGATGGTGTACATGTCGTCGCTGCCGGCGTCGACGCCGAAGAAGAACGCGAAGATGCGGCCCGGGAGCTGCTTGGCGTACAGGTCGACGATGTCGCCCTCGCCCCGCTCGATGATCTCGTCGACGAGCTCCGTGGCCAGGCCGTTGATCCAGTCGTCGATCTTGCGGACGTTGCGCGGCGTGAACGCCTGCGACACGATCCCGCGGACCTGCCGGTGGTCGACGCCGTCCATGGCCAGGAACGACGTCGTGGCGAGCGTCACCACCTCGGGCATGTCCTCCATGAGGATGCCCTTGCCGCTGATGAAGGTCTCCGCGTCGCGGGAGACCCGGCGGCAGTCCTCCCACTTCGTGATCGCCCAGAACCCGGGCGTGTCGTCGTCCGGGGGCAGCAGCGTCGACTCGTACGCGCGGTGGTACGACACCGGGTGGTTCTCGCGGAAGAAGCGGAACGTGTCGTCACGCTCGATGAACGGCTTCTCCCAGAAGCTGCGGGCGGCGAGGTCGTGCTCGGGGCTCCACGACGGATGACGGACGTCGACCTGGGTGCTCATGGTCGAAGTGTCCTCCCGGCCGGCGCCCGTGACCATCGTCCGTCCGGGAGAGATCCACGTGCCGCGTGGATGAGCCGTTCGTCCCGGAGACCCGTCCCGACCGTGGCCCGGGTCTGTCCCCGGCGGCGTTGCGTAGCATCCTCGGGATGTCCGGCACCGTCCCGTCGCCCGTCCCGATGCCGTTCACGCACGGGGCCCGAGAGGTCACGCTGGCGGGAGATCGCTGGGACGGTGCGGCGCCACCGGTGCTCATGCTCCACGGCGGGGGGCAGACCCGGCACTCGTGGGACCGGACCGCCCGGCGCCTGGCCGCCGACGGCCGTGCGGCGATCACGCTCGACGCCCGCGGCCACGGCGACAGCGAGTGGCATCCCGACGGCGACTATTCGATCGACGGCCTCGTCGAGGATCTGCTCGGGTTCGTCGCCACGCTCGACGCGCCGCCGGTGCTCGTCGGGGCGTCGATGGGCGGCATGACGTCGCTCGTCGCGTGCGGCGAGAACCCCGGTCTGGCCGCGGGCATCGTGCTCGTCGACGTGGCCGTGCAGGTCGAGTCGAAGGGGGTCCGGCGGATCCTGGACTTCCTCGCCGCGCACCGCGACGGGTTCGGGTCGCTCGAGGAGGTGGCCGCCGTGATCGCCGAGTACAACCCGCACCGGCCGCCGTCGGAGAACCTCGACGGGCTGCGCAAGAACGTGCGTCAACGCGATGACGGTCGCTGGTACTGGCACTGGGACCCGCGGTTCGTCGACATCCCGGACGAGGCCCGCCGGACCGCGTCGGTCGAGCGCCTCGAGCGTGCCGCCCGGTCGCTGGACGTGCCGGTGCTGCTCGTGCGCGGCGGGAGCTCCGACGTGCTCACGCCCGAGGGCGCCGAGCACATGCTGAGCCTGGTCCCGTCGGCGGAGCTGGCCGACGTCAGCGGCACCGGCCACATGCTCGTCGGCGACGACAACGACGTCTTCTCGACGAAGCTCGACGCGTTCCTGCAGCGGGTCGCGGCGGCCTGAGCCACCACCGACGCTCGCCGACCGGGAGGCGGCGGGCCGGGGAACCGATCTGCGCCGCCGTCTGCCGCCTGGTCGTCCTCTACCGCCCGGTCAGCACCCGCGCCGGGTGCGCCGCCGGCGGACCGAGCAGCAGGTCGGTCGGTTCACGGTCACCGATCAGGTACCAGCGCCGGTCCGGGCCGAGCATCAGCCGGGCCGGCGCGTGCGGACCGTCGATCAGCCGCACATGGTCGGGGCGCCGCTCGGCGGCGTGGCCCGTGCCGGTTGCCGACTCGGCAGCGGCGTCCAGCGCCTCGTCGTCGATCGTCGGTGCCGCGCTGCCGGCCAACAGCCCGACGGCGGCCGCACCACCGACGCTCCACGCGTCGGCCAGCGCCATCGCGCGATCGGGGTCGATCCCGGCACCGGCCGCGAGCGCGTCGAGCCGCTCGGGGTCGCCGCGGTGGCGGGCCAGCAGGCGCGCGGTGTCCGCGTCCTCGGTCAGACCGAGCTGCAGCGACCCGCCGGACGCCAGGTCACCGGCGCGCGCAACGGCGTCGACCACCACCGCGGTCAGGCGCGGGTCGTCGGCACGCTCCAGCCAGCCGTCCTGCATCCCGCGGTCGGACTCCAACGGCTCCGGCAGCCGGCTCGGCCGGCGGCGCAGCAGCTTGGCGGCGCGGACGATCCGCTCGGGAGGATCGCTCACCGGTCGCTCCCGTCGAGGGTGACGAGCTCGCGCAGCGCGCGGTCGTCGAGCTCGGTGAGCCACGCCTCGCCCGACGCGTCGACGACCGCCCCGGCCAGGCGGCGCTTCTGCTCGAGCATCTGCGCGATCCGGTCCTCCATCGTGCCCTCGCACACCAGCCGGTGCACGGTCACCGGACGGGTCTGTCCGATCCGCCACGCACGGTCGGACGCCTGGTCCTCCACCGCCGGGTTCCACCACCGGTCGTAGTGCACCACCTGGCTGGCGGCGGTCAGGTTGAGTCCCTTGCCGCCCGCCTTCAGCGACATGATCAACACCGGCTCCGCACCGGCCTGGAACCCGTCGACGAGCCGCTGGCGCTGCGGTAGCGACAGCGATCCATGGAGGAATCCGGCCGCGATGCCGTGGGCGTCGAGGTGCTCGCGCAGCAGGTGCCCCATCGTCACGAACCGCGTGAAGATCAGCGTCTGCTCGCCCTCCTCGGTGGCGATCGTCACCAGGTCGGTGAGGGCGTCGAGCTTGCCGGACCGGCCGTCGAGCTCGGGGCCGGTCGCGTCCTCGAGCAGGTGGACCGGGTGGTTGCACGCCTTCTGCAGCTGCGTCAGCAGACGGAACACCAGGCCACTGCGCTGGATTCCCGCGGCCTCCTCGATCTCGGTGAGCGTCTCCCGGACGATCGCCGAGTACAGCTTGCGCTGCTCGTCGGTGAGCGGCACCACGCGGTCCAGCTCGGTCTTGGGCGGCAGGTCCGGGACGATCTCCGGATCGCTCTTGCGCCGGCGCAGCACGAACGGGGCGATCGCCCGGTTGAGTCGCTCGGTCGTCTCGGTGTCGCCGTGCCGCTCGATCGGCACCTGGAACCGCCGCCGGAACGCCTGGCGGGTGGAGAACAGCCCCGGGACCGACCAGTCCAGCAGCGCCCACAGGTCACCCAGGTGGTTCTCGACCGGGGTGCCGGTGAGCGCGAACCGGGCACCGCCGGGGATCTGGCGCATGTGCCGTGCCGTCGCCGACGTCGGGTTCTTCATCGCGGTCGCCTCGTCGGCGGCGATCGTCCGCCAACCGGCGGCGGCGAGGACCTTCGGCTCCCGGCGGACGATCCCGTACGTCGTGACGACGATCTCGTCCTCCGCGAGGTCCTCCAGCGATCGCTGCGTGCCGTGGTACCGCCGCACCGGCACGGTCGGCGCGAACCGCGCGGCCTCGCGCTCCCAGTTCGCCAGCAACCCGCCGTCGCACACGACGAGCAGCCGCCCGTGGTCGCCCTGCTCGATCCGGTGCAGGTGCAGCGCCAGCACCTGCATCGTCTTGCCCAGGCCCATGTCGTCGGCGAGCAGCCCGCCGAGGCCCAGCGACTGCATCCGCGACAGCCACGCCAGGCCGCGCTCCTGGTACGGGCGGAGGGTCGCCTCGAGCGCTGCCGGGGCCGGCAGCGATGCGGTGTCGTCGGCCTGCCGCAGCCGTCCGGCGACGTCGGTGATCCGCTCGTCGACGTCGACCTCGAGCGTGTCGCCGTCCTCGAGCACCAGCCTCACGCGGCCGTCGTCACCGGTGCCGAGCGCCTCCGCGACCGCGTCACCCAGACGGATGCGCGGCGTCCGGTGACGCCACCGGGCGAGGCTCTCGTCGGTCGCGACGACCCAGCGCTCACCGACCCGGGTGACCTGGCGGCCGGAGCGCAGCAGCGCTGCGGTCTCCTGCTCGGTCAGCGCATGTCCGTCGACGTCGACGTGGACGTCGAACCGCAGGAGCTGCGCCAGATCCAGCAGGCCCGGTCCGTCACGGCCGGTCTTGGGCACGGTCAGCCGGGCGCTGGCCTGGGCGGGGGAGCGCATCAGCGACCGCGGCAGCAGCACGGTCAGGCCGTGCTCGCCGAGCTGGGTGGCGGTGCCGTCGAGCAGCCGGACGAGGTCCTCGTCGGCGATCCGCAGCCGGGGGTAGCGACGCAGCACCCAGATCGCCGGCCACAGGTGGCTGACCGCACCGATCGCCTCGCGGACGGCGGCCTGCGGGTCGGCACCGAACCTGCGGCGCTCCGCGAGCGGCAGGTGCTCGAGCCGGTCGATGTCGACGGTGGCGTCCGGGTCCTCGCTGCTGGTGAGCTGGATGACCCCGACGAACGGGCCGGTCGCCACGCCCGGCGGCTCGATCCGCAGCTGCACCGTCGGTGGGGCCGCGACCGGAGGCGCCTCGACCACCGGGGGAACGCGCGGGGCGAGCCGCGGAGCGAGCTCGGGGTGCAGCCGGGCGTGCCCGGCGGTGCGGACGACCGCGTCGCAGATCGCGTCGACCGCCAGGGCCAGCAGCGCCTCGGGCGTGTGGACCGTCGGTGCGTTCGGTGCTCCCGCGTGGACGCCGAGGACCGCCGGCGGCATCGCGGCCGCGAGCTCGGCCATGTGCGCGCGGTGACGATCGTTCAGCGGACCCAGGCGCCAGCTCGTCTCGCCGTCCGGGCCGGGCGCCAGGTGCACCCGGCCGACGCGGACGCGGTCGACGACGAACCGGACGGTGAGCGCCCACAGCAGCACCGTCGCGCGAACGCCCTGGCGGTCCTCCCGGGAGAGGCGGTACAGCCCGTCGACGACCGACGCGATCGGCAGGCGCTGCACCGCCTTCACGCGCGGCTGCACCGCGATCGGTCCCTGCGCCACGAGGAACCGCACCGGCGCCAGGCCGTCGGACTCCGCCCCGCGCGGCGGAGGCGACCACGCGAACGCGGCGACCTCGTCGCCCGCGGGGATGAAGACGAGATCCGCTCCGGGCGGGACGTCGAGCGGGGGCGTGGGCGCGGCGGGGCGGGGCACGGTGGGCGGGACGCCGCCGGCCCCGTCGGGGAGTCGGTCGGGGCGGGTGCGGTCGGTCGGAGCATCCGTCCGACCGCCCACGGCGGCGCATCGGCACACGCTACGGACTCCGGCGCGGCGGTGCGTCCGGCGTCCGCCCCGGGGGTGGTCGTCAGTCCGCGGCGGTCGCCGGGTCGGCGATGCGGGGCATCGGGACGGTGGCCTCGATCCGGCCGTCGGCGTCGCGCACGGCGTCGGTGCCGAGGAACTCGCGCAGCATCCGCCGGCCGAGCTCGAGCGCGGCGCTGATGTCGTCCTCGGCCAGGCGCAGGTTGCCGGGCTGCAGCTCCAGGCCTACCACGCCGTTCCACGCGCCCCACAGGTACCGGGTCAGCAGCCGCGCGTCGACCGGGCGGGCCTCGCCGGCGGCGACCGCGTCGTCGATCGTCGCGGCGAACCGGTCGAGCAGCACCCCGACGCGCTCCTGGACCCGGCGGTCGGTGTCGGCGTCGGCGGGTGCCCCGCCGGCACCGGCGCTGCGGAAGGTGATGAACCGGAACGCACCGGGGTGGTCGTGGTGGAACCGCAGGTAGGCGTCGCCGCCGGCGAGCACGCGCTGCAGCGGCGAGAACGACGGCTCGTCGATCTGGGCCATGTACCGCTCGAACAACTCCAGGGCTCGGTCGACGAGCGCCAGGTACAGGTCGTGCTTGCCGGCGAAGTGCACGTAGATCGACCCGACCGACAGACCGGCCCGCTCGGCGATCTCCTCGATCCGCGCCCCGTGGAACCCGTCGCGCCGGAAGGCCCACTCCGCTGCCTCGAGGATCGCCGCCCGCGTGCGCGCCCGCCGTCGCTCGCCGCGGGTGGCGGGCGTCTCGGGGGCGGCGGGAGACGGGACGTCGGGCACCGATCCAGGGTAGCCCGGGCGGGCGCGGCACACGTAAATGAACGGACTTGCAAAACGCTCGTCGATCGGGCATCGTCCACGTCATGGACCGAGTCGAGGAGCGACGGGCGGAGCGCGTGGACGTGGTGATCGTGGGCGCCCGGTGCGCGGGGTCGGCGACCGCGATCGCCCTGGCCCGCCGGGGGCGGACTGTCCTCGTGCTCGACGGCGCCCGGTTCCCGTCCGACACGCTGTCGACCCACCTGTTCTTCCCGGCGCACGTCGCCGAAGTCGACCGGTTGGGGGCGCTCGACCGCGTCCGGGAGCTCGGGGCGCCCACCCACGACGTCGCCGGGCTGTGGGGCGACGACGTCATGGTCGCGGGGCCGTTCGCGCCGTTCGAGGGGCACGCGCACGGCTGGTCGGTGCGTCGGCCGGGGTTCGACCTGGCCCTGGTCGAGACGGCCCGCGAGGCGGGGGCCGAGGTGCGTGAGGCCACGCGGGTCACCGATCTGGTGTGGGGCGCCGACGGGCGGGTCGAGGGCGTCCGCTGGCGCTCGCGCGACGGGGCAGAGGGCACCGTCCTCGCCGACCTCGTGGTCGGGGCCGACGGTCGTCACTCGACGGTCGCCGGACTCGTCGGCACCCGGTCGCACCACGAGGTGCCCAACCACCGGATGATGGCCTACGCCTACTACCGGGACGCGCCGCGCGCCGACCGCCACGCCGCGCTGCAGTGGCGGGTCGGTCGCGAGCTCGGGACGGTGTTCCCCTGCGACGGGGGGCTGTCGATCGCGCTGCTCATGTCGCCGGTGGACCGCGCGCCGGAGTTCCGCGCCGATCCCGTCGGGACGTTCGAGGCGACGGTGGCGGCGATGCCGCCGATGGCGACGCGGTTCGCCGACGCCGAGCGGGTGACCAAGGTCCGCACGTCCTACAAGCACCCCAAGTACTTCCGGCACTCGGCCGGGCCCGGATGGGCGCTGCCGGGTGACTCCGGGCACTTCAAGGATCCCGTCACCGCGCAGGGGATCCGGGACGCGTTGCGGTTCGGTCGCCTGCTGGGGGAGGCGGTCGGCCCGCTCATCGGTGATCCCGTCGCCATCGATCGCGCGGTCCGGGCGTGGGAGCTCGACCGCGATGCCCAGTGCGTGGACATGTACCAGTGGGCCAACGCCCTGGGCGAGGCCGACGCCGTGTCGCCGATCGAGTCGGCGGCGTACCGCTGGCTCGCGGCGCGACCGGATGGGGCGACCGAGGTCCTGGACGTCTTCTCGCGCCGGCGGCTGTCGGCCGACGTGTTCTCGCTCGGGCGGGCGGTGCGGTGGACCGCGGCGGCGCTGCGGACGCCGGACCGGAGCCGGATCGACGTGCTGCGCACCGTGGGTCGCGACGCCGGGCGGGAGCTGCGCCGGCGGCGCGAGGCGGTCGCGTTCACCCGCGTCCGCGCGGCGTCCTCCCGCGCCGGGCTGACCCCGCCCCACACCGCGCCCGGCGCGGATCAGGCGATCGTCAACCCACCGTCGACGACGATCGTCTGACCGGTGATGTAGCCGGCACCGGGGCCGGCGAGGAACACCGCCGTGGCGGCCAGCTCTCGTGGGTCGCCGCCGCGGCCGGCGAGGATCCGCTTGTTCTGCGCCTCGAGGTATCCGTCGTCGTACTGCCCGGTCATCTCGGACTCGAAGAACCCGGGCGCGATCGCGTTGACGCGGATGCCGCGCCGACCGGTCCACTGCTGCGCCAGGTCACGCGTCAGGCCGAAGATCGCGGCCTTGCTCGCGGAGTACGCGGCCTGCGGAAGGCCGGCGGTCGTCAGCCCCAGGACGCTGGCGATGTTGATGATGCTGGCGCCCGGCTGCATGACCTTGGCGGCCGCCTGGGCCATCCAGTAGCTGCCGTTGAGGTTGATGTCGATGACCTGCCGGAACTGCTCCGGGGTCTCCTTGTGGGCGGGGACGGCGGTCCCGATGCCGGCGTTGTTGATCAGCACGTCGACCCGGCCGAAGGCGTCCATCGCGGCGGCGACGAGCCGCTGGGCGTCCTCGGGGACCGCGACGTCGGTGGCGACGGTCACGGCCCGCCGCCCGGCGGTCTCGACGAGCGCCTTGGTCTCCTCCAGCCGGTCGACCCGCCGTGCCCCGAGGGCGACGTCGGCACCCGCCTCGGCGAATGCCCGCGCGAACGCGACACCGAGGCCCGCCGATGCTCCGGTGATGACGGCGACGCGTCCGTCAAGGCGGAACGCGTCGAGGATGGCGGGCGGGAAGCTACTGGTCATCGAATCTCCTCCGGGTGGGCGCCGGTCAGGCTATCCCCCTGGGAGGTTCGATCCGCCGACGGTGGTCGACGCGCACGGTCGGGCGTGCCGCTCCACGGTCGGTCCGGGCGACGGTGACGTGGGTCACCCGCCCGGCGCCATGGGCCGACGGACGCCCGGGCGTATGGTGCGGAGCATGTCGCTGCTCAACACCCCCACGCGCGCCCTCGACGGGTCGCCGTTCTCGCTCGCCGACCACACCGACGATGCCCTGCTCATCGTCAACGTGGCGTCGCGCTGCGGGTTGACGCCGCAGTACGAAGGGCTGGAGCGGTTGCAGCAGACCTACGGCGGGCGCGGACTGCAGGTCATCGGCGTTCCGTCCAACCAGTTCCAGGGGCAGGAGCCGGGCTCGGCCGAGGAGATCGCCGAGTTCTGCTCGACGACCTACGGCGTGACCTTTCCGCTGCTGGAGAAGACCGACGTCAACGGTCCCGGCCGTCACCCGCTGTACGAGCGGTTGACCGCCACGGCGGACGCCGACGGCGAGGCCGGCGACGTGCAGTGGAACTTCGAGAAGTTCCTGCTGGCGCCGGGCGGCGAGGTCGTCGCCCGGTTCCGGCCCAAGACCGATCCGGAGGCCCCCGAGGTCATCGCCGCGATCGAGGGTGCACTGCCGCGTTAGGGACCGTTCGTCACCGGCGCGGGCGGCGGTACCGGCGGCCGCCGGACGGCACCGCCGGGCGGTCCGAACCTACGCCGAGGTCGGTGACTCGGAGCGTCGGCGGGTGGCGGCGGGAGGGATATTCCTCCGTGAGTCCCGTACCGTTGCTAGGTTGCGCGACGAAGTCAACCACTGGGAAAGAACACTATGGCCGTCATCGATGACGCACTGAAGACGTGGAAGCAGCGCCTCGCGCAGCTCGACAAGGAGCTCGCGCCGCTCCAGGCCGAGGCCGAGGAGCTGCGTGACGCGATCGCCAAGGTCGAGGGCGCGCGCCCCGCCCCGCCCGCCGCCAAGCCGCGCGGTCGCGCGGCCGCGGCCACGAAGGCGAAGCCCGCCGCCGCCAAGCCCGCCGCGAAGCGCCCCGCCCGCCCGAAGGGCAAGCGGACCCCGACGGGCCGTAGCCCGCGCGGTCAGAACCGCGCCCAGATCCTCGCCGCGATCGCGACCGAGGCGAAGACCGCCGGCCAGGTCGCCGACGAGACCGGCATCGGCCGTGGCACCGTCGCCTCGACGCTGCACAAGCTCGCCCGTGATGGCGCGGCCGTCAAGGCCGACCGTGGCTACCGCGCCGCCGAGGGTGGCGGCGAGAGCTGAGCCCCGTGCGCCCGGGTCCGATCGCCGATCGTGGTGATCGGACCCGGTGCGGTTCGTCGTCGTAGGCGGCGGGATCCTCGGCCTGGCGTCGGCGCGGCTGCTCACCCGTGAGCGCCCCGACGCCGACGTGGTGGTGCTCGAGAAGGAGTCGGACCTCGCCGTGCACCAGACCGGCCGCAACAGCGGTGTGGTGCACGCCGGTCTGTACTACGCACCCGGGTCGCTCAAGGCCCGGCTGTGTCGCCGCGGCGCCGGCCTGATCCGCGAGCTGTGCGCGGAGCACGGAACGGCGTACGAGGAGTGCGGCAAGGTCCTCGTCGCCACACGCGAGGACGAGCTGCCGCGGCTGCTGGAGATCCGGCGACGGGCGATCGCCAACGGGGTACCCGGGATCGGCATGCTGGACGCGCCCGGACTGCGCCGGATCGAACCGCACACCACCGGTATCGCGGCCCTGCACTCCCCGACGACGGCGATCGTCGACTTCGCGGCCGTCGCCGGTGCGATGGCGACCGACATCGTCGGTGCCGGGGGGACCATCCGCACCGGCGTCACCGTCGCACGGATCACCCCGGACGGTCACCGCTCGCGGGTCATCCTCGACGACGGCACGACGCTCACCGCCGACCGGGTGATCGTGTGCGCCGGACTCCACGCCGACCGGCTCGCCCGCGCGTCCGGCCGGCCCGCCGCCCCGCGGATCATCCCCTTCCGCGGCGAGTACTGGGCGCTGCGTCCCGAGCGGACGTCACTCGTGCGGGGACTGATCTATCCGGTGCCCGACCCCACGCTGCCGTTCCTGGGCGTGCACCTCACGCGCAAGATCGACGGCAGCGTCGTGGTGGGCCCCAACGCGGTGCTGGCGACCGCCCGCGAGGGGTACCGCAGGCGGACCGTCGACCGCCGCGACCTGGGTGACACCGTCCGCTGGCCCGGGACGTGGCGCCTGGCACGCAGACACCGCCGGGCGGCGATCGCCGAGATCGCCCGCTCCGTCTCGCGGCGGACCTTCGTCCACGACGCCCGACGGTTCGTTCCCGAGCTGCGCGCTCGCGACGTCGTCCCCGCCCGCGCCGGGGTGCGCGCCCAGGCGGTCGACGCCGACGGGACGCTCGTCGACGACTTCCGCCTGGAGGGCGACGGCCGGATCGTGTGGGTGCGCAACGCACCCTCTCCGGCGGCGACGTCGTCGATGGCGATCGCGGAGGAGCTCGTCGCCCGGCTCGACAGGTGATCCCGCCCCGACGCGGTTCAGGCGGTCCGGCGCCTCCGGCCCGCCACGTAACCGACGACGGCGTCGACGACGAGGAACGCCACGAGGGTCACCCCGAGCACCGGCAGGCACCACCCGACCACCGCGGCGGCGACGATCAGGACGGCGAGGACGCGGCGGTCGACGTGGCGCCACGCCCCACGCGCGGGCATCCGGGTCCGTGGCCGTCGCGCCCACCACATCCGGTAGCCGAGCACGATCAGCACCAGCAGCGCGATCGCGATCGACGCCAGGACGATCTGGTTGACGATCCCGAACAGGTTGCCCATGTGGGCCTGGATCCCCCACCCCGCGAGCTTCGCGACGAGCGACCAGTCGGCGAACCGCACCGCGTCGGTCACCGCCCGGCCGGTCGGGTCGAGCGCCATCGCGTCGCGCCGCATCGGCCAACGGTCACGCGCCTCGGTGACCGTGAACCCCCGGCCGTCGACGGTCGGGACCGAGATCGACATCGGGTCCCGCAGACCGTGCGCGCGCGCCGTCGCCACCGCGGTGTCGGTCACGACGAGCCGGGCCTGCTCACCCCGCAGATCGGCGTCACCATCGACCGTCGACGGACCCCCGTGGTCGTGCCCCCGTGCTCGCCGCCCCCACCGTCGGCACCGACCGCGGTCACCGTCGGCGTCGTCCACGACAGCGACGAGCGCAGCTCGCCGAACTTCGCCCCAGCATGCTGCGACCAGGTCAGCCCGGTCGCCGACAGGCCGAGCAGCCCGACGGCGAAGATCGTGCCCACCACGGCGTGGCGGGAGAGGCGCCGCGTCCGGGCAGGACCGCCGCGGTCGGGTAGCACCAGTCGGCGCAGACGACCGGTCCGCGCCCGTCGGCGCACCCACAGCACGACACCGCCGAGCACGATCACCCACAGCCAGCTCGCCGCCGCCTCGCTGTAGTTGCGCCCGACCGCGCCCAGGTGGAGGCCGCTGTGCAGATCGGCGAACCACGTGCGCAGCGGCATCGAGCCGAACTCCGTGTCGCGGACGCCACGGACCGCTGCGGTGGCCGGTGCGACGAACACCGTGCGCTGGCGGCCCTCGGGCAGTCCGGGCACGTCGAGGACGACGCGCGTCGTTTCCCCCGGCGACGCGCGTCGTTTCCCCCGGCGACGCGGGCGTGCGGACACTGCTGATCGTGCCCTCCGGATGCGCACGTCGGGCGGCCTGGATCTGCTCGGCGATCGGGCGCGGCGACCCACCGGACGGGGACCGCAGCTCCTGGTCGTAGACGACGCGCTCGACCTGGGGGAGGACGGTGTAGACGAGACCCGTCGTAAGCGCCACGACGAGGAACGGTGCGACGAACAGCCCCGCCAGGACGTGGAGGCGCAGGACGAGCGGACGAAGCGAAAGCCGCCGCGGCGGACCGGTCGGGTCGATGAACGGTGGGCCGCCCGGATCGGAGGGCGGCGGGTCGCCCGGGTTGACGATGGACGGAGGCGTCGGGGACGCGCTGGGGGACGACGGCACGGATGCAGCCATGAGCGACGCGGCATCGGGCCGGTCGGGCGGTACGGAAGGCACGGGGCTCCTCGAGTCGGTGATGGTGGGATCGGGGCGCTCGTGCGCGCGGCGGCCCGCGCTTGGGGAGCGGCCCTCCGACCATTGGGGCTCGAAGATGGGACGACCGACCGGCCGGACGCCGCGGCGCCCGGACCGCTCGGGCGGCGCGCCGGGGGCGACGGCGCCGGGCCCGGTGCCAACCCAGGATCCGGCGCTCGCCCGGGTAGAACCCGGCGAGCAGCGGTGCCGCCAACGCCAGCGCGGGCGCCAGCAGGGCGACGACCTCGCCCGAGCCGGGAACCGCGATCGCGACGATCGCCGCGAGCAGCGCAAGGCCCGACAGGGCGAAGGCGAGCCGTCGACGGGGCATCGGAGCGCGAGGATACTCCCGCGTACCGGCCCACCGCCCGACCGAGGAACCCCCATGTCCACGTCAAGCGCCGCACCGAGGATCGACCCGGCCGACTACCTCGACATCGACCGGCTGCTCTCCGACGACGAGCGCGGCATCCGCGATGTCGTCCGCACGTTCGTCCGCGACCGCGTCCTGCCGGACATCGCGGACTGGTTCGAGGCCGGAACCGCACCGCAGGACCTCTTCCCGGAGCTCGGCCGCCTCGGTCTTCTGGGCATGCACCTGGAGGGGCACGGGTGCGCGGGGGCGTCGGCGACCGCGTACGGCCTGGCGTGCCTGGAGCTCGAGGCCGGCGACACGGGCATCCGGTCGATGGTGTCGGTGCAGGGGTCGCTGGCGATGTTCGCGATCCACCGCTGGGGCTCCGAGGAGCAGCGCCGGGAGTGGCTGCCCCGGATGGCCGCCGGCGAGGCGATCGGCTGCTTCGGCCTGACCGAGCCGGATTCCGGCTCGGACCCGGGGTCGATGCGCACCCACGCCCGCCGCGACGGCACCGACTGGGTCCTCAACGGCCAGAAGATGTGGATCACCAACGGCTCGATCGCCGACGTCGCCGTCGTCTGGGCCCGCTGCATCGACGACGACCGCGTCCGCGGGTTCCTCGTCCCCACCGACGCGCCCGGGTTCTCCGCACCCCAGATCCACCGCAAGCTGTCGCTGCGGGCGTCGGTGACCAGCGAGCTCGTGCTCGACGACGTACGGCTGCCCGCCGATGCGGTGCTGCCCGGGGTCGCATCGCTCCGCGGACCGCTGTCGTGCCTGAACGAGGCCCGGTTCGGGATCGTGTGGGGCGCCGTCGGGGCCGCCCGCGCCTGCCTCGAGGCCGCGCTCGATTACGCCGGATCGCGGATCCAGTTCGGCCGGCCGATCGGCGGCTTCCAGATCCAGCAGCAGAAGCTCGCCCAGATGGCGCTCGAGGTCAATCGCGGCCTGCTCGTCGCGCTGCACCTCGGTCGCCTGAAGGACGACGGGCTGCTCGCCCCGGAGCATGTGTCGATGGGCAAGCTCGGCAACGTCAACGCCGCCCTCGACGTCGCCCGCACCGCCCGCCAGATCCTCGGCGGCAACGGCATCACCCTCGAGTATCCGGTCATCCGCCACATGGCCAACCTCGAGACGGTCGTCACGTACGAGGGCACCGCCGACATCCACAGCCTCGTCATCGGTCAGGCGCTGACGGGGATCGATGCGTTCCGGTGAGTGGGGGGGGTGCCCGCGGTCGAACCCGGAACCCCCCGCCGCCCCGGCCGCACCCCCGACACACACAGCCTCGTCAGCGGTCAGGCTCTGACGGGGAGCGTTGCG
>JBFWKS010000002.1:0-54019 GCA_050252545.1 Solirubrobacteraceae bacterium
GCTGATCGCGCTGGAGACCGCGTTCCTGGCCTCCGCCCAACGGGTCGGCGTGCTCCGCGACGACCTGCCCCCGGAGTGGATCGAGCACGTGCTCTTCGGTCTCCTCGTCGCCGCCCGCGATGCACAGCGGTACGGCACGGTCGCCCCGCGCCTGCTGGTCGACCTGGTCCACGACTCGATGCTGCGCGGGGTGGCGCGGTGACGACGTCCGACGCTCGGGCACCTGAGCCGTCCCGTCGCCGGCGCTGGTGGGGGCTGGCCGTCCTGTCGGGCAGCCTGCTCGTGGTCGTCATGGACATGACGATCCTCAACGTCGCGCTGCCGGAGATCGCCGAGGATCTGCGTCCGAGCTCGGTCGAGCTGCTGTGGATCGTCGACGCCTACGCCATCGTCCTCGCCGGCTTGCTCGTTGCCGCGAGCGCGATCGGTGACCGCCACGGGCACCGTCGCGTGCTGCTGGGCGGGTTCGTCGTGTTCGGCTCCGCCTCGGCGCTCGTCCTGCTCGCCGACGCGCCGGTCGCGGTGATCGCCGTGCGCGCGCTGCTGGGCGTCGGCGGCGCGATGATCATGCCGACCACGCTGTCGATGATCCGGCACCTGTTCGTCGATCCACGGGAGCGCGCGTTCGCGCTGGGCGTGTGGGGGGCGATGGCCGCCGTCGGTGCGGCGCTCGGCCCGATCCTCGGCGGCCTGATGGTGGAGCTGTTCGGCTGGCACGCGGCGTTCCTGGTGAACATCCCGGTGATGGGCGTGGCGATCGTCGCCGCGGTGATCGTTCTGCCCGAGACGCGCGCGTCGCGGCCGGCCCCGTGGGACAGCCTGGCGATCCTGCTGTCGATGGTGGGGATGGTCGCCCTCGTCTACGCGATCAAGGACATCGCCAAGCACGGCCCCGAGGTCGACGGCGTGATCGCGGCGGTGCTGGCGGCCGGCGGGCTGGGCGGGTTCGTCCGGCGCTGCCTGACCCGTCAGGAGCCGGTGCTGGAGCTGCGGCTCTTCCGGCGTCCATCGTTCACCGCCGGGGTGCTGACCGCGCTGTCGACGATGGTCGCGATGGCCGCGGTGCTACTGCTGGGCGCCCAGTGGTTGCAGTCGGTGCAGGACCTCTCGCCGTTGATGGCCGGAGTGGCGCTGCTGCCGGTGGCGGCCGGCGGTCTGGTCGCGTCGCCGCTGTCGCCGGTGGTGGCCGAGCGGATCGGTGCCCGTGCGGTGCTCGCCGGCGGCCTTGCCTTTGGCGGCACGGGCTTCGCGTTGCTGTTCCTCGTCGAGCTGACCTATCCGGTGTTCGCGGTGGCGGTCGGGCTGGTCGGCGTCGGCACCGGTGCGCTGGCGTTCGGATCGGCGGTGATCATGTCGAGCACCCCGGCCGATCAGGCCGGCAGCGCGGCCGCGATCGAGGAGTCCTCCTACGAGATCGGCAGCGCTCTCGGCGTGGCGGTGCTCGGCAGCCTGGCGGCTGCGGTGTACCGGGATGCCCTGCCATCGTCGTCCGACCTGGTCGCGGCCGGCATGCCCGCCGACGCGGTCGCCGTAGCCCGCGAGTCGCTTGGCGGGGCCGAGGCGGTGGCCGCGGCCCTCGATCCGGTGATCGGCGCGGCGTTCCTGGCCGACGCCCAGGCGGCGTTCACCGACTCGCTCTCGGCGGCAGGCCTGGCCGGCGCGATCGTGATGCTCGCCGCCGCCGCGGTGGTGTGGAGGATCACACCGCGCCGGTTGGACGTGACGGGCGGCGGGGAGCACGAGATCGGCGGGACGGTGGGCGAGGAGCACGGAGCGAGCGCGCGACGGGCATGAAGCGGCCGGGCGAGCGACGGTGCGGGTGCCGTCGACGATGACGCAAGGTCAAGGAAACATGACCTCATCGTTGATAGGTCATGTATTCTGCACTCATGGTCCGCCGTCCGGTCTCTCGTGTCGCGCGCCACGCCGCTGAGCTGCTCGGCGCCTCGATCCGCGCCGGACGTGCGGACCGCGGGTGGCGGATCGAGGACCTCGCGGAGCGAGCGCAGGTCAGCCGCGCGACGATCATGAAGGTCGAGCGTGGCGATCTCGGGGTGGCGGTGGGCACGGTCTTCGACTGCGCGTCGCTCGTCGGCGTGCCGCTCTTCCACGAAGACGAGCAGTGGCTCGCGGACGAGGTCCGCCGTACCAGGCCGGCGCTGATGCGCAAGAAGGTACGCCGGGTACCGCAGGAGGACGTCGACCTTGACTTCTGACGCCTACGTCTGGGCCTGGCTTCCGGGAGCCCAGGAGCCGGTGCCCGCCGGCCTCGCTCGCGAGCGCGACGGCGTCATCTCGTTCGCCTACGGCAACGGCTACCTGCGCCGTCCCGACGCGATCTCGCTCGACGGACTGGAGCTCCCGCTGGTCGCCGGGTTCCAGGAGCCGCCCGGCGGCCTCCGCGTCGCGGGCTGCCTGGCCGACGCCGGACCGGACAGCTGGGGTCGTCGTGCGATCCTCAACCGCCTCGTCGGCGGCACCGCGGAGTTCGACGCCGTGTCACCGCTGACGTATCTCGCCGAGGCCGGGTCGGATCGGATCGGGGCCCTGGACTTCCAGCCGTCGCCGACGGAGTACGTCGCGCGCGGCGGGCACGGTGCGACGATCGAGGACCTCGTGGCGTTCGTGGAGCGGGTCGAGGCGGGACGACCCGTGCCCCCGGAGCTGGAGGACGCGCTGCGCGCCGGGTCCTCCGTGGGCGGCGCGCGGCCCAAGGCGCTCCTGCGCGACGGTCCACGGTCCCTGATCGCGAAGTTCAGCGCACCGGCTGACACATGGCCCCTGGTACGCGGCGAGTTCCTCGCGATGCGGATGGCCGCCGCCTGCGGACTCGACGTCGCCAGGGTCGATCTCACCCACGCGGCGGGGCGCGACGTGCTCCTCGTCGAGCGGTTCGATCGCGTGGCCGGCACGTCCCGGCGGCGGCTGGTGCTCTCCGCGCTGACGATCCTGGGGTTGAGCGAGATGTGGCCCGCCGCCGCGTCGTACGGAGACCTCGCCGAGATCATGCGCCACCGGTTCTCCACCCCCCGGCGGAGCCGTCGCGAGCTCTTCGCTCGCATGGTGTTCAACGTCCTGTGCGGCAACACCGACGACCACGCACGCAACCACGCCGCATTCTGGGATGGACGCGAGCTGGCATTGACGCCGGCGTACGACATCTGCCCGTACCTGCGCTCTGGCGGCGAGGCGACGCAGGCGATGGCGCTCGGTGGTGGCGAGGATCGTTGTCGGCTCTCCAACGTCGGGGCCTGCGTGGACCGTGCGCACTGGTTCGGGCTGGAGCGCGAACAGGCGCTGGCCATCGCGTACGGGCAGCTCGACGTGATCCGGGACTCGTGGGAGGAGCGCTGCGACGAGGCACGGCTCACGCGCGTCGAGCGGGAGCTCGTGCGACGGGTGTTTCCGCACGAGTACGCGCTGTTCGACCTGCACGACTGACCCGCGTGGGTGTCGGACCGGTGCGCCTGTCGCCGGGCGCGGTCGCCGTGACCAGCGAGTCGCTCGGCGACACCGACCACGTCGGTCACGACTCGATGATCACGTCCATCTCCGCCAACCGCCGCTTGACGACCTTGCCGGTCGGGTTGCGCGGCAGCGCGTCGATGAACGCCACGTCACGGGGCACCTTGTAGCGGGCCAGGTGCCCCTTGACGTAGGCGCGCACGCCGTCGGCGTCCAGGGTCGCACCGTCGCGCCGGACCACGTACACCCGCAGGCGCTGCCCGTAGGTGTCGTCGTCGACGCCGATCGCGGCGACCTCGACGACGTCGGGGTGACCGGCGATGTGGTCCTCGACCTCGTCGGGGAAGACGTTCTCGCCACCCGACACGATCATCGCGTCGTCGCGCCCGTCGATGTACAGCCAGCCGCGCTCGTCCAGATGACCGACGTCGCCGGACGCCATCATCCCGTCGACGACCGGCTTGCCCCCGCCGCCGGTGTAGCCCTCGAACGGCAGCACGTTGCGCACGACGATCCGGCCGGTGACCCCGGCGGGCACCTCGCGCTCCTGCTCGTCGATGACCCGCAGCCGGGTGCCGAGCATCGGCGGGCCGACGGTGTCGGGTGCCACCCGCAGCTGCTGCGGACTCGCGATCGTCGCCAACGCCACCTCGGTCGACCCGTAGAGGTTGTACATCACGTCGCCCCACTGCCCCTGGGTCCGCACGGCCAGCGCGCGACCCACCTGCGACCCGCCGGTGACGAGGATCCGCAGGGCCGACAGGTCGGCCGGAGCATCGCGAGCGGCGTCGGCGTCGAGCATCCGCGACACCATCACCGGCACCGCGACGACCGCCGCCGCACGGTGCGCGACCAGGGCGTCCAGGGCCTCGTCGGGACGGAACCGGCGCCGGAGCACGGTCGGCATGCCCATCGCCAGCGCGAGCATCACGTAGGCCAGGCCCAACGAGTGGAAGACCGGCGGGCCGATGAGGATCGGCTCGTGCGGGCGGAACGGGATCGCCTCGACGATCCCCCCGGTGAGGGTGAGCGTGGCGGGCTGACGACGGTTGGCGCCCTTCGGCGTGCCGGTCGTCCCACTCGTGAGGATGATGAACGTGCCGTGACGCTCCGGCGCGGGCGGGCGTTCCCGCGACGCCGTCGCGATCAGGCCCTCGACGGTCCCCTCGCCCGCCGACCCGTCGTCGGTCCAGCTGCGCAGGAGCGGCACGCCGGTCCCGCCCACCGCCGCCGCGGCCGGGGCGAACTCGTCGTCGTGGACGAGGATCCGCGCGCCCTCGCGGGCGAACACGTCGCGCAGCTGGGGTCCGGCGAACTCGGTGTTCATCAGCACCGCGTTGGCGCCGAGCTTCTGAGCGGCGAAGAACGCGTCGTAGAACCCGCGGTGGTTGCGGGTGAGGATCGCGATGCCATCACCGGCACCCAGCCCCTGTGCTCGCCATGCGTGCGCCAGGGCGTTGGAGCGCTCGTCCAGCTCGCGGTACCCGAGCGTGCCGTGATCGTCGATGACGCCCGGACGATCGCCGTGCCGGATCGCGGCCTGGGTGAGCGCCCCGCCGACGAGCCCGAACGCCCGTGACGCCCGCGCGATGTCGGCCAGCGCCCGCGGCCCCGCGCCACCGACGACTCCCGACCGGCGGCACGCCCGCAATGCCCGCAGCTCGTCGCGGACCCGGTCCCGGGACGGCATGCTCGGGAGCGCAGGCAGGGACAGCGGCGGCCTCATGGCGTCCCACCGTACCGCGGTCGCGGCGCGCGTGTGACGAAATTGGCCTTCTCGTACCACGCGCGTCCCGGGTGGCGGTTCGTCGCTCCCGGCCGGCGCCGACGTCGCCGACGGTCCTGGCGCGGACCGGTCAGTCCCCGCCGCCACCGTCGCCAGGACGCGACCGCAGGTAGGTCGTCACCGCCTCGACGCGGTTGGACGCCCCGAGCTTGCGCAGGATCCGGGCCATGTGCGACTTGGCCGTGCCGACGGTGATGACGAGCCGCGAGGCGACCTGGGCGTTGGTGGCACCGGCCGCGACGAGCCGCAGGACCTCGAGCTCGCGTCGGGTCAGGCGGGCCAACGGCGTCCCGGTCGGGGCCAGGTCCCGCTCGGCGAGGATCGCCCGCGCCGTGGTCGTCGCACCGCCCCCGTCGTCGGCGGTGGAGACGAGCTCGACCCGGGTGCCCACGTACTCGTCGACCGCCTCGGCCGCCCGCGCGATGAGCCGGCGAACGTCGTGGCTCTGGGCCTGCATCCGCTCGACCAGGCCGAGCCGCTCGATCGCGTGGCCGAGCCCCTCGGCGAACCCCCACAGCAGATCACGGTCGAACTCGTCCACCGCACGCGGGTGGCGGGGGAACTGGACGCCCTTGTCGGCGTGGACGAATCCGATCACGCGGCCCTCGGGCATGATCGGTGCGGCGACGTAGGAGTACGTGCCGTACACCTCGATCAACGGCTTGTACGTCGACGGGTGCGTGAACGTGTCGTGCACGACCATCGGCCGGCGCCGGCGGACCATCTCCGTCTCGAGGAACTGCTCCTGCAACGGCACGGGATGCTCGCGGCTGTGGGCCAGCAACCGCCGCGCCCGGTCGGGATCACCACGGTGGTAGAACGCCTCCGCGACCATGATCGACTCGTCGACGCGAAAGATCACGACCCGGTCGAAGTCGCAGGCGTCGGCGACCGCCTCGGGCGCGCCCGCGATGATCGCCTCGACCGATCCGCGCTCGCGCAGGCGCACGACCGCCTCGTGGATCCGGACGAACTCGCCGAGCCGGCGGGCCAGCTCGTCCTCGGCGAGCTCCTCGCGGAGCTCCGCCGCCGCGACGAGCTCGCGGCAGGCGGCGCGCAGCTCACCGTCGCCGGGACCGGACAGCTCGTCGATCCGCGCCAGCGTCCGTTGCATCTCGACCACGAGCGTCTCGCGGCCTGAGCGACCGCCGGCGGCCGCCTCGCGCACCGTCGCGGCAGGCCCGTCGGCGTGCGCGGCGTCCGCGCGCGGACCATCCGCCCCGGCGGCGGGCTCCCTCTCCATGCAGCGAGCCTAGTCGCTCGCGGCATCCCCCACCGGGACCTCCGCGTCGTCGGCGCGTGCCGTCTCGTCGCTCCCGACCGCCGCGGCGGCACGGCCCCGTGTCGTCCCGCCACCCGTGGCGCCGGCCGAGGACGAGGCGTCACCCTCGACCGGGGGCAGCATCTCCGCCGGCACGTGGTCGGGCAGGTCGGCGCCCGGCCGCCAGCCGTGCAGGCCCAGGCGCTTCATCGCCAGGTACTTGGCGCGGCCGTGGGCGTTGCCCGCGTACCAAACCAGGTGGGCGGACAGGGGGAAGCTCGCCGCCCAGAACGTGTCGGGCGTCGGGTCGCGCGGGCGTCCGGGTGCCATCACGACGTCGGCGCCGATCCAACCCTCGCCGTCGTCGTAGCTCAGCCGGCCGAGGATCGCCCCGTCGGCGTCGGTGATCTGGGTCTCGCCGACGCACGTGGAGCGCCACGGCAGCCCGGGCACCAGCGGCGTGGCCATCCGGAAGTCCCCGACGTGCGACGGGTGCACGACCGGGACGCCGAGCATCCGCGCCAGGCGCGGCGGTGTCTCGCGGCAGTACTGGGTCAGCATGTCGTCGTCGCGGTCGCGGAACCACCGGGCGGTCCACGGCCAGTCCGGCACCGACGGGAAGTGCATGCCGCCGGCGACGAGGTGGACCCGGCCGGCCATCCGGTGGATCGTGCGGGTGCGCCCCCACTCCCAGCCGTTGGCGCACCCCAGCGGCCCGAGCGACGTGGCCATCACCCCGTCGTCACGGCCGGGGGCATAGTAGTTGTTCTCCCAGAACGACGGCTGGTCCTTGTCGTGCAGGTGCACCGATCCGTCCGGCTCGCACAGCGCGTAGGTGCCGCGCGTGTCATCGCCACGGACGGCGATGAACCCACCGCCGACGAGGCAGTCGTGCCGGCGCGCCAGGCGCCGCAGCAGCGCCAGCGGCTCACCGATCAGCGGACGGGCCACCTTGCGCATCCGCGGGTGGTAGAGGTTGGGCGACGTCATCGCCTCGGGCAGGCAGACGAGCTGCGGGGCGTGCTCGGCCACGGCCTGATCGACGAGATCCTCGACGCGGCGCAGGTTGCGCTCGACCTCGCCGAGCTCCAGGCGCGGCTGGATCGCGACGACCCGGATCGGTGCGGGCGACGGGCCGTCCACGGGCGGCGCGTCGGTCCGGGCCGGCATGCCGTTACGGGAAGCGGGCATGGTCATCGCTCCTGGTCGTGGTCGTGGGTGATGGTGGTGACGGTCGTGCGCACGATCACCCCTCCTCGGGCCGGTGGCGGGCGACGATCGACGCGGCGTCGACGGAGGCGGGCAGGACGCCGAACGCCCCGGGACCGGCCGCCGGGAGCCGCGTCGCGCAGAACGCGTCGGCGACCTCTCCCGGCACCCCACGGACGAGCACCGCCGCCTGGAGCGCCAGGGCGATCCGGGCGGTGACGTCGCGCGGCGACGCCGTCGCCAGGCCGTCCGCCGTGAGCATCCGGTCGAGCTCACCGATCGCCCCGTCCAACGCGGGATCGCTGACCCGCACGCCGGCGAGCTCGTCGCGGAGCACGTCGACGACCGCGGGGGTGCGTGACACGGCCCGCAGCACGTCGAGCGCCTGGACGTTGCCGGAGCCCTCCCAGATCGACATCAGCGGGGCCTCGCGGTACGCACGCGCCAGCCGCGAGTCCTCCATGTAGCCGAACCCGCCCAGGCACTCCATCGCCTCGCCGGCGAGGATCGGGGTGCGCTTGCAGATCCAGTACTTCAACGTCGGCGACGCGATCCGGCGCAGCAGCTCGGCCCGCTCGTCACCGGCGCGGCCACGCTCGGCCAGCCGCACGAGCCACAGCGCCGACGCGATCGCCGCCTCGTACTCCAGCGCCAGGTCGGCGAGGACCGCGGTCATCGCCGGCTGGTCGCTCAGGGCACGCCCGAACGCGTGGCGGTGGTCGGTGTGGTGGATCGCCTCGGCGACGCCCAGCCGCATCACCGCGGTCGAACCGAGGATGCAGTCGATCCGGGTGCCGGCGATCATCGTCATGATCGCGGCGACGCCGCGCCCCTCCTCACCGACGAGCCGGCCGTGCGCGTCGTCGAGGGTCACCTCCGCCGTCGGGTTGGAGCGGTTGCCGACCTTGTCCTTCAGCGCGGTGATCCGGAACCCGTTGGGGGTGCCGTCCTCCCTCAGGCGCGGGACGAGGAAGCACCCGATGCCGGCTGCGGTCCGGGCCAGGACGAAGAACGCATCGCCGTGCACGGCCGACACGAACCACTTCTCGCCGCGGAGCAGGTGGGTGCCGTCGCCGGCCGGTCGGGCGACGGTCGTCAGACCGCCCAGGTCCGAGCCGCCGGCGGCCTCGGTCAGGGCCATCCCGATCAGGGCGCTGTCCTTCTGCGCCGCACCGCGCTCGCGGCCGTCAAAGGTCCGCGACGCGACGCGCGGCTCCCACTCGGCAGCGACGTCGGCGTTCAGGCGCAGGGCCGGGACGCACGAGTAGGTCATCGCCATCGGACAGCCCACCCCGGCCTCGGCCTGGGCGAGCATGACGAACTTCGCCGCACGCGCCACGTGCGCGCCCGGACGGTCGTCGGTCCACGGGGCCCCCGAGATCCCGTGCTCGACCGCGCGGCGCAGCGTCGCCTGGTACGACGGCGCCAGGGTGACCTCGGCCTCGCCGGTGATCGTGGGGATGTCGATGTTGGCGTCGCGGCCCTCGGCCACGGCGTCGGCGGCGGCGAACGCGCGGCCGGCGGCGTGGGCCTCGTCCAGGTGCTCGGCGCCGTCCTCGCGCAGCAGCGCGTCGCGCATCGCGCGGTCACCGGCAAGGAGGTCACCGCCCGAGCGGGGCGGCGGGGCGCCGGTGCGCGGGTCGAGCTGCGGTTCGGCGATCGTGGACATGGACCGATCCAACCCGTCCGCGGTCGCCGAAGATAGAGCAGACCTGTCCCTGGACAGGCGGATTGTCATCCTTCGGCGGATGGGCAGCGCGGGGCGCCGCTGCGACGGTTGGTCCATGCCCAGCTCGACCTCGCCCACCAGCCGCCCCGCCGCGGCGGCCCGACCCACGCCGGAGACGGTCGACGTCGTCGTCGTCGGAGCCCGCTGCGCCGGGTCGGCGGCCGCGATCGCGCTGGCCCGGCTGGGCCGGCGCGTCGTCGCCGTCGACCGGGCGCGGTTCCCGTCCGACACCCTGTCGACCCACGTCAACTTTCCCTCGGCCGTCGCCGAGGTCCAACGGCTCGGGGCGCTCGCCCGGATCCATCGGGCGTGCGATCCGCCTCGTGCCCGGATCGCCCGGATCGTCGCCGACGGCGTGAGCTGCCGCAACCGCTGGGACCCGATCGACGGGATCGACTACGCCCAGTCGGTGCCGCGTACGACCTTCGACGCAGCGCTCGTGGACACCGCCCGCGAGGCCGGGGTGGACGTGCGGGAGCGGACCGGGTTCGTCGACGTGATCCGGCGCGACGGGCGCATCGTCGGGGTGCGCCTGAAGGGCCCGGATGGTGAGTACGAGCTGCGCTGCTCGCTCGTCATCGGGGCCGACGGGCGGCGGTCGAGCGTGGCGGCGGCGGTCGGGGCCGAGCGGCCGTACCGGGGATCGCAACCGGGCCGCGGCGCGGCGTTCCGGTACATGGACGACCCGCAGCTGGGCACCGAGTGGCGCGAGACCGTCGTGCAGTTCCGCCGGTTGGAGTCGCACACGTTCGTCTTCCCGTGCCCGGACGACCGGATGCTGGTGCTGTTCATGGGCCTGCCGGGGGACGTGTCGCGGTTCCGCGCGGACCCGGAGCGGTTGTGGGCCGAGCGGGTGGCCGAGAACCCCGACGTCGCCGACCGCGTCGGCGGGGCCGGGATCGACGGGGCCGGCAACCCGACGAAGATCCGCAGCACCACCGCGTTGGCGTCGTTCTTCCGCCGCTCGAGCGGGCCCGGCTGGGCGCTGTGCGGTGACGCCGGCCACTTCAAGGACCCCGTGATCGGCCAGGGGATCCGCGACGCGCTGCGGTTCGGCCGGATCCTCGGCGAGACGGCCGCCTCGGTGCTCGACGATCCCGCCCGGCTCGACGCCGCCCTCGTCGCGGTGGAGCGCCGCCGCGACCGGGAATGCCGTGCGACGTACCACTGGGGCAACAAGGAGTCGCGGGTGACGCCGCGCACGTCACCGCTGTTCCAGGAGGCGCTGCGCGCGTTCGACGGCCTCGATGTCCCCGACCCATGGCTGGCGCGGGTGTTCGACCGCGGCGGCACCCTCGGGTCCGCGGCCTACGCCCACCGGGTGCTCGGCCCGCGCCGCGGGGCGCAGCTGGCGCTGCGCGCCGCGAGGCGTCCCGGGGTCGACCGCCGAGCGCTGCTGCGCGAGGTCGTCGAGGAGTTGCGGATCGACCTGGACACACGACTGGAGGAGCGGCGCGACCGCTTCCGCGACGCACTGCCGCGACGGTCGGAGCGGCCGCTCGTCGAGTGGCCGGAGCGCACCCCGGGCACCGCCGCACCGGCGGCCCGCAACGCCGCTGCGCAGGCGACGCCGGTTGCGACGACCGCCGGCGCACCGGATCCGGCCGCGGAGCGCACGACGGTGGCCGCATGAGCGACCCGGCGGTCGACCGGCAGCGCGTCGTCGCCGTCCAGCTCGCCGTCCGGCTGGGCGAGATCGACGCAAACCTGCGCCACATCGAGGACATCGTCACCCAGGCGGTGCGCGAGCACTCCCCGGACATGGTGTTCCTGCCCGAGGTCTCCACGACCCCCAACATCAGCCATCCGGCGATGCGCACCTGCGCGCTGCCGGTCGACGGATCGGCGCTGGCGCTGTACCGGCGCCTGGCGCGGGAGCACGGGTGCGTCATCGGTGCGGGCGCCCTGACGATCCGGGGCCGCGACACGTTCAACACGTACTACGTCGTCGAGCCCGACGGCACGGCGCACCTGCACGACAAGGATCAGCCGTCGATGTGGGAGAACCAGTACTACCGGGGCGGCACCGATCCGGGGATCGCCGACACCGCCGTCGCGGCGATCGGGGTGGCCAACGGGTTCGAGTGGATCCGCACCCGCACCGCCGCCCGGCTGCGCGAGCGCGTGCGGCTGCTGGCCGGCGGCATGTGCTTTCCGTCGTTCCCGCAGTGGGCGCTGACCCGCGGCTGGTTCTGGCGGCGCGACCACGGGACGATGCTCCAGCTCGCCCGCGAGACCCCGGGCAGGATGGCGCGCCTGCTCGGCGTCCCCGCGGTCCATCCGTCGCACGTCGGGGACATCACGATGCGCACGCCGATGGTCAATGCGATCCCGTGGCCGACGATCATGGTCGGCGAGACGCAGATCACCGACGCCGACGGGGTGATCCTCGGCCGGCTCGCGTACGAGGACGGCGAGGGCTGGATCGCCGCCGACCTCGACCTGGCCCCGCCGGTCCCGCGCGACCCGTTGCCGGGGAGCTTCTGGACGACGTCGCTGCCGGCGAGCGTCCACGCCGTGTGGCACCTGACGAACACCCACGGCCGGGCGGCGTACGCGCTGCGCCGCGCGCGCGGCGTGCACCCCTGGCAGCAGGACCCCGGGTACGGTGCCGACCTGCCTGCGCGGGTGCCGGGCGACGGTCCGCACTGACCGGACGGTGCGGCGCTCGATCAGTCGAGGTTGAGCATGACGTGCTTGATCCGCGTGTACTCCTCGAGCGCGTACACCGACAGATCCTTGCCGTAGCCGGACTCCCCGAACCCGCCGTGGGGCATCTCCGACAGGTACGGCATATGGTCGTTGACCCACACGCATCCGTAGTTCAGCGCCCTCGTCGCGCGCAGCGCCGCGCCGACGTCGCGGGTCCACACCGACGCCGACAGACCGTAGATCGAGTCGTTGGCCCACGCCAGGGCCTGGGCCTCGTCCGCCGCGCACTGCACGGTGACCACCGGACCGAACACCTCGCGCTGGACGACGTCGCTGTCCTGCGCCGGACCGGCGACGACGGTCGGGGCGACGAAGAACCCGCGGTCACCGACCCTCCCTCCGCCGATGACGACGCGGGCGCCCTGCTCCGCCGCCCGGTCGATCGCGCCGAGCACGCGCTGCCGGTGCGCGGCGGAGATCACGGGACCGAGCTCGACGTCGGCCCCGTCGGCGGCTCCGGTGGGTGTCGCCGGCGCGTGACCCGCGCCGCCCGCCATGAGCGCCCGCACCGCGTCGGCCCCGTCGCCCGCGGGGCCACCGACGATCAGCGACTCCGCCGCTGCGACCAACCCCTCCAGCAGCCGGTCGTACACGGCCGGGGTGGCGATCACCCGGCAGGCCGCGGTGCAGTCCTGGCCGGCGTTGTAGAAGCTCGCGATCCGCAGCCCGGCGACGACCGCGTCGACGTCGGCGTCGTCGAGCACCACGACCGGCGCCTTGCCGCCGAGCTCCAGGTGCACCCGGGCGAGCGTGTCGGCGGCAGCCCGGGCGATCGCCTTGCCGGTCGCCACCGACCCGGTCAACGACACCATCCGCACCCGCGGGTCGGTGACGATGCCCGCGCCGACCGGATCACCATGGCCGGTGATGACGTTGAACGTCCCGGGCGGGAACAGGTCGACGGCCAGCTCCGCCATGCGGACGGTGGTGACCGGGGTGAGCTCCGACGGCTTGAGGACCACCGTGTTGCCGGCCGCCAGCGCCGGGCCGATCTTCCACGTCGCCATCGCGAAGGGGTAGTTCCACGGGGTGATCTGCCCGACGACGCCCAGCGGCTCGCGGCGCACCAGCGACGTGTGCGACCCGGAGTACTCGCCGGCCGCGCGGCCCTCCAGCACCCGCCCCGCGCCGGCGAAGAACCGCAGGTGATCCAACGACAGCTCGATCTCGTCGCGGACCACCGCGGACGGCTTGCCCGCGTCGTGGGCCTCGGCGGCGGCCAGCGCGTCGACGTGCTCGGCCAGCCGGTCGGCGTAGGCGAGCATCGCCTCCTGGCGTTGCGCGGGGGTCGTCGCCCCCCACACCGGCGCGGCCGCCGCCGCGGCGTCGATCGCCCGCGTGACGTCGGCCGCCCCGCCGACCGGGCACCGCGCGATGACCTGCTCGGTGGCGGGGCTGATCACGTCCTCGAGGGCACCGGTCGTCGCGGCGACGAACTCGCCTCCGACGACGTTGGACAGAACGGGCGGTTCGCTCATGGGTGACGGCGGGGGTCGGGGGCGTGGCGACGTGGGGGTGGGTCGATGGCAGCAGTGGCAAGGACGACGGCGGCGGGCCACGGGACCACCCGCGCCACCGGAGACCTGGTGGCTTTCGGGACGCGTACGTCTCGAAATCGACCGGGCCTCTGGGATGCACCCACCATCGGACGCGGGTCCGGGGTCGCCCACCGGACGGCGGCGCGGTTGGTCACGCCGCCTCGCGGTGCGCGGCGCGGGCCGCGGCGTGTGCCTCGGCAACGGCGGGGGCGAGGATCCGGCCGGCGCGGACGTTGATCCCGGCCACCAGTCCCGGGATGCGCTCGCCGGCGCCGTCGACGCCGTGGTCGGCGAGGGCGATGACGTAGGGCAGCGTCGCGTTGGTCAGTGCGCGGGTCGACGTCACCGGCACCGCGCCGGGCATGTTCGCCACGCAGTAGTGCACGATGTCGTCGACGACATACGTCGGATCGTCGTGGGTCGTCGGGATCGACGTCTCGGCGCAGCCGCCCTGGTCGATCGCGACGTCGACGATCACGGCGCGCGGGCGCATGTCGCCGAGCATCTCCCGGGTGATGAGCTTGGGCGCCGCGGCCCCCGGGATGAGCACCGCCCCGACGACGACGTCGGCGTGCCGGGCCTCCTCGCGCAGCGTCAGCGTGTCGCTCATCAGCACCCGAGCCCGCCCGTCGAAGAACTCCTCCAGCCACACCAGGCGCGACACGGCCTTCTCGAGGACCGTCACCTCGGCCCCCATCCCCACCGCCACCCGGGCCGCCTGCAGGCCGACGACGCCCCCGCCGACGACGACGACGCGGGCCGGCTGCACACCCGGCGCGCCGCCCATCAGCACGCCCCGCCCGCCCAGTGGTGCCTGGAGGAAGTACGCGCCCGACTGCGTCGCCAAACGGCCGGCGATCTCGCTCATCGGTGCCAGCAACGGCAGCCCGGGACGGGCCGGGTCGATGCCATCGGTGACGGTCTCGTACGCGATCGCCGTCGTGCCCGAGCGGACCAACGCGTCGGTCAGTGCCGGGGCGGCCGCCAGGTGCAGGTAGGTGAAGAGCGTCGCGTCGGGGTTCAGGCGCTCGTACTCCGGCTCGATCGGCTCCTTCACCTTGAGGAGCAGGTCGCTCTCCGCCCACACCGTCGCGGGGTCGTCGATGATCCGCGCGCCGGCGGTGACGTAGTCGCGGTCGGCGTGCCCCGACCCGACGCCGGCCCCCGACTGGACCAGGACGTCGTGCCCGCGCTCGGCCAGCTCGTGGGCCCCGGCGGGGGTGAGCGCGACGCGCCGCTCACCGGGCTTGATCTCGGTGACGACCCCGACGACGGTCATACGCCCAGCTGCATGTGTCGCCCGGCGTCGGCCAGCACCTCGCCCAGGCGGTCGACGATGTCGTCCAACAGGTCGCGGTCGGCGATCAGCGGCGGCGCGATCTGGAGCACGCTGTCGCCACGGTCGTCCGCGCGGGCGATGAGCCCGGCGTCGAGCAGCCGCCCGGGCAGGTACGCCCGCAGGAGCTCGTCCCGCTCGGACTGGGTGAACCGGTCGCGCCCCCAGCCCGGGCCGGGGGCGACCGGGGTGCCGTCGGCGGCGTAGCCGGTGGGCACGCCGTCGGGCCAATCGTCGCGGGGGCGATCGGGCTCGGCCGGGGAGCGGCCACCGGGAACCATCTCGACGGCGTGGAAGAACCCGCGGCCGCGCGTGTCACCGACGATCGGCAGCGTCCGCAGCTCGTCCATCCGCGACGCCAGGTGACCTTCAAGGGCCCGCACGTTGTCGAGGATTCCGTCGCGCTCGAAGATCTCCAGGTTCTTGAGCGCGACCGCGGCCATGACCGGGTGACCGGCAAAGGTGATCCCGTGGCGCAGCACCACGCCGGGGGCGAACAGCGACTCGGCGACCCGCGAGCCGACGAGCACCGCCCCACCCGGGACGTACGCCGAGGTGATGCCCTTGGCGACGGTCACCATGTCGGGAACCACGTCCTCGCCCTCGAGCCCGAGCCAGGTTCCGAGCCGTCCGAACCCGCAGATGACGGCGTCGGCGACGAGCAGGATGCCGTGCTCGTCGGCGATCCGGCGCAGCCCGGCCCAGTAGCCGGGCGGCGGGGTCAGGCATCCGCCGGCGTTCTGGACCGGCTCGGCGATGATCACCGCAACCTCGTCCGGGCCGGCAGCGGCGATCGCGGCGCGGACCTCGTCGAGCAGGCGCTCGCGGAACGCGTCGGGGTCAGCCCCGTCGGGCGCACGGTACGCGTTGGTGTTGCTGACGTGGCTGGCGTCGACCGGCGGCGTGCCGAACCCGTCCTTGAACCCGGGGACCCCGGTGAACGACAGCGCCCCGAGGCTCACCCCGTGGTACGCGTTGTGCCGGGCGATCGCCTTGGTCCGCTGCGGTTGACCGATCGTCCGGAAGTGCTCGCGTGCGATCTTCCACATCGACTCGACGGCCTCGGAGCCACCGCTGGTGAAGAACACGTGGTCGAGGTCGCCTGGGGCGCGCTCGGCGAGTGCCGCGGCCAGCTCGATCGCGGGCGGGTGCGCGGTGCTCCAGTTGGTGTTGAACGGGAGCGCTGCGAGTTGCCGGCCGATCGCCGCGGTCATCTCCTCACCGTACGAGTAGCCGATCTGCGAGCAGAACAGGCTCGAGAACGCGTCGATGTAGCGCCGCCCGCGGGTGTCGAACACGTAGGGCCCCTCGCCGCGCTCGAGGACGAGCAGGGCGCGGGTGGCCGGCTCGGGACCGCCGAACGCCGTGGCGTGCTTGGTGAAGTGCAGGAGCAGGTGGTCCCTGGCGGCGGCCTGCAGGGCGTCGTGGTCGGCGCGTGGGGCACCGCCGGGCGCCGGTTGGGCGGCCGTACCGACGGCGGGCGGGGACGGATGGCTGGTGTGGGTCACGGCGGGACGAGGAGCGGGTGGCGGCCCGGACGAAGGCATCCGGACTCGGCCTCCAGCATCCCGCTCGGCACCGGTCGCACCGTCCCGCCACCTCGTCACGACTCCTCCGGGCCCCGACGACGTTCTGTCGGGGCCCTTTGGCGCGCACCTCCGGTCCTGGCACGCCGTGACCGCGGATCATCGTCGCGTGACGATGACGATCCGCGATCTCGTCCGGGCGCTGACGCCGGGGCCTGCCGAACGCGGCGCCCCGCGGATCAGCGATCGGCGACGTACGGCCTGGCCCGCAGCGCCAGGTGCAGCGTCAGCGTCTGCTCGGGATCGCCCAGGTCGCACCCCAGCAGCTCCTCGATCCGCGCCAGGCGGTTGTAGAGCGCCTGGCGGTTGAGGTGCAGCGCCCGTGCCGCCTCGGCCTTGTGCCACCCGTGGGCGCACAGCGCCTCGAGCGTCGGCAGCAGGTGGTGCTTGCGCTGATCGTCGTGCTCCAGCAGCGCGCCCAGGCGACGCTGCACGAACGCGGCGAGCTCCTCATCGTCGCGCCACCGCCACAGCAGCCGTTGCAGCTCCAGATCGCCGACGTCGCGCCATCCGCGGGTCGGCAGCACCACGGCCGCCGCCGCCGAATCGGCGGCCAGGCGCAGGTTCGGCCCGATGCGCGCCCATGGCACGGCGTCCGACACCGCGATCCGGACATCGGTCTCGCCCAGGCGACGGGTGATCGAGGTGCGCAGCGCGGCGGCGAGCCGGTCGGCGACCGCGGGACGGACCTCGGCCGAGCGGACCGCGACCACGGCGAGCAGGCGCCCGGGACGCTCGTGCTGACCGACGAGCGCGGAGATGCCGCGGCCCTCCAGCTCGGATTGCGCGTCCCGCAGGACCAGGCTCCACGCTGCGGTGCCGACGGTGGTCGTCGTCTCGCCCGCGATCCCCAGCAGCAGCTCGGAGCGCTCCGGGAACCCGATCGTGGCGGCCTGCCGGCCGGCGGCGGCACCGTCGATCCGGCCCTGGGCGAGCTCCGCCAGGAAGTCCCCCCGCTCGCGGGCCAGCAGCTCCTCCTCCTGACGGGCCCGGAGCAGCGACAGGGCGACGATCCCCGCCGCGCGCTGCAGCACGACGCGCGCGGTCTCCTCGAGCGGCCCCGACACCGGCAGGACGAGCAGGCGGCCCGGGTGGTGGCGCGACCCCATCGGCACCGGTTCGGCGATGCCGGCCCGCCACGCCGCGCGCCCCTGGCCCTCGGCCGCCCGCCACGCCTCCAGCGGGTCGACGCCGTCGCCGGCCGATCCCGCGTGGTAGAGCAGCCGGTGGTCGCCGTCCTCCAGATACACCGGGTTGCCGACGAGCTCGGCGGTGGCGGCGAGGACCTCCGGGATGCCGTGACCGTCCAGCAGCAGCTGGGTGAGGCGCCGGTGGACCTCGTCGCCGCGGCGCAGCAGAACGTAGTGCGCGTTGACGAGCTCGGTGTGGATCGCCTCGGTGACGCTGATGAACGGCACGTCGCGCGACAACGCCACCAGCGGCAGGCCGTGCTGCTCGGCGGCCTGGACGATCGCGTCGGGCAGGTCGGTGAACGCGTGCCCGAGCTCGATGACGAGCGCGGCGACCCCCCGCTCGGCGAGCGCGGTGACGAACCGGCGCTGCTCGACGGGGCGTCGCCCGATGCCCATCCCGGTGGTGAGCAGCATCTCGCCGCCGGTGAGCATCGACGCCATGTAGGAGACCTCGCCGGCGTGGACCCAGCGGATCGGACGGTCCAGGTTCTCGTGCCCGGCCCGGACGTCGGGCAATCCGCGCCGCAGCGCCGGGGTCGCGAGCGCCTCGGCGACGGTGATCCGGGCCGCGGGCGGCGGCAGCGTCGTGGCGGGCGCGGGCGACGCATCGATCCGTCCGTTCGTCTCCGCCGATCGGTCGTCCACGTGCGCATCATCGCGCCGGCGACCGGTGCCGTGTTGGCGATTCGTCCAGGATTCGAGGTCGGCCGGTCGACGGATCGTCGATCGACGGTCCGCCGGGGCGGACCTCCTCCCCCGCCCCACCGGGGGCCGGATCCGACACGCCCTGGCAAGCACGATCCGGCCCACGCCGTCACCTCATAGGGTGCCCCCGACGACCCCGAAGCCCCGAGGAGAGACGGAGCATGTCCGAGAAGCACACCCCGCCTGCGCTGCTGGCCCAGGCCGAGCTGACGCCCAAGATCGTCGCGGGCGTGACGCTCGTCGCGGGCGTCGCGCTGCTGGCCGCCCCGCGGGTGTACACCGAGCCGGTCGGCCTCGAGGGGCAGGATCGTCCCGTGCGCGCGGTCGGCCTGGCCGATCTGATCCTCGTCCCCGGGCTGATCGGCGGAAGGCCGCGGTGGCCGTGGATGGTGGGCCGGGCCGCCGTGAGCCTCATGCAGGGCGCCTACGTCGACGGTGTTTCGTCGCAGGCGTCCCGTCCCCGCGCCGCGCGCCGGACTGCCGCGGTCCTCTACGGCTTCGCGGCGATGGACACCGCGACGGCGTTGATCCTGCGGCGCGCGGGTCGCTGACCTACCGCCGCACGAGCGGCTCCAGCGCCTTGATCACGCTGAAGTAGCGCACGGGCGCGATCCGCACGAGGTTGGCGACGATGTGCGCGTCGGCGCCGATGAGGATCCGGTCGTTGCCGCGCTCGACGCCGCGCTGGATCGTCGCCGCGGCCTTCTCGGGCGAGGTGCGGGCGACCTTGGAGAACTCCTGCTCGAGCACCGAGCGGTCGGTGGTGCCGCGGTCGTCGGCGTGGAAGCGGGCGTTGCGCACGATGTTCGTGTCGATCCCGCCGGGGTGCACCGCGACCGCGCGCACGCCGGTGCCGCGCAGCTCGTGACGCAGCGCCTCGGTGAACCCGCGCACCGCGAACTTCGACGCGCAGTAGGCGCTCTGCGTCGGCCACGCGAACAGGCCGAAGACGCTGGAGACGTTGACGATCGCGCCCGCGTCCTGGCGCTTGAGGATCGGCAGGAACGCCTGGGTGCCGTGGACGACGCCCCAGTAGTTGACGTTCATCACCCACTCGTCGTCCTCGATCGCCGAGCCGGCCACCGGCTGCGAGACGGTGACCCCGGCGTTGTTGACGACGACGCCGATCGGCTGCGGTGCCCACGCGTCGACGTCGGCGGCGAACGCGTGCTGGGCCTGCCGGTCGCTCACGTCGACGACGCGATGCAGCACCGGGCCGTCGATCTGCTCGACGGTCGTCTCCAGCCCCTCCTCGTCGCGGTCCACCAGCGCGACCGGCGACCCGGCGGCGGCCAGCCGCAACGCCAGTGCCCGCCCGATCCCCGATCCCGCTCCGGTGATCACGGCGGTCCTGCCGACGACGGTCGTTCCCTTGGCCATGACGGGGATTGAAGCAGAGCGGAGGACGATTGGCTACTGATGAGTAGGTCGAGAGGGGTCGATGCACCCGATCAGCGTCTGCGCGCCCGAGTAGACCAGACGGTCGCGAGCGGCGGGCCACGGCAGGGACGCCAACGGCACGATGCCCGAGGCGCGGTTGCACTCGACGTCCCACTCGGCTTCTACGGGCGTCGTGGCCACGACGCCGAGCGCCAGCACCACGAGCGCCACCGCACGGCGGGCTCCAGGCACCCGCGGTACGACGGTGACCGGTCGGCCGCGACGCCACCGCACCGCCGTCGCGACCACCGCCACCGCGACAGCCGCGACCAGCGCACATCCGACACTGACGATGCCCCACAGGGCCCACTCACCCGCCTCGAGCCGCCACGGATGGCCGATTGCGGTGACGAGCACCGCTCCCGCCACGGCCACGGTGGCAACGACGGCCGCGGCCACGACGCGCCGGGGCATCGCTGCTCGGTCGAAGCGGCGCGGGCCGGGCTGGCTACCCATGCGTGGGGCGGGCAACGACGCCCATCATTGGCCCACCCCGTAGCGCGGGTCCTTGACACATGCGCGCTCGGTATGCACCCCGGCGAAGCCCGAGGGGACCCGAGCCTCGCCGGCGGAGGCCCACCACGCCGCGATCCTCGGTGCCGTCCCCTGATGCGAGTTGCACCCGTCGCTCCAGACACCCTCGACCGGGGCGGCCAGGAGCAGGCCCGCCGCCACGCCCACGATCGCGGCCCCCCGACGCGTCCCGACAGGTGCACGGGCGAACCGACGGCCCAGCCAGGCGGAGCTCACCGCGACCCCGGTGAGCACGACGACCGCCCCCGCCCCCGTGCGGATCCACAAACCCCAGTCGATGGCCCCGTAGTCACCCCACCGCTCGTCGGCCCGCACGAACGCTGACCGAACCTCCACGCCGACCGCCACGAGGATGACCACGGCCGCGCCCAGTAGGACGACCACCGACCGACCCCACCCGACCGAGGCCAGGTGAGCCCGAGCGGTCCCCCACCGGCCGACCGACATCAACCGAACGTCCCGCCGCGCCCCGCCCCGTCGGCGAACCGCCGGGCACCCTCGAGCGTCTCCCCGCTGGCGATGGTTCGCATCCCGTGCGTGAACTCGCCGGTCAGTGCGTCGCGCTCGTCCAAACCGGCCTGCTCGAGCGTCGACAGCCGATCGCTGCGGACGCACGCCTGCGGGAAGGCGGCGATCTGCCGCGCCAGCTCACGTGCGGCGACCAACGTCTCGCCGGGCTCCACCAGGCGGTTGACCAGACCGATGTCCAGCGCCTCGGCGGCGTCGACGGGGCGCCCGGTGAGGATGAGGTCCATCGCCCGCGACTCGCCGATCAGGCGCGGCAGCCGCACCGTGCCACCGTCGATCAGCGGCACGCCCCAGCGGCGGCAGAACACCCCGAGGATCGCGTCGCGTGCCGCCACGCGCAGGTCGCACCACAGGGCCAGCTCCAGCCCGCCGGCCACCGCGTGCCCCTCGATCGCGGCGATCACCGGCTTGCCCAGCCGCATCCGCGTGGGACCCATCGGCCCGTCGGCGTCGGGGTCCTCCTCCAGCCGGTTGGAGCGGTCGGTGCCCAGCGCCTTGAGGTCCGCGCCGGCGCAGAACGTCCCACCGCCCCCGTGGAGGATCGCCACCGACGCCTCGGCATCGGCGTCAAACGCCCGGAACGCGTCGGCGAGCGCCGCGGCCGTCGGCCCGTCAACCGCGTTGCGGGCGTGCGGGCGGTGGAGGGTGATCGTCGTGATCGGTCCGTCGCGGGTGACCGTGACGGCGTCCGGGTCGGGGGCGGCGTGGCGGCGGCCGACCGTGGTGGCGGGGTCCGGTTCGGGGACGGTGGGACCGGCGGCGGACATGCGGCGATTGAACCACGCGCTCACCTGGGCCCCGAAAGCCGGGACCGATCGGGCGGCGGGGCGCGAACCCTGGCACCACGTAATCGCGTTCCGTCATCGCCCCACGATGACGAACCACGATTTGGTAGATCGACGCGCCGTGCCCACCCACCGCGGCCCTTCCCACCGCGGCCCGTCCCACCGCGGCCCTTCCCACGGCGCCCCACAGCGGCACGATCACCGGCACTTGACATGTGAAACCGGATTCACGATGATCGGTGAATCCGATTTCACCGTGCTGGCTCGTCGCTCAGGCGACCGGCCGCACCGCCGTCCCGCCGTGCAGGTCTGCGTGCGGGTCGGGCCGGACCCGCACGCAGCCGCCCACCCACCCCGCTCGAGTCCCCCATGTCCACGATGGAGAACCCCACCACGACGATCGACCCGGCCCGCACGGTGCTCAACCAGGCGCCCTCGCTGGAGCCCTTCGACCACTACGGATCCGACCTGGCCCTGCAGGAGGCGCTCGTCCGCGAGGGGGGCGGCTGGGGCGTGGGGCGTGCGCGGGAGACCGGCGTGGCCGCCGGGACTGCCGAGGCCCGCGAGCACGGCCGGCGGGCCGAGGCCCACGAGCCGCGCCTGACCCTCCACGACCGCTGGGGCAACCGCACCGACACCGTCGAGCTGGACCCGTCGTGGCACCACCTGCTCGGCGGCGCGATCGAGCGGAGCCTGCACGCGCTGCCGTGGCAGGCGCCCGACCCCGGCGAGGAGCACGGCCGCCACGTCGTCCGCGCGGCGCTCTTCGGCCTGTGGAGCAACGTCAACGGCGGGGTGATGTGCCCGGTCTCGATGACCTCCGCGGTCGTGCCGGCCCTGCGCGACGGCGCGCCCGAGCTCGCCGCCGAGTGGGAGCCGCGCCTCACCCGGACCGTCTACGGCGAGGCGACCGCCGGTCCCGCGTTCGCCGACGGCACCGACCCCGGTCGCGCCGCGCTCGCCGGCATGGCGATGACCGAGCGCCAAGGCGGATCGGACGTCCGCGCCAACATCACCCGCGCGGTCGAGGTCGGGTCCGGCGAGTACGAGATCCACGGCCACAAGTGGTTCTGCTCCTACCCGCCCTGCGACGTCTTCCTCGTCCTCGCCCAGGTCGACGACGGGACCGGTGCGCTCGACGGCGACCCGACCGCGGCCGGCGCGGACCGTCCCGGCGCCGGGCTGTCGTGCTTCCTCGTCGAGCGCGGGCCGGGGATGGAGTTCCAGCGCCTGAAGGACAAGCTCGGGACCCGCTCGCTGCCCTCGTCGGAGGTCGAGTTCCGCGGGGCCCGCGGACGACTCGTCGGACGGCCCGGGAAGGGCGTCCAGGCGATCGTGCGGATGGTCAACCACACCCGCCTGGACTGCACGATCGGATCGACGACGGTGCTGCGCCGCGGCACGGTCGAGGCGATCCACCACGCCCGCCACCGCCGCGCGTTCGGGGCGTCCCTCGTCGACCAGCCCGCGATGACCAACGTGCTCGCCGACCTGGCGCTGGAGTCCGAGGCGGCGACCGCGTCCACGCTCCGCGTGGCCCGGGCCTACGACGAGGCCGACGCACCGTTCCGGCGGTTCGCGACGGCGGTGATGAAGTACTGGACCTGCAAGCGCGCCCCCGCCCACGCCGCCGAGGCGCTGGAGTGCCTGGGCGGCAACGGCTACGTCGAGGATTCCGGCCTGCCGCTGCTCTACCGCGACGCCCCGCTGCAGTCGATCTGGGAGGGATCGGGCAACGTCGCCGCCCTCGACGTCCTGCGCGCGCTGACCAAGGAGCCCGAGGGCCTGCCGGCGTTCCTGGCCGAGTGCGAGCAGGCGCGCGGGGCTGACGCGCGTCTGGACACGCACCTGGACCACGTGCGCGAGCAGACCGCCGGGCTCTTCGCGGGGATCGGCGAGGACGGCCGATCGGTCGACGAGCGGCTGGCGGAGGGCCAGTTCCTCGCGCGGCGGATCGTGGAGGATCTCGCCGTCGGGCTGCAGGGCTCGCTGCTGGTACGCCACTCGGTGCCGGCGGTGGCCGACGCGTTCTGCGCCGCCCGGCTGGCCGGGCAGGGCGGGCGCGTGTACGGGACGCTGCCGACCACGGTCGACGCCCGGACGGTCGTGGACCGGGCGCTACCGGCATGACCGATCGCGTCCGCACCGCCCGACGGCCGGCCCTCCGATGAGCCACCTCACCACCATGACCTACGCGGTCACCGATCGGATCGCGCGGATCACGCTGGACCGGCCCGCGCGGGGCAACGGGATCGTCCCGGCGCTGCCGGTCGAGCTCGCCGCCTGCGTCGAGCGGGCCGACCTGGACCCGGACGTCCACGTCATCGTCCTGTCCGGCAACGGCAAGGGGTTCTGCGGCGGCTACGACCTGGTCGACAGTGCCGAGGGGCTCGGCGTGGGCGACGGCGCGGCCGGCGACGCCGACGAGCCGGGTACCGCCCCCGGGGACGCGTCGGCGGACGGCTCCGCCACGCACACCGTCGATGAAGCCGCCACGCCGGGAAGCACCGCCGACGTCCCGTCCACCGACCCTCGGCCCTGGCCGGGGCCGGCACCCCACCGCGTCCCGCCGGAGGGCGCCCCGAGCCACCCCTGGACGATCGCGGTCAACCACAACCCGAGCGACACGTGGGACCCGATGGTCGACTACGCGATGATGAGCCGCAACGTCCGCGGGTTCATGTCGCTCTTCCACGCGAACAAGCCCGTGGTCTGCAAGGTCCACGGATTCTGCGTCGCGGGCGGCACCGACATGGCGCTCTGCTCCGACCTGCTGGTGATCGCCGCGGACGCGAAGATCGGCTATCCGCCGGCGCGCGTGTGGGGATCGCCGACGACCGCCCTGTGGACGCAGCGACTCGGAGCGCAGCGCGCCAAGCGGCTGCTCTTCACCGGTGACTCGCTGTCGGGCGCCGAGGCGCTGGAGTGGGGTCTGGCGATCGAGGCGCCCGCCGCGGAGGACCTGGACGAGCGGACCGAGATCCTGCTGGAGCGGATCGCGCGGGTGCCCGTCAACCAGCTGATGCTCCACAAGCTGCTGATCAACCAGGAGCTGACGAATCAGGGGCTGCACTCCACCCAGGTGCTGGGCACGGTCTTCGACGGGATCACCCGCCACACCCGCGAGGGCTACGCGTTCCAGCAGCGCGCGGCCGAGACCGGATTCCGCCAGGCGGTGCGGGAGCGCGACGAGCCGTTCGGGGACGCGGGATCCTCGACGTTCAAGGGATGACCGTGGGACCGGAGCCCCTGTCGACGGTCACGCCGCCGTCGACCACCCCCGGCCGGAGCGACGCCGCCGCCCCACCCGTGACGGCCCCGGGCGGGACCGGCACGGCACCCATACGGAGCGAAACGCGCGACGCAGCGGACCCGAGCGACCGCGCCACACCGACCACCCGCGAGCGGTTGCTGGCCGCCGCCCACGACCTGGTCGCCGAGGGCGGGTACGCCGCCGCGACGGTCACGGCGGTGGCCGCGCGGACCGGGCTGGCCGCCGGCGCGCTGTACCGGCACTTTCCCTCCAAGGCGCACCTGTTCGCCGAGCTCTTCCGCACGGTGTGCGACGGCGAGCTGCGGGCGATGGTCGCCGCGGCCGATGCCGCCGTGGACCGCAGCGCCGGGGACCGGACCGTCGCGGTGATCGAGACGTTCGCCCGCCGTGCCCTGCGCAGCCCCCGACTGGCCTGGGCGTTGCTCGCCGAGCCGGTCGACCCGCTGGTGGAGGCCGAGCGCCTGGCGTTCCGCCGCGCCTACCGCGACCTGTACGTCGACCTGCTCCACGAGGGCGTCGGGACCGGCGAGCTGCCTGCGCAGGACGTCCAGCTGACCGCCGCGGCGGTGGTCGGCGCGGTCGGCGAGGCGCTGGTCGGCCCGCTGTCGCCGGTGGAGGCGGGAGACACGGATCCCGACGACGTCGTCAGGGCACTGGGCCGGATCGTGCGGGGCGCGATCGGGGCCTGACGGGGCGGTCCATGAGGACGTGGGGCGAGATTCCCACTTACATGCAGGACGGACTGTTAATGTCCCGCCATGGGGAGAGGGATGGGGACCGCGCACGGGCCCGGTGGCGCGACGACGGCGCCACCGGGCCTGGTGCGACGGGGACACCGGGCGCGCCGCCTCGGACTGGCGATCGCGCTCACCGTCGCCGCGGTGCTGCCGATGACCGTGGTCCACGCGGCCGGCGCCCGGGCCGCCGACCCACCCACCTACCCCGGCACGGTGCACCGACTCACGCACGTCGCGGGCGACAAGACCTACCCGTCCATCGTCTACGTGCCGACGACCTACGACGCCACCCGACCCACGCCCCTCGTGGTGCTGACGCACGGCTGTCAGACGACCGCCGAGCAACAGATGCACGCCAGCCTCTACAACGCCATCGCCGAGCGCGAGGGCTTCGTGGTGCTCCACCCCGACGTCGACGCCGGGGCCGTGAGTCAGCCCGGGCCGCTGCGGCGGTGCTGGCGATGGTTCATGCCCGACGGCCGCCAGCGCGGCACCGGTGATGCCGCCGCGATCGCCGCGATGACGCGCGCCGCCATGGACCACTGGAACATCGATCCCGAGCGGACCTACATGGTCGGGATGTCGGCCGGCGGGTTCATGACGTCGATCATGTCCGCCGCGTATCCCGACCTGTACGCGGCCGTCGGGGTGATGTCGGCGGGCGCCTACGGTGACGCGCTCTGCCTCGGCTTCGATCACCCCCTCACGCTGTCGGCGGCCGCGAGCGCGGAGCAGGCCCACGAGGCGATGGCCCACCGCGCGCGGGTGGTCCCGCGGATCGTGATCGGCGGCGACGTCGACGGCGGGATCCCGCTCGCCTGCCAGCAGAAGGCGTTCGAGCAGGGCCTGCGCACGAACAACCTGGCCCTCGACCCACTCCGCCAGGACGGACCGCTCTCGCTGACGCCGGCCGAGACGCGGAAGGACGCCAACCCCGGCGGGCACGACTCGACCGTGCGCACCTACCGCGACCCCGACGGCTGCGTCGTGGGCGAGCACTGGATCGTCCACGGCATGAACCACTTCTGGTCCGGCGGGACGGACGATCCGCGGTACGCGAACTTCACCGATCCGCGCGGCCCCAACGCCGCGGAGGCCACGTGGCGCTTCTTCTCCCGCTACACCCGCGGCACCACCGGCATGCCCTGTGCGGAGGCACCGGCCCGGCAGGGCCCGGCCACCGCCGCGAAGCCGCCCCGGACAACGCGGTGCGCCCGACGGTGGGTGACCCTGCGCGTGCCGTCGCGCACCACGAGGATCGCCGTGCGGGTCAACGGTCGACGGACGACGACCCGACTCCGTCACGGACGCCTGCGGCTGCGACTCCCGGCGACCAGGCGGACCCGCACGGTGGTGACCGTCGAGGGCCGCACCCGGGCCGGCCACCGCATCGCGCGCCGGTACGCGTATCGCGGCTGCGGCCCGAAGCGGCGCTGACCCGGGCGGCACCGGCCTCGGCCGTGGGCGACCTCCGCCGTGGGCGGCACCGGCCGTGCGGGCCGCCCTCACCTTGAAAAAAACCGGCGGGTCTGTATCTTGATTCCACGGCCGGACGCCGCCCGCTCCACCGGCGCACGTCGGCTCGGCCCGCAACGACGAGGAGATCCCGTGGCACCCAGGAAGGTCTACGTCGTCGGCGTCGGCATGACGAAGTTCGAGAAGCCCGGCCGTCGCGAGGGCTGGGACTACCCGCAGATGGCCAAGGAGGCCGGGACCAAGGCGCTCGAGGACGCCGGCATCCCGTACGACGAGGTGCAGCAGGCCTACGTCGGCTATGTCTACGGCGAGTCGACCGCCGGCCACCGCGCGGTCTACGAGCTCGGATTGACCGGCATCCCGGTCTTCAACGTCAACAGCAACTGCTCCACCGGCTCCAGCGCGCTCTTCCTCGCCGCCCAGACGATCCGCGGCGGCCTGGCCGACTGCGCTCTCGCGCTGGGCTTCGAGAAGATGCAGCCCGGCTCGCTCGGCTCGACGTTCAACGACCGCGAGCAGCCGATGGCGCGCCACATGGACCTGCTGGCGCAGATCTCGGAGGTGCGCTTCCCGCCGGCCCCGTGGATGTTCGGTGCCGCCGGGCGCGAGCACATGGAGGAGTTCGGGTCCGAGCCGGTCCACTTCGCCAAGATCGGCGAGAAGAACCACCGCCACTCGGTCAACAACCCCTACGCCCAGTTCCAGGACGAGTACACGCTCGACGACATCCTGGAGGCGAAGGAGATCTACGCCCCGCTGACCAAGCTGCAGTGCTCGCCGACCTCCGACGGATCCGGGGCCGCGATCGTCGCGAGCGAGGACTTCGTCGATCGCCACGGGCTCGCCGGGCAGGCGGTCGAGATCGTCGGCCAGGCGCTCACCACCGACTTCGAGAGCTCGTTCAGCACCCGCACCGCGCGCGACGTCATCGGCTACGACATGAACGTCCGGGCCGCCCGCCAGGTCTACGAGCAGTCCGGCCTCGGGCCCGAGGACTTCCAGGTCATCGAGCTGCACGACTGCTTCTCGGCCAACGAGCTGCTCCTCTACGAGGCCCTCGGGCTCTGCGACGAGGGCGATGCCCCGCGACTGATCGACGGCGGACGGACCACCTACGGCGGCCAGTGGGTCGTCAACCCCTCCGGCGGCCTGATCTCCAAGGGCCATCCCCTGGGGGCCACCGGCCTGGCCCAGTGCGCCGAGCTCACCTGGCAGCTGCGCGGCACCGCCGACAATCGTCAGGTCGACGACGTCACCGCGGCGCTGCAGCACAACATCGGCCTCGGCGGCAGCGCCGTGGTCACCGCGTACCAGCGCGCAGAGCGCTGACCCACCGCACTCCACGAGAAGGACGCACCATGGGCAAGATCAACGCCACCGTCACCATCGCCGCCCCGCCCGAGAAGGTCTGGGAGCAGCTCTCCACGCCGGCTCACTACGAGCAGTGGCTGACCATCCACACCAAGTGGAAGGGCCACGTCCCCGAGACGTTCGCCCCCGGAGCCACCGCGTCGGAGGTGGTGACCATGCTCGGGATGCCGAACACGATCACGTGGACGGTCCAGGAGCTGGAGGCACCGTCGAAGCTCACCATCTCGGGCGAGGGCATGGCCGGTGTCCGGACGACGTTCGGGCTCTCGGTCGCCTCCGACGGCAACGGCGGATCGACCGCCGACATCGACGCCGAGTTCGAGGGCCAGATGATCACCGGCGCCCTCGGCCAGGCCGTAGAGAGGGACGCCAAGCAGCAGCTCGACGCGTCGCTGGCCAAGCTCGCCGCCCTGCTGGGCTGAGCGGCGGGGAGACGGCGCGATGTCCACCCAGACGCAGCGGTTCGACGCCGCGGGGCTCGACAAGTGGACCGACGAGAGCCGGTTCGAGGTCACCCGGGAGCGGCTGGTCGCCTACGCCGAGGCCACCAACGACCCGATCGCCGCCCACCGGGCCGGTGACGTCGCCAACCCGGTGTTCGCGATCGTGCCGGTGTTCGAGTCGCTCATGGCTCCCGCGCTGGACGTCGTTCCGCTCGGGCTGTTCGGCAAGGTGGTGCACGGGGAGCAGGACTTCCGCTTCCACCGTCCGATCCGCCCCGGCGACGTGCTCGTGTCGCGGGCGAAGATGACCGGGTTCCAAGGGCTGCCCAACGGGACCCGCGCCACCGTCTTCCTCGAGAGCCGGGACGCGGCGGGTGCGCTGGTCAACGAGCAGTACGTGACGCTGTTCGTCCGCGGCTTCGACACCGGCGAGACCGTCGGCGCACTCGGGCCGGACCACCGGTTCGACGAGGCACTGCGGTCCGGTGGCCGGACGCCGGACCTGGACGTCGTCGCCCACATCGACGACGACCAGACGTTCCGGTACGGGCCGGCGGCGGGCGACCCGATGCCGATCCACCTCGACGAGGAGGTCGCCCGCGACGCGGGCCTGCCCGGGATCATCGCCCACGGACTCTGCACCCAGGCGTTCACGTCATGGGCGATCGTGCGCGAGCTGGCCGACGGCGACGTCGGCCGTCTGCGGCGGCTGGCGGTCCGGTTCTCCAGGCCGGTGCTGCCCGGTCAGGACATCCGCACCCGGGCGTGGCGGCACGCCGGGGGATCCGGATCGACCGACGGAGTCACCACCTACGCCTACGAGACGACGGTCGGAGACGACGCGGTGATCCGCGACGGCCTTGCCGAGATCACAGACTGAGCACGGAGGACGGCCCGCCGCCAGGCGGACCGCGATCGACCCGTCCGACCGGTCCAACGGCCGGACGCGATCACGACATTCATCACGGAAGAGGGGCGACATCATGGGAGCACTGGAGGGCCGCGTCGCGGTCATCACCGGCGCGGGACGCGGCATCGGCCGCGAGCACGCGCTGTTGTTCGCCCGGGAGGGCGCGAGCGTCGTGGTCAACGACCTCGGCGGCGCAGGCGACGGGTCCGGATCCGACGCCGGGCCCGCCCAGGCGGTCGTCGACGAGATCACCGCGGCCGGCGGCCGGGCGGTGGCCAACACCGACGACATCGCGTCGTGGGACGGCGCCAGGGGCCTGATCGACCAGGCCGTGTCCGAGCTCGGCCGCCTGGACGTGGTGGTCAACAATGCCGGGATCCTGCGCGACGGGTTCGTCGCGTCGCTCGGCGAGGCGGAGTGGGACAGCGTCGTCCACGTCCACCTCAAGGGGCACTTCGCGGTACTGCGCCACGCGGCCGAGCACTGGAAGGCAGAGTCCAAGGCGGGCCGGCAGCCCAACGCCGCGGTGATCAACACCGCGTCGGCGTCCGGGGTGACCCTGCCCAACGCCGGCCAGGCCAACTACGGCGCGGCCAAGGCCGGGATCGCCGCCCTGACGCTCGTCGCGGCGGCCGAGCTGGAGCGCTACGGGGTGCGGGTCAATGCGATCGCCCCGATCGCGCGGACCCGCCTGACCCTCGCCACCCCCGGCATGGGCGCGGTGTTCGCGGCCGGCGTCGAGGACGCCACCGGCCACGACCTGTTCGACCCGTCGAACATCTCGCCGCTGGTCGCCTACCTGGCCACGGCCGACGCACCCGCCACCGGCAAGGTGTTCGCGGTGCAGGGCGGATCGATCCAGGAGCTCGCCGGCTGGAGCGTCGCGGTGACCCACGAGACCGAGGGGCCGTGGCGGATCGAGGACATCGCCGGGCGACTCACCGGCACGCCGGTGGCCCGCTGAGCCCGTGGCCGCGGGTCCGTGCCGGTGCTCCACGGTCGATGTCCGGGGATGCCCGGCGGTGACGGTCGGCGTCCGGACCGGACCCGTCACAACTCACCGACGAGCTCCTCCAGCAGCGGCCGGTAGAGCTCCCACCGCCGGATCCGCGACGGTCGCCGCCGCGGCTCGAACGCCTCGGAGAGCGCCAGGCCGCGCAGGGTGCTGATGCACAGGTCGAGCCGGGCCATGAGCCGCCCGTCCTCGGCCAGGTCTCCCGCCAGTCGCCGGATCGTCTCGCGGATCGTCCGGCGCAGCCGCTCCTCGATCGGCAGCAGCCGCGCGCGGAGCTCGGCGTCGTCGCTCGCGGCGATCCAGATCTTCGTGCCCGCCCGGAAGAGGTCGCTGGAGAAGTCCCGCCAGACGATGTCGAGCAGCTCCCCGACGCGCACGGCGCCGTCAGTGGCAGCGTCGGCACCACCGGCGGCCCGGGCGACCTCGGCCTCGATCGCCGCCACGCGGTCGTTGGCGAGCTGCTCATACGCCTCGACGATCAGGTCGAGCCGGTGCGGGAAGTGATGGGTCTGGGCCCCGCGCGAGACGCCGGCGAGCTCGGCGACGTGGCGGCTGGTCGTCTGGGCGTAGCCGACGTCGACGAGGCTCTGGATCGTGGCGTCGAGGAGGCGACGCCGGGTCTCGGCTCGCCGCTCCTCCTGGGTGCGCCGGGGCGTGGAGCCGCCCGGCGCGGCCCCGGTCCGGGCGGCCACCGCCCGGCGCACCGCCTTGCCGGCCGCCCGGTCCGGGCGGGGGATCGGGGGCGTCACGGTCGGCCCCCGACGACGACCGGACGGACGCTCCCACGGCCTGGGTGACGGAGGTGTCGCACGATCGGCGAGACCCTATCCGCCGGCCCGGTGGGCCGGGACCGCACCACGGCCGACCCTCGAACAAACCGTCTGGCTGGTATCTTTGCCGCGCGGAGCGCCCACTCCGCATCGCCGGACCGGCCCGACAAAGGACCCACCGACATGAGCAGCACCCTGAAGCCGAGCGCCGCCTCCCCCGCGTTCCCGCACGACAGCGAGGCCTGGAAGCTCGTCGGCGGCGAGATGGACCGCCCGATCCTCGACGAGGAGCACCGGGCCTTCCGCGAGAGCGCGCGCCGGTTCCTCGAGAACGAGATCGCCCCGCACGAGGCGCGCTGGGAGGAGCAGCGGATCGTCGACCGCGAGGCGTTCCGGACCGCCGGCGCGCACGGCTTCCTCGGAACCGCGGTGCCCGAGGAGCACGGCGGCGCGGGGATCGACGACTTCCGCTTCAACGCGGTGTTCGGCGAGGAGGTCGTCCGCGCGGACTGCCGCAGCTTCGGGGCCGGGGCGATGCTCCACAACGACGTGGTGCTGCCGTACCTCATCTCGTTCTGCGACGAGGAGCAGAAGCGGCGCTGGCTGCCGGGGTGCGTCAGCGGCGACACGATCCTCGCCGTGGCGATGACCGAGCCGGGGACCGGGTCGGACCTGCAGGCGATCGCCACCACCGCCGTGCGCGACGGCGACCACTACGTCGTCAACGGCGCCAAGACCTTCATCACCAACGGCATCAACGCCGACCTCGTGGTGACCGCGGTCCAGACCGAGGCGGGCCTGTCGCTCCTGGGCATCGAGCGTGGCACGCCCGGCTTCGAGCGCGGACGCAAGCTCGACAAGCTCGGCATGCACGGCCAGGACACGGCCGAGCTCTTCTTCGCCGACGCCCGGGTGCCGGTCGAGAACCTCATCGGCGACGAGGGCATGGCGATGATGTACCTCATCCAGAAGCTCGCCCAGGAGCGGTTGACGCTGACCCTCAACGCCACCGCCGGTGCCGAGGCCGCGCTCGGGATGACGATCGACTACGTCCGTGAGCGCAAGGCGTTCGGCCGGTCGATCGGACAGTTCCAGAACACGCGGTTCAAGCTCGCCGAGATGAAGACCGAGTGCGTCAAGGCGCGGCTGTTCGCCGACTGGCAGCTGGCGCAGCACATCGAGGGAAAGCTCTCGATCGAGCACGCCGCGATGGGCAAGTACTCCTCCACCGATCTGCTCTGCCGCGTCGTCGACGAGGGCGTCCAGCTGCACGGCGGCTACGGCTACATGACGGAGTACCCGATCGCCAAGGCCTACGCCGACGCCCGGATCACCAAGATCTTCGCCGGTACCAACGAGATCATGAAGGAGATCATCGGCCGCGGGATGCAGCTGGGCTGAGCGGCGGGCGCCTCCCGTCGGCCGCCCCCAATAGGTTGGGCGCGTCGTGTCCACCCCCAAGCCCCGCCGTCGCACGCAGGAGGAGCGCCGCGCCGCCACCCGGACGGCGCTGCTGGACGCCACCATCGACTGCCTCGTCGAGCACGGCTACGCCGGGACCACGACGACGAAGGTCGTCGAGCGGGCCGGCGTGTCGCGCGGGGCACAGGTCCACCACTACCCCACCAAGGCGGCCCTCGTGGCGGCCGCGCTGGAGCGGCTGGCGGTGCGACGGACCGAGGAGACGACCGAAGAGCTGCGCGGCCTGGAGCCCGGCCCCGACAGCGTGGACGCGCTGCTCGACGCGCTGTGGGAGACCCACACCGGACCGCTCTTCGTCGCCGCGCTCGAGCTGTGGACCGCCGCCCGCACCGATGCCGAGCTGCGCGGGCACATGGTGGCCGTGGAGGGCACCGTCAACCGCACCGTGACCGCCGCGATCGGCCGGGTGCTCGGCGTCGACCCGATGCCCCCGGTCCTCGCCCACGACATCGCGCTGATGACGTCGGCCATGCGCGGCCTGGCGATGCTCAACATCAGCGCCGCCGTCGACGACGCGACCGCCCGCCGTCGCTGGCTGCGCGCCCGCGACGGCCTGCGCCGCAGCCTCTCCCCCGACACGACCGCCGCGCTCGCGTCGCTCAGGCACCGCTGACGCGCGACGTCCTGTCCGACCCTGGGCCTCGTCGGCCGCGGCTAGGCTCGGCGCGTGATCCCCTGGCCCCGGTCCGCGCCCACCGACGAGGACCGGGCGCGCTACGCCGGCTCGCACCTGGGCTCGTTCTGGCTGGATCCCGTATCGGGCGTGCCCGACGCGCCGCCGCGGGATCCCCTCGACGCCGACACCACCGCCGACCTGCTGATCGTCGGTGGCGGATACACCGGCCTGTGGGCCGCCCTGCACGCCAAGGCCGACGACCCCGACCGTGACGTGCTGCTGCTGGAGGCGGGCCGTTGCGGCCATGCCGCGAGCGGCCGCAACGGCGGGTTCTGCGTCGCGTCGCTCACCCACGGGGTCGAGAACGGACAGGCCCGGTTCGCCGGCGAGCTGCCGCGGCTGGAGCGATTGGGGCTCGAGAACCACGCGGGGCTGATCGCCGACCTGGCCCGCCACCACATCGACGCCGAGCTCGAGGAGACCGGCGAGCTCGGCGTCGCCCCCGATCCGACGGACACGGCGTGGATCGCCGAGGGCGCGGCGCTGCTGCGCGAGCTCGGCCACGACGTCGTCGCGCTCGACGCCGAGGCGGTACGGGCCGAGCTCGACTCCCCCGTCCTCCACGGTGGACTGTGGGACCGCACCGGTGCGGCACTCGTCCACCCCGGCAAGCTCGCCGTCGGCCTGCGGGCCACGGCGCTGCGCCTCGGCGTGCGGATCCACGAGGAGACGGCCGTGACCGGGCTGCAGGTCCACGGAGCCGGGGTGCGGGCCACCGCCGTTCCCCGCGCCCCGGTCACCGTCACCGCCAGGCGCGTCGTCCTCGCCGCCGGGGCCCACCTCGGCGGAGCGGGCGAGCCGCGCCCGGTGCCGGCCGTCCGCCGCCGCATCGCCCCGGTGTGGGACCACGTCCTCGTGACGGAGCCGCTGACGCCCGGGCAGCGCGACCGGATCGGGTGGCGCAACCGCCAGGGGGTCGGGGACGTCGCCAACCTCTTCCACTACTTCCGCCTGACCGCCGACGACCGGATCCTGTGGGGCGGCTACGACGCGGTCTGGCGGCGGGGCGGCCCGGTCGACGACCGTCACGAGGATCACGACCCGACCTACGCCCGGCTCGCCCAGCACTTCGCGGTGGCGTTCCCGCAGCTGGACGACGTGCGCTTCTCGCACCGCTGGGGTGGCGCGATCGACACCTGCAGCCGGTTCTCGGCGTTCTTCGGCACGAGCCACGAGGGGCGGGTCGCCCACGCGGTCGGGTACACGGGCCTGGGCGTGGCCGCGACCCGGTTCGGGGCCCGGGTCGCGCTCGATCTCCTGGACGGACGTGCGACCGAGGCCACCCGCACCCGGTACGTGCGCACCCGGCCGATGGCGTTCCCGCCCGAGCCCGCGCGCACCGCCGCGATCCGCCTGGTCCAGAACCGGATGCTCGCCGCCGACCGACGCGGCCGTCAGGGGCCGTTCCTGCGGCTGCTGGCCCGGATCGGGCTGGGGTTCGACAGCTGAACGGCCCGGCGGCCAGGGTGGTCGTCGACGGGCACCACCGGCGGGACCCGTGATGGGCGAGCCGAGGACTTGGCGGTTCGCCGCTCATCCCGCGGGACCGGTGGTGATCGGCCGCGCTTCCTGTCACCCTTCCCGGTGGGAGGAGTCCGCGCAAGCGGGCTCCAGCGTCCGGGATCGGCCCGGGCGACCAGCGGGTCCCTCCTCGCAACACGCCCACCCGCCGGAACTCCCGAATGCCTCTGAGCCATCCATGAGCACCATCACGCCTCCGGCACCCGACGCCGAAGCCCCGCACCGCACCAACGCGGAGTGGCGGGCCGTCCTCGCCCCGTACTCGCAGGCCAGCGTGCCGCGCGCGACCCTCGACATCCTCACGTCGATCGTCCCGTACGTCGCGCTCTTCGTCGCGATGTACTTCAGCCTCGACGTGTCGTACCTCCTGACGCTCGCACTGGCGATCCCCGCGTCGGGCTTCCTGCTGCGGACCTACATCGTCTTCCACGACACCACCCACGGGTCGTTCCTGCCGTGGCGGTGGGCCAACCACGCCCTCGGGGTCGTCGCGGGCCTGATCGTCTACACGCCCTACACGGCCTGGCGCAGCGACCACGCCTACCACCACGCCACGGCAGGCGACCTCGACCGGCGCGGCGGCGGTGACGTCGAGACGATGACCGTTGACGAGTACCTGGCCGCCGGGCGCGGGACGCGGGCGGTCTACCGGCTCTTCCGCAACCCGCTGGTGATGTTCACCCTCGGCCCGGTCGTTGCCCTGGTGATCCAGCCCCGGCTCGTCGGGCGCGACAAGCCCGCCCGCATCAAGCGCAGCGTGCACGGGACCAACGTCGCGCTCGTGCTGCTCGTCGCCGGCCTGTGCTTCGCGATGGGCCCCGTGTCGTTCCTGCTCGTGCAGCTGCCGATGGTCTTCCTCGCCGGCGGCGCCGGCGTCTTCCTCTTCTACGTGCAGCACCAGTTCGAGGACGTGTACTGGGAGACGAGCGACCGCTGGTCCTACGCCGACGCGGCGCTGCAGGGCAGCTCGTACCTCAGGCTCCCCAAGATCCTGCAGTACTTCAGCGGCAACATCGGCCTGCACCACGTGCACCACCTGAACGCACGGATCCCCAACTACCACCTACAGCGCGCCCACGACGAGGTCGACGTGTTCCAGCGCGTGCCGGTCCTGACGTTCTGGCAGGGCGTGCGTGCAACGCGCCTGAAGCTCTGGTGCCGCGAGCGTCAGCGCCTCGTCACCTGGGCCGAGATGCGTCCGCTGCTGCGCACCCAGGCCGACGGGGTCGCGTAGGCATCGGCGCGCCCCGCGGGAGGCGCCCGGTCGGAGCCCCTCCTGCAGCGCCGGACGGGGGCTCAGTCGGTACAGGCGACCGCGACCTCGTACGTGGATCTCGGCATGCGAAATGCGAGATCTACATACGGCGCTCGACGACCATTGCTCCGTGCCCCGCCCGCGCCATGGCCGAGCGACGACCAGACCGACGACCCCACGCCCCTTCTCAGCGTCCGCCCTTGCGCCGCTCGCGCAGCTCGGGCCACGGGCGGGCGTTGGCGACGTCGGCGGGGGTGAGCCAGGCACGGCGGGCGGTGGCGACGCCCCACCGGACGTTCGCCAGCGTGTCCGGCCGGTGGGCGTCGGAGTCGATGCAGAGCAGGACGCCGGCGTCGCGGGCCGCCCGGGCGTGGACCTCGTGGAGATCGCGGCGTCGCGGCGAGCCGTTGATCTCCAGGAACGTCCCGGTGCGGGCCGCCGCCGCGATCACCGCCTCGACGTCGACGGCGTAGGGCGCCCGCGACCCGATCAGCCGGCCTGTCGGGTGACCGATCACGTCGACGGACGGGTGGTCGCACGCCGCGGCGATCCGGGCGGTCGGATCATGGTCGAACGCGGTGTGCACCGACGCGACGACCCAGTCGAGCTCGGCCAGGAGGGCGTCGTCGTAGTCCAGTCCACCGTCGACGCCGATGTTCACCTCGCTGCCGGCCAGCACGGTGATCCCGTCCAGGCGGGAGTCGACGTCGCGGACCTCGGCGATCAATGCCCGCAGCTGCTCGGCGCTGACGGCGTCACCGAACCCGTGCGACGCGGAGTGGTCGGTGATCGCCACGTACTCCAGACCGCGGTCGCGGGCGGCGGTCGCCATCGCCTCGACGGTCGCACGCCCGTCGCTGGCGACCGTGTGCATGTGCAGATCGCCGCGCAGGTCGCCCGGCTCGATCAGCCGCGGCGCCTCGTCGAGCGCCAGCTCGCCGCGGTTCTCGCGCATCTCGGGCGCGACCCAGGTCAACCCGAGCCGGGCGTAGACCTCCTCCTCGGTCGCGAACCGGTCCGTCCGGCCGCTCGCCTCGTCGAGGATCCCGTGCTCGGACACCCGCAGGCCCCGCTTGACGGCGGCCTCGCGGATCGCGACGTTGTGCGCCGCGGAGCCCGTGAAGTGCTGCAGGAGGTTGCCGAACCGATCGGGCGGCACGACCCGCAGATCGACCGCCAAGCCGGAGTGGGTGACCCCGCTCGCCCCGTGCTCGCCCGACCGCTCGACGCGGGCGACGAGCTCGGAGGCGCCGAACGCCGCGACGATGCCGGCCGGGTCGTCGGTACCGGCGACGATGTCGAGGTCGTGGACGGTCTCGGCCCAGCGGCGTGCGGATCCCGCGAGCGCGATCCGGTCCTCGGCGATGCCGGTGGCCGTGCGCAACTCCGCCACCAGCGTCCCGCCGATCTCCCGTGCGCGCGGCAGGAGCACGCGCTCCGGGCCGTCGCGCCCCTCGCGTGCCTCGGCGTCGGCGCGGTCGAGCGCGGCCAGGAGACGCTCCTCGGTCTTGGCGCCGAACCCCGCCAGCGCGCGCACGCGCTGCTCGTCGATCGCCCGGCGCAGGGCCTCCGGACCGTCGACCCCGAGCGCCTCGTGGAGCTTGCGTGCCTTCTTGGGGCCCAGCCCGGGCAGCCGCGTGATCCGCAGCAGCCCCTCGGGGATCTTGTCGCGCAGCTTCTCGAGGGCGGGGATCTCGCCGGTGTCGAGCAGCGCCCGCAGCTTGTCCTCGAGCGTCGCGCCGACGCCGGGCAGCTCCGTCACCGTCCCGGCCCGGACCATCGCCGCGACGGAGCGGGGCGTGTCGCGGATCGTCGTGGCGGCGTTGCGGTAGGCCAGCACGCGATGGACGTTGGCCCCGTCCAGCTCGTAGCGGTCGCCGAGCTCGACGAGCGTGGCGGCGATCTCGTCGTTGGTCGGATCGGTGGCGGGCGGCATCCCGCGCCAACCATAGACGCGGCGGCGGGGGCGGACCGGGTGCGGCGACCCGGACCGGCGGCGCCCTCGGCGACGTCACCCGGCGCGCGACGGGCCCCGGACCGCTATGGCGTGCGCCGCCGCTGGGATACTCGACACGATGTCCGAGACGCCTCGAACCCGGTTGACCTACGCCGAGCGCCGCGCCGAGATCCTCGACGCGGCCGCCCGGGTGATCGTCGCCCAGGGTCTGCATGCGTTCCGGATCCGGGACGTGGCCGACGAGGCCGGCGTGTCGCAGCCGCTGGTGTCGACCCACTTCCGCTCGCGCGAGGAGCTGATCCTCGAGGCCTTCGACCGGGCGGATGAGCGGTCGCTGCAGTCGGTCGTCGATCTCGATCCCGTCGATGCGGACGGCCGTACCCGTGCGGTGGCGTTCCTGCACGCCAACGTCGCGGCCGAGGACGAGCCCGACGAGGGCATCGAACTGTGGCATCAGGTGTGGACGCACGCCACGTTCTCGGATCCGATCCGCGGCGCGGTCCGCGCCCGGCAGGCCGCGTGGGTCGGGCGGCTCGAGGCGCACGTCCGGTCCGGCCAGGAGGACGGATCGATCGCGTCGTCGGTCGACGCGCCCGCCACCGCCCAGTTCCTCATCATCGTCATCGACGGGCTGGCCCCCTCGCAGCGGGCGGGCCTCGTCGACCGCGACGCGGCGATCCGCATGGTCGACGACGCCGTCGCGGCGATGCTTCCCGCCGCCTGACGCCCACGTGTGACCAGACGCACGGTTCGCGGACGGGTCCGCGCGCGTATCCGAGGCCGGGACGGGTAGCGGCGCGCACGAGGCGCCCCCACCGCACCACTCCTGCGTCGTGGCGGCGCACCCCGACCCCGCGAGGTGCCCCATGGACCGGACCGAGCACAAGATCGCCCAGTACCTGAACGAGGCGCACGCGAGCGAGGTCGCCCTCGTCCGTGTCCTCCAGACCCAGATCGCGGTGACGCCGAAGGGCCGGTTCCGCAACGGCCTGGAGACCCACCTCGACGAGACGCGCGGCCACGCCGACCGCCTCCGCCGGCGCCTGGACGCCCTGGGCGCACAGCGCAGTCCGGTGCAGCTCGCGTTCGGCGCCGCCGAGGCGATCGTGGGCCAGGCCCTCGCGCTCGCCAAGGCCCCGGTGGATCTGCTGCGCGGCACCCGCGGCGAGGAGCAGGTGCTGAAGAACGCCAAGGACGCCGCCGCGACCGAGGCCCTGGAGATCGCCACGTACACCGCGCTGGAGGCGCTGGCGAGCGAGGTCGGCGACGAGGAGACCGCACGGCTCGCCGCGTCGATCGGCGCCGACGAGGAACGGATGCTCGACCGGATCCTGCGCGAGGTCCCGACGCTGACCAAGGCCGTCGCCCGCGCGGACGTGCGCGGCAAGCCCTCCTACGACCCGACGACGACCGGAGCCGCAGATGCGGTGCGCACGGTCCGCGACATCCTCGACGACGCCGCACGGACCGTCCGCGATCGCACCGGCGGCACCGCCCGCGATGCCCGCGAGCGCCTCACCGACGCGGCGGAGGACGCCCGCGCGACCGTGACGGAGGCGGCCCGCGACGCGGCCGGTACCGTGCGCGACGCCGCCGCCCGGGTGCCGAGCGCCCCGGTCACCGCGGGAGCGGCCAAGGGCGCCGTCGCCGATGCGTCCGATCTGCCGATCGCCGGGTACGACGCCCTGACCGTCGACGACATCACCAGCCGACTGCCGCGGCTGTCCGACCACGACCTCGCGACCATCGAGGCCTACGAGCGACGCCACAAGGCCCGCACCGGCGTGCTCCAGGCCACCGAGCGCGAGCTCCAGAACGCCTGACGGGCGGCCCGCGGTGACGACCGGGCCCCGCCGACCGCGGGGCGACGGGCGGGCACCCCTGCAGCGGGAGCGCAACACTCAGGTCGTGAGCACCAGCGCACGGTCCCGCCTGCCGACGTACGAGCGACTGCTCGCCATCGCCGCACGCGGGCCGTGGGATCCACACGCCGTCGACCTGTCCGTCGACCGCGACCGGATCGACGCCGTGGCGGCCGGCGACCGCGAGCGACTGCGTGGCCTCGTCGCCGGATTCGTGGTGGCGGAGGACGCCGTCGCCGAGCACCTGGCGTCGTTCGCCCCGGTCGCCGGCGACCGGGGTCGGGCCGCCTGCCTGCGGGCGCAGGGCCGCGACGAGGACGTGCACGCCGCCGCCACCCGGCGGCTGTGGGCGGCGGTCGGCGACGACCGCGACCCGGCCGACCTGGTGCCGGACGCGTTCCGTGTGCTGTTCCGCGAGCGGTTGCCCGCCGTGGCGGCGGCGGTCGGCCACGGCCTGCCGCTCGCCGACGCCGTCGGTCTGTACCACGGCCTGCTCGAGGGCGTGGTGTTCCTGGCCGGCCAGGACGCGCTGCTCGACCTGGCCGACGCCCACGACCTGCCGGGCACCGCCGGGATCATCCGCCGGATCCAGAAGGACGAGCGCTGGCACGTGTCGCTGGGGATGCGCGCCCTGTGCGACCTGCCGGACGAGGAGCGGGTGGCGAGCGCCCTGCACCAGCAGGCCCCCTCGGCGGTCGCCGCCTGGGGCCACCTCGTCCCGCAGGCGACCGGCGACGCGGTGCTCCACGCCCTGGAGCGGCGGCTGCGGATCCTCGGGATGGGGCCGTTCGCCGGGGCGGATCAGGCCCCCCCGATCATGTGATGAGCCATGGGCCTGCTAGTGTTTTTGGCATGCCACAACTTGGACTCTCCGGCATGCGCCGCCGAGCCGGGCTCCTCGCGGCCCTCATCGCGACGGGGCTCGCCGCGTTCGGCCTGGCCGGGTGCGGCGAAGAGGAGTCGCGCGCATCGCGGGGCGAGACGCCGCTCGTCCTGACGACGTTCACCGTGCTGGCCGACATGACCCGGCAGGTCGCCGGGGACCGGGTGGAGGTCGCGTCGATCACCCGGCCGGGCACCGAGATCCACGGCTACGAGCCCACCCCGGGGGACCTCAAGCGCGCTGCGGGGGCCGATCTGGTGCTCGAGAACGGCCTGGAGCTCGAGCGGTGGTTCGAGCAGTTCATCGAGCGCGCCGAGGCGGACCGCGCGACGCTCTCGGATGGCATCGAGACGATCCCGATCGCCGGCGCGTCGGAGTACGCCGGCAAGCCCAACCCGCACGCGTGGATGTCGACCGCCAACGCCGAGATCTACATCGACAACATCCGCAAGGCGCTGACCGACCTGGACCCCGAGGGCCGCCCCGAGTACGCGCGGCGAGCCGACGCCTACAAGGCGGAGATCCGCAAGGTCGGCGAGCAGGTCGAGCGCGAGCTGTCGACCGTGCCGGAGGCCCAGCGGGCGCTGGTCACGTGCGAGGGCGCGTTCAGCTACCTGGCCAAGGACCTCGGGCTGGAGGAGCGCTACCTCTGGCCGGTCAACGCCGACCAGCAGGGCTCGCCGCGACAGGTCGCGGACCTCATCACGTTCGTCCGCGACCGCAAGGTGCCCGCGATCTTCTGCGAGACGACGATCAGCGACAAGTCGCAGCGGCAGGTCGCGCGGGAGTCGGGTTCGCGTCTGGCGGGCAACCTCTACGTCGACTCGCTGTCCAAGCCCGACGGGCCCGTGCCGTCCTACCTCGACCTGTTGCGCGTGGACGTCGAGACGATCGTGCGCGGCCTGAAGGGGGATGCGTGATGCGCGCCCGCCCGACGAGGCCCGACGCAAGCGCGACGATGCCCGCCGTCTCGGTCACCGGCCTGCACGTCCGCTACGGCGGCAACGTCGCGCTCGACGGTGTCGACCTGGCGATCACCGCGGGACGCGTGCACGGCCTGATCGGCATGAACGGGTCGGGCAAGTCCACCCTGTTCAAGGCGATGATGGGGCTCGTGCGGGCGCAGTCCGGCACGGTGCGGCTGTTCGGCGACGCACCGGCCGCCGCGCGGCGGGCCGGGCGCGTGGCCTACGCCCCGCAGAACGAGGCGGTCGACTGGGAGTTCCCGGTGTCGGTCCGCGATGTGGTGGCGATGGGACGGTACGGCCGGATCGGCGGTTACCGGCGGCTCCGCTCCGCCGACCGCGCCGCCATCGACGAGGCGCTCGACCGGGTCGAGCTGACCGATCTGGCCGACCGCCAGATCGGCGCGCTGTCGGGCGGGCAGCGCAAGCGGGCGTTCGTGGCGCGCGGGCTGGCGCAGGAGGCGGAGCTGCTCCTGCTCGACGAGCCGTTCGCCGGGGTCGACAAGCGCAGCGAGGCGACGCTCACCGAGTTGTTGCGTTCGCTCGCCGCCGAGGGCCGGACGGTGCTCGTGTCGACCCACGACCTGATCGCCGTCCCCGCGCTCTGCGACGAGGTGGCACTGATCAACCGGCGGATCATCGCGCAGGGGTCGGTCGAGGCGACCCTGCGTCCGGAGCTGCTCGCCGATGCGTTCGGCGGGTTCGTCCCGGCGTCGGCACTCGGCCACGAGGTCGCCGCATGACCGACCTGATCAACTGGTTCACCGAGCCGCTGGAGTTCGCGTTCATGCAGCGCGCGCTCGCCACCGCGGTGATCTGTGGCCTGGTGTGCGCGGTCCTGTCGTGCTGGCTGACCCTGCTGGGCTGGTCGCTGATGGGTGATGCCGTGTCGCACGCGGTGCTGCCCGGCGTGGTGTTGAGCTACGCGGCGGGGTTGCCGTTCGCCGTCGGGGCGTTCGTGTTCGGTACCGCGGCGGTCGCCGGGGTCGGGGCGCTCAACCGCACCAGCCGGGTCAAGGAGGACGCCGCGATCGGGATCGTGTTCACCGGGCTGTTCGCGCTCGGACTGGTGCTCGTGACGGTGTTCCCGTCGCAGATCGATCTGATGCACATCCTCTTCGGCAACGTGCTCGGAGTGAGCGACAACGACATCATCCAGGCGGCGATCATCGGGGCGGTCGTGCTGCTGGTGCTGCTCTACAAGCGCCGCGACCTCGTCCTGTACGCGTTCGACCCGACCCATGCGCACGCGATCGGGATCTCCCCGCGACGGCTGGAGATGCTGCTGCTCGGCGCGATGGCGCTGACGGTGATCATCGCGCTGCAGGCGATCGGGATCGTGCTCGTGGTGGCGATGCTCATCACCCCCGGTGCGACGGCGTACCTGCTGACCGACCGGTTCGACCGGATGCTCGTCATCGCCAGCGCCGCGGCCGTCCTCGCCTGCGTCGTCGGCACGTACCTGAGCTACCACCAGGACTGGTCGCCCGGGGGTGCCATCGTGTGCGTCCTGACGTTCCAGTTCATCCTGGCGTACCTGTTCGCACCGCGCGGCGTGGTGACCCGGTGGTGGGTCGAGCGCCGGCCCGTGGCGGCGTAGCACCACCGACCCGACCGGTCCGGCCCGCGGGCGCGCTCGACGGAACGCCGGAGGCCGGCGGCCCGGGCGGACGTGGAGCCGTGGAGCCGTGGAGCCGTGGAGCCGTGGAGCCGTGGGCCGGATCGTGCTCGCTCTGGCGGGCCGAATCCGGCCCGCGGCGTCCCGGACGGACGCGGAACCGGCGCCGCGACGGTCGGGGGGCGAGGATCGTCAGCGCCGAGGGTAACCCCACGTGGACAACGATCGGGAGGCGACCTACGATGGCAAGCACGATGCACACCGCGGCACGGATGACGACGCGCGAGTTCCTCGCCCTGCCGGAGCCGCCTCCGACGCTCCGGTTCGAGCTGCTCGACGGTGAGCTCGTGACCCACAACGGCCCGGCCGTGCGGCATCAGCGGGCGCTCGTGCAGCTGGTGGTGACGTTCGACGCGTGGTGCCGCGCCGCCCCGGACCGTGGCCAGATCCTGCCCGACCTCGCCGTCGAGCCGAGCTCCGACACGGTGTTCCTGCCGGATCTGCAGTGGTGGTCGGCCGGTCGCGGCCCGTCGAGCGAGGGCCGACTGCCGTGGCCGGTCGGCGACATCGCGATCGAGATCGCCTCGCCGTCGACGGCCCGCTTCGACGCGATCGTCAAGACCGACCGCTACCTGCAGGCCGGCGCCTATGAGGTGTGGCTCGTCGACCCCCAGCGGCCCGGGGCGAGGATCGTCCGTGCTGGGACCACCGGTCCGCCCGAGGAGCTCGGCCCCGACGACACGCTCACCTCCCCGCTGCTGCCGGGGTTCGCGCTGCCGCTGATGCGCGTGGCGGGCTGACTCCGTCACCGGCCGCGGTCCGCCCGCCGAGCGACGCCCACGCCGATCGCCGGCCCGGCCGCGTCGCAGTGGCCACGCGGCGTGGCATCGGCGAGGATGACGAGATGACGAAGCTGCGCCTCGGCCTGAACATCGGTTACTGGGCGGGCGGACCGCCGCCCGGGGTCGACGAGACGGTCGCCGAGGCCGAGCGGCTCGGGTTCGACTCGCTCTGGTGCGCCGAGGCGTATGGGTCCGACGCGCTGACCCCGTTGGCGTGGTGGGGCTCCCGGACGCAGCGGCTGCGGCTGGGGACCGGCATCGTCCAGATCTCCGCCCGCCAGCCGACGGCGACCGCGATGGCGGCGATGAGCCTCGATCACCTGTCGGGCGGCCGGTTCGTCCTCGGGCTCGGCGCGTCCGGTCCACAGGTCGTGGAGGGCTGGTACGGCCGGCCGTTCGAGAAGCCGCTCGCCCGGACCCGCGAGTACATCGGGATCCTGCGCGACGTCTGGGCCCGCGGCGGGCCGGTGACCAGCGACGGCCCTGCCTATCCGCTGCCGCTGGAGCCCGGGCCCACCCAACCCGGCGTCTCCGGCCTCGGCAAGCCGCTGAAGTCGTCCATCCGTCCCCTGCGCGAGGAGATCCCGGTCCTCCTCGCCGCCGAGGGCCCGAAGAACGTCGCGATGGCCGCCGAGCTCTGCGACGGATGGATCGCGATGCTGCTGGACCCGCAGGAGCGGTTCTACGCCGACGCGCTGGCCGAGGGCTTCGCCCGTGACGGCGCGCGCCGCACCGCGGACGACTTCGAGGTCGCGGCGATGGTCCCGTTCGTCGTGCACGACGACGTCGAGGCGGCCGTCGACATGGTCCGCCCGTTCTACGCCCTCTACTTCGGCGGGATGGGCGCCAAGGGCCGCAACTTCCACGCCAACGTCGCGATCAGGATGGGGTACGAGGAGCACGTCGACCGGATCCAGGCGCTCTACCTCGAGGGCCGGAAGGACGAGGCCGCGGCGACGATCCCCTCCGAGCTCATCCAGCGGATGTCGCTGCTCGGCCCTGCCGACAAGATCCGCCACGATCTCGCTGCGTGGGAGGACTCGTTCGTCACGACGCTCCTCATCAACGGCGACGCGTCGACGGTCCGGCAGGCCGCCGAGATCGTCCTCGGCTGACCGGCGCGCGGGACACCGGTCCGGTCGGCGGCTCCCGGAACAGGCTCCGTTAGCATCCGATATAGAACTATCGGATGCTAACGTCAGGTCGTGCGCTCCGATACCGCAGACCCCGGAGCGGGGCCGCCCCTCCCCGATCCCTGGCCCGGAGTGACCTACGAGTCGCGCCCGTGGCGGTCGGCGCTCCCTCCCGAAGCGGTGTCGCGTGCTGCCCGGGCCCGACAGGCCGGGCCGTACGAGGCGGCGGTCGTCGCCCCGATCGCGCACCGCCGGCTGGTGGTCTCCCCGGCGGTCTCCGGACTCGCCGACGACGCATCGACCGAGATCGCGCGGTTCGACGCCGAGGTCGGCCATGAGGTCGCACCGTTCGGTTCGATCCTGCTGCGGTCCGAATCGGCCTCGTCGTCCCAGATCGAGCGCCTGACGTCCGGGGCCCGAGCGATCGCCATGGCCGAGATCGGACACGGGGACAAGCGAAACGCCGCGCTGATCGTCGCCAACGAGCGAGCGATGCGCGCCGCGATCGGGCTCGCCGACCGTCTCGACGAGGACGCGATCCTGCAGATGCAGACCGCGCTGCTGGAGCAGCACGATCCGCGCGCGACCGGGAGCTGGCGCACCGAGCAGGTCTGGATCGGCGGCAGCGGGATCGGCCCGCACGGCGCCGAGTTCGTCCCACCCCACCATGATCGGGTGGCGGCCGGCATGGCCGACCTCGTCGCGTTCGTGCGGCGGGACGACCTCCCGGTCTTGGTCCAAGCCGCGGTGGCACACGCCCAGTTCGAGACGATCCATCCATTCCTGGACGGCAACGGCCGCACCGGCCGCGCGCTGATCCACGCGATGCTGCGGGCGAAGGGTCTGACCCGCAATGTCACGGTGCCGGTGTCGGCCGGACTGCTCACCGACACCGACGCGTACTTCGCGACGTTGACGGCCTACCGTCGGGGCGACGTCGAGTCAATCGTCACTCGCATCGCCGAGGCGACCTTTGCGGCGCTTCACAACGGACGCGCGCTCGTCCGAGAGCTGCGCGAAGCGCGAGCGGCCTGGGACGACGTGGTCGTCGCCCGGCGCGACGCGGTCGCCTGGCGCCTGGCGGACCTGCTGGTGCGCCAACCGGTCGTCGATGCCACCTTCGTGCAGCGGGAGCTGGGCGCAACGTCCGCGAACGCGCAACGGGCCCTCCGCCGTCTCGCCGAGGCGGGGGTCATCACCGAGATCACCGGCCGGCGCCGCGACCGGCTGTGGCAGGCACCGACCGTCCTCCGCGCACTCGACGACTTCGCGCAGCGTGCCGGTCGCCGGACCACCGCCTGAACGGCGATCCGGGCGGCGGCCTAGGAGCTTGCCTGTCTCTTGGTGGTGAGCCTGGGCGGTGAGGTCTGCGACGGAGGGCCGGCGCCGGCGCACGGTCGACCCGTCACCGACGGACGGCACGAGCGGCGTCTGTCGGGATCACCGCCGCGAGCGGGGTCTCACGCCGCGCGCTCACGACCGCGGAGTGACGTACTCCGCCAGGTGCTTGCCGGTGAGCGTCTGCTTCCTCGCCGCGACGAGATCCACTGGCGCGCCCTCGAAGACGACCGTGCCGCCGTCGTGACCGGCGCCCGGACCCAGGTCGATGATCCAGTCGGCGTGGGCCATCACCGCCTGGTGGTGCTCGATGACGATGACCGACCGGCCGTCGTCGACCAGGCGATCGAGCAGGCCCAGCAGCTGCTCGACGTCGGCGAGGTGCAGGCCGGTCGTCGGCTCGTCGAGGACGTAGACGTCGGGTGCGGTCTTGCCGGTCATCTGCACGGCGAGCTTCAGGCGTTGACGCTCGCCACCGGACAGGGTCGTCAGCGGCTGGCCGATCTTCAGGTAGCCGAGGCCCACGTCGGCGAGGCGCTGGAGGATCTTGTGGGCGGCGGGGATCCGGGCGTCGCCGTCGGAGAAGAACGCCTCGGCCTCGGCGACCGACATCTCCAGCACCTCGTGGATGTTGCGCCCACCGAAGGTGTACTCGAGCACCTCGGCCTGGAACCGGCGGCCCTCGCACTCCTCGCAGACCGTCGACGACCCGGCCATGATCCCGAGGTCGGTGTAGATCACCCCGGCGCCGTTGCAGGTCGGGCAGGCGCCGTCGGAGTTCGCGCTGAACAGCGCCGGCTTCACGTCGTTCGCCTTCGCGAACGCCTTGCGGATCGGCTCCAGCAGCTTGGTGTACGTCGCCGGGTTGCTCCGCCGCGAGCCCTTGATGCCCGTCTGGTCGACGGTCACCACGCCGTCGCGATCGGCGATCGATCCGTTGATCAGCGAGCTCTTCCCCGACCCGGCGACACCGGTGACGACGCACAGCACGCCGAGCGGGATGTCGACGTCGACGTCCCGCAGGTTGTGATCGGATGCGCCGCGGATCTCGAGCGTCCCGGTCGCGGTGCGCACCTCGGGCTTCAGCGATGCGCGGTCGTCGAGGTGCCGGCCGGTGAGCGTGTCGCTCCGGCGCAGCCCGTCGACGGTCCCCTCGAACATCACCTGACCACCGTCGCTCCCGGCCCGCGGCCCGAGGTCGACGACGTGGTCGGCGATGGCGATCGCCTCCGGCTTGTGCTCGACGACGAGGACGGTGTTGCCCTTGTCGCGCAGCTGCAGCAGCAGCGCGTTCATCCGCTCGATGTCGTGCGGGTGCAGACCGATCGTCGGTTCGTCGAAGACGTAGGTCACGTCGGTGAGCGACGATCCGAGGTGGCGGATCATCTTGACCCGCTGCGCCTCGCCACCGGACAGCGTCCCCGACGGGCGGCTGAGCGACAGGTAGCCCAGCCCGATCTGGACGAACGAGTCGATGGTGCGCCGCAAGGTCGCCAGCAGCGGTGCGACCGACGGATCGTCGACCGCGGTGACCCACTCGGCGAGGTCGGTGATCTGCATGGCGGAGACATCGGCGATGCTCCGCCCGTCGATCTTCGACGAGCGGGCCTGGGCGCTCAGGCGGGTGCCGTCGCACTCCGGGCAGGTCGTGAAGGTGATCGCCCGCTCGACGAACGCCCGGATGTGGGGTTGCATCGCGTCGACGTCCTTGGCCAGGAACGACTTCTCGATCTGCGGGATCAGCCCGCTGTAGGTCAGGTTGATGCCCTCGACCTTGATCTTCGTCGGCTCGCGGTAGAGCAGGTCGTGGCGCTCGCGCTTGTTGTACTTCTTGATCGGCTTGTCGGGGTCGAAGTACCCGCAGCCGCGGAAGATCCGGCCGTACCAGCCGTCCATGCTGTAGCCGGGGATCGTCAGCGCACCCTCGTTGAGCGACAGGTCGGCATCGTAGAGCGCAGTGAGGTCGTAGTCGGTGACGGCCCCGCGTCCTTCGCAGTTGGGGCACATGCCGCCGACACGGGTGAAGGTCGCCTTCTCGGTCTTCGTCTTGGTGCCACGGTCGACGGTGATCCCGCCGCTGCCCGTGGCGGTCGCCACGTTGAACGCGAACGCCGCGGGCGAGCCGACGTGCGGCCTGCCGAGCCGACTGAACAGGATGCGGAGCATCGCGTCGGCGTCGGTGACCGTGCCGACCGTGGATCTGGGGTTCGCGCCCATCCGCTCCTGGTCGACGATGATCGCCGTCGTCAGCCCGTCGAGCACGTCGACGTCCGGCCGCGCCTGCGTCGGCATGAACCCCTGCAGGAACGCGCTGTAAGTCTCGTTGATCAGCCGCTGCGACTCGGCGGCGATCGTGCCGAAGACGAGCGAGCTCTTCCCCGACCCGGAAACACCGGTGAACGCCGTCAACCGGCGCTTCGGGATCTCGACGCTGACGTCCTTCAGGTTGTTCACCCGCGCGCCGTGCACGCGGATCAGGTCGTGCTGGTCGGCGGCGGGCGCGGCGTCGGTCGTGCTCATAGGTCTCCAGGGGGCCGATCAGGCGTGCTGCTGCAGGCGGATCTCGTTGCCGGCAGGGTCACGGAACGCGGCGTCGCGGATGCCGTACGGCTGATCGATCGGCTCCTGGACGATCTCGGCGCCGGCACCTTCGATCTTCGCGATGGTCACGTCGACGTCCGCGGTGCCGAGGTTGATGCCGAAGGTGCCCTTCGTGACGAGGTCCAGGATCATGTCGCGCTCGGCGTCGGTGATGCCGGGCGTGGCCTGCGGCGGATGCAGGACGATCGACGTGTCGGGCTGGCCCACCGGCCCGACGGTGATCCACCGCAGGCCCTCGTAGCCGACGTCGTTGCGCACCTCGAACCCGAGCACGTCGCGATAGAAGGCGAGCGACGCGTCGGGATCGGTCTGCGGCAGGTAGGAGGCGTTGATCTTCAGGTCCATGATCGTGACGCTAGCCGGCGATCGTGGCCGTCGCTTCTCGATTCCTGACCGATCCACCGGGGCCGGGGCGATCCGCCATCGAGCCCGTGCCGTCGGTCGTCCGGCCCGCGTCCGGGGTTCGGCTCGCGGCGGACGGCGCGGCGTTCCTGATCGGTCGCGTCACCCGTCGTGCGACGCAGGCCGGCATCCCCTCGATCGCGTCGGGATCGCGCCGGTACGCGCTCGGCGACACGCCGACGAGCTCGGCGAACCGCGTGCTGAACGTCCCGAGCGACGAGAACCCGACCTCGAAGCAGACCTCGGTGACGTTCAGGTCGCCGCGGCGCAGCAGCGTCATCGCCCGCTCGATCCGGCGGGTCATGAGGTAGCTGTACGGCGACTCGCCGTAGACCTGCCGGAAGCGGCGGCTCAGGTGCCCGGCCGACATGTGCACGCCCGCCGCGAGCGCGGCGACGTCGAGGGGGCGGGCGTACTCGCGGTCCATCCGATCCCGGACCCGCCGGAGCAGGATCAGCTCCTCACGTCGTCGATCGTCGGCCACGGAGTGGATCGTACGTGGCCCCGCCGGACCGGGGCGAGGGTTGCCGGGGCCATCCACCTCGCATATCGTTTGCGGTATGACGGTCGGCGCGTTGATCCGGGAGCGGCGGGAGCACCACGGCCTCACCCAGGAGCGCCTGGCCATCCGGGCCGGAACGTCCCAGGCGTTCATCAGCCGGGTCGAGCGCGGCGAGCTGTCGCCCACGATCGAGACCGTCGAGCGACTGCTCGCATCGATGGGCGAGCGGATGGCGCTGACGACCGAGCGCCTGCCGGGCATGCTCGACGACGATCCGGACCAACTCCGGGCCGCCCGGAGCCTGACGCCCGACGAACGGCTCGAGCGGGCCGCGTCGTTCAGCCGCTTCGCCGCCTCGATCCACGGCGCGGCGCGACGGTGAGCATCCCCTTCGAGCCGACGGCGATCTTCCGCGCCCTCAACGACCACGGAGTCGACTTCCTCGTCGTCGGGGGGATCGCGGCACAGGCGCACGGAGCTTCGCGGGCCACGCTGGACACCGACATCGTCGTCGACCGCAGCCCTCGGAATCTCGTGCGCCTCCGCGACGCGATGATCGCGATCGGCGCCACGTTCCCGGCCCTCGACCCCCTGTCGATGCTCGAGCTCGATCCGCAAGACGAGGTCGACCTCGCCCGGGCCCGCATCGCCCGGATACCCACCCCTCACGGCACCCTCGACCTCATCGCGGACCCGCCGGGCGCCGACCACTACCCGCGGCTGGCCGCACGGTCGATCAGCGTGTCCCTCGACCGGGTGGCGTTTCGAGTCGTGGGCCTCGACGACCTGATCGCCATGAAGCGCACCGCTGGTCGTCCCAAGGACCTCATGGACGTGGCCGACCTCACCAATCCCGACGTCGACTGACCGACACGGGCCGGGTGGGCCGGTCAGCACGACCGCCGTCGGGAGCGCCGCTCGTACGGCGCCGCCCCGCCGGACCGGGCGAGGGTTGCCGGGGCGCCGGTCAGGGCGTCGTCTGCGTGCCGCCGCTGGGATCGACGAGCACCAGGCGTCCGTCGGGCAGGCGGTAGACGGTGCCGACGGCCTCGCCGCGACCTTCGGCCTGCGTCGGCGTGTCGGGCTGGGTGAGCGTGCGCTCCTGCCCGGCGGGCGGCTGCTCGTCGCGCGTCTCGATCTGGCCGGTCTCGCTGTTGACCGCCAGCCCGAGCCCTGCGACGAGGAACGCGACCGCGAGCACCAGGCCGACGTCGAACAGATTGACCACGCCGTCGAGCGGGTCGCCGGCCTCGCTGTCGAGCTGACCGTGACGGCCGAGGCCGGTGCGTCTCACGTCGCCGGCTCCGGTTCCGCGACCGTCTCGGTCAGCCGCTCGTGCTCCGGGGCGCCCGGCGTCGCCTGGGAGGTGGCCCGCTCCAGGGCCGCCAGGTCCTCGGTGTAGACGCGCGTGCGGGCGAGCGTCAGCGCGAATGCGACGGTGCCGACGAGCAGACCGACGACCGTCGCCGCGAACGCCGTCTGCATGTTGTCGGCGAGCTGGGCGATGTCGCCACGACCCAGCGCCGCGAGTCCCGGGGCCAGCGGGATCAGGGTGCCCATCAGGCCCAGGGCCGGCCCTGCACGGACGAGCATCCGGGTGCGGTCCAGACGCCGCTGCACGCCGAGCTCGAAGTCCGCCAGGGAGTTCTCGATGTCCTCGGCCTTGCCGGTGCCGATGGCGGTGCCGATCCCGAACACGGCGCGCTCGGCCAGGCGGCTCGGCGCCAGACGCGACAGCTGCGCGGCCTGCTTCGGATCGGCGAACGCGCGACGACCGACCTCAACCAGCGGCAGATGCCCGGGACGGACGCGGCGCCACGTCTCGGTCAGGCCGCGCCCGAGCTCCAGCGCGAGCACGAGCAGCAGCAGGAGCGCCATGACGTGCACCGGCACCTCGAGGGCCTCGGCGACACCGGAGAGCGCGTCGGTGACGAACTCGATCTCCGCTAGCGGGGCGGCGATCATGCGGACGGAGCGCTCGACATCGGCGCCCGAAGGTACCAGAGGACGTAGGGCGCCCGAATCGCCCGACCGGGCCACGGTCGAACCACCCAGTCCGGCCACCGGCGACCTCCCGGACCGGTAGAACGTGCCCATGTGCGCTGACCCGGCCCCGACCGTGACGCTCCGCCACGGAGCACGGATGCCCCGCATCGGGCTGGGGACGTGGCCGCTCGACGACGACGCCGCGGAGGTCGCGGTCGCGGAGGGGATCCGCAACGGCTACCGCCTGATCGACACCGCCTACAACTACGGCAACGAGCGGGGCGTCGGGGCCGGGCTGCGGGCGTCGGGCGTCCCGCGCGAGGCGCTGTTCGTCACGACGAAGCTCAACGCCGAGGACCACGGGGTCGACGAGGCGCAGCGGGCATTCGAGCGCAGCGCGGAGCGGCTGGGCCTGGACCACATCGACCTGCTCCTCATCCACTGGCCCAACCCGGCGCAGGACCGGTACGTCGACGCGTACCGCGGGCTCCTGCGGCTGCTGGAGGACGGACGGATCAGGGCGGTCGGCCTGTCGAACTTCAAGCCCCACCACATCGACCGGCTCCTGGACGAGACCGGCGTGGTCCCGGACGTGAACCAGATCGAGCTCGATCCGACCGTCGCCCGGATCGAGACCCGCGCGTACCTCCTGCAGCAGGGGATCACCGTCGAGTCGTGGAGCCCGATCGGCGCCGGTGGCGACCTGCTGTCACGGCCGGCCATCCGACGGATCGCCGACGCGCGCGACCGGACCCCGGCCCAGATCGTGTTGCGCTGGCACGTCCAGCAGGAGCTCGTCCCGATCCCCAAGTCCGCCGATCCGCAGCGGCAGCGCGAGAACCTGGACGTCTTCGGCTTCGAGCTGTCGGACGGCGAGATGGCCGAGCCGTCGCGCCTGGACCAGGGCGAGGACGGGGTCACCGACTCGGACCGGTTCGGGCACTGACGGGTGATCGACGGGGTCACGTGCGGAACGGGTTCTCGACGCGGACACCCGCGTAGTCCTGCCCGTCGCCGAGATCCTCGGAGAGCACCACGCCGCATCCCACCGCGCGCGCGGCTTCGATGATCGCCGCGTCCCAGTAGGAGATCTGGATTCGCTCCCTCGTGGCGAGAGCGGCACGGACGACCTCGACCGTCGTGTCCTGGACCGGAAAGCGGGCGAACGCCTCGACGTGCCCGGCCGCCTGCTG
>JBFWKS010000003.1:0-50412 GCA_050252545.1 Solirubrobacteraceae bacterium
GCACCTCAGGGACCACACCGGCCAGGACTTCCGCGCCGGGATCGTGGTGCACACCGGTCCCGACACCGTCCCCCTCGGTGATCGCCTCTGGGGCGTGCCGGTCGAGGCCCTGTGGACGCCCGAGTGATCCTCGCGGCCACGGCTCACCTGCCCGAGGGCGATGTCGCCATCAGACGCCGGCGCCTGGTGGCGACGCTCCCGCCGAGAAGCGTTCCCGGGCCATGCCCCCCGTCAGCCGCCGACGCCCGGCGGAACCACGACCTCGACCGTCGAGCCGGCCGCCAACGGCCCGTCCTGCGGGGGGACGAGCGCCAGCAGGTCGGCGTCGGCCAGGGCCCCGAGGTGGTGCGACGGCTGGCCGGCGAGCGGCCGTACGCCCAGGACCCCGTCGGCCTGCGGGACCGCGACGGCCCGCAACGCCCGTAGCCGGCGGGTGTCGGTCGGGGCGTCGGCGATCAGTCGGCCCCAGCGCGGATCGGCCGGCGGAGCGCCCGCCATCGCGCGCAGCGCCGGGAGGACGAACAGCGTCGCGGTGACGAGCGTCGACGCGGGGTTGCCGGGCAGACCGAGGACCGGCCGGCCGGCGAGCGCACCGATCCACGTCGGCTTGCCCGGCTGCAGCGCCACCCCGAAGACCGCCTGCTCCGCTCCCAGTGCCTGCAGCGCGGGCCGGACGTGGTCGTGACGGCCCGCCGACACCCCGCCGCACGAGACGACGACGTCGCCGGTCGCGTCGGCGAACGCCTGGATCGTCGCCTCGCGGTCGTCGCCCACGCGCACCACGTCGACCGGTCCCGCGCCGGCCGCTCGCAGCAGCGCCGGCAGCGCGACGCCGTTGACGTCGTGGACCTCGCCGTCGGCCAACGCGCCCCCGCCGACGACGATCTCGTCCCCGGTGGCGATGACCGTCACCGACGGCCGGGCGGCGACGGTCACCGTCACCGTGCCGATCCCGCCGAGCAGCGCGATCCGCCCGGGGTGCAGCCGGTCACCGGTCCGGGCGGCCACGTCGCCGGCGCGGACGTCCTCCCCCACCGGTCGCACGTTGCGGCCGGCGTCGACCGCGGCCCGCACCGTGACGCGGCCGTCGACTTCGGCGGTGTCCTCGACCCGGACGACGGCGTCGGCACCGTCCGGGATCCGGGCGCCGGTGCTGATCCGGATCGCGGTGCCCGCCGCGACCGCGGCCGCGGTGGGCAGGCCGGCCCGCGACTCGGCCCCCAGCACGAGGTCCACAGGACGGTCCTCGGTCGCGGCGGCGACGTCGGCCGCACGCACCGCGTAGCCGTCCATCGCCGAGCTCGCGAAGTGCGGCAGCGACCGCGGGACGAGGACGTCGTGGGCGATCGTGCGACCGTCGGCATCGGCCAGGTCGACCACCGCGGTCGGCAGGCGTGCGGCCTCCCCGACGGCGATCGCCGCGGCGCGGGCGTCCGCGAAGCTCGTGAGGGCGACCATCGCCGGACCCTATCCCGCGACCGCCCCGCCCCGCGGCCGACGGCCGCGCGAGTCGGCCGGTGCCGCTCGGGCCGACGGGCCACGCGGCGGCGCGGCCGTGGACAACGGGCCGGCGGCCGCCGGGAGGCCGGGCGCGACGGTGGAGGCGGGCCGTCAGACCTTTGCGGGCTCCTCGACCGGCGTCGGATCGCCGTCGGGGCCCGCGCCGGGGCCTGGGGCGTCAGCGTCGGCGTCCGGAGAGTCCGGGCCCGGCTCGACGGGGTGCGGGTCGACGGGCTGCCCATCGGCCGTCGTGGTCTCCATCGGCCCCGCCGGCGGGCGGCGGATGAGCAGGGCGATCACGCCGCCCACGACCGCCAGGCCGACGCCGACCGTCATCGCCGCCTGCACGCCCTCCGACAGCGCGTGGACGTCCTCGGTCCCGACGTCGGAGACCGACGTCGCCCTGCGGGTCATCACGGTGATGAAGATCGCCGTGCCGGCCGCCCCGGCGACCTGCTGCAGCGTGCTGACGATCGCGCTGCCGTGGGAGTACAGGTGGGCCGGGACCGATCCGAGCGCGGCGGTCAGCAGCGGCGTGAACAGCAGCGCCAGGCCGATGCTCAGGACGACGTGGCAACCGATGACGAACCCGCGCGACGTGCCCTCGTCGAGCGTCGACATGAGCGCCATCGCCAGGATCACGACCCCCGCGGCGGGGATCACCAGCGGCCGCGGGCCGACCCGGTCGTAGATCCGACCGACGAACGGTGCCATCAGACCCATCACCAGGCCACCGGGCAGCATGATCAGGCCGGTGGTCAGCGTCGACGCGTCCTGCACGTTCTGCAGGAAGAGCGGCAGCAGGATGATCGCGCCGAAGAGCGACATCATGCTCGCGGCCATGAGCAGCGCGGCGACGGCGAACGTCCGCGACGCGAAGACGCGCAGGTCGAGCAGCGCGCGCTCGCCGATCCGCAGCTGCCGCCAACCGAAGACCAGGAGCGCGACGACGCCGATGACGATCGGGATCACCGGCGGGATCGGCGTGTCGCCGCGGGCCGCCTCGCCGATGCTGCTGAGGCCGTAGACCACGCCGCTGAACCCGATCGCCGACAGCACCACCGACGCGACGTCCAGGTGCGCCGGACGCGGCTCGGTGACGTTGCGGACCCAGAGCCCACCGAGGATCAGCGACAGCACGGCGATCGGCAGGACGAACCAGAACATCCACCGCCAGTCCAGGCCGCTGAGGACCAGGCCCGAGATCGTCGGTCCGATCGCCGGCGCCACCGCGATGACGATCGAGACCATGCCCATCGTCTGCCCGCGTCGCGACGCGGGGACGAGGGTGAGGATCGTCGTCATGAGCAGCGGCATCATCAGCGCGGTGCCGACCGCCTGGACGATGCGTCCGAGGAGGAGGACGGTGAACCCGGGGGCCAACGCCGCGATCAGCGTGCCGAGGGTGAACGCCGACATCGCGACGATGTACACCGTGCGGACGGGGAACCGCTGGATCAGGAATCCCGTGATCGGGATCACCACGGCCATCGTCAGCAGGAACGCCGTCGTCAACCACTGCGCCGTGGTCTCCGGGATGCTCAGGTCGTCCATGAGGTGCGGCAGCGCGACGCTCATGATCGTCTCGTTGAGGATCACGACGAACGTCGACGCGACCAGCAGCGCGATCAGGCGCTTGTGGGCGGAAGGCATCGGTGGATCGGCGGCGGATCCCGCGCTGGGTTCATGCGACATGGCCGGGGGAGAATGGCAGAGCGCGATCTGCGGACCGTGTCCACGGACGATCGTCGGTGACGGTTCGATTCCGGGCCTCGGCGATGTACGCCGTCCGCGGGACGATCCCGGATCCGGGGTCGAGCCGTGGACCGGCACCGGGCGGGGCCGGCCCCCATGCGGACCGGACCGACACCCCGCCGGGTCACGTCCCCCTGGTCCGGCATCGGGCGTCAGACTGGCCCGGTGGGACGCGAGCGACCCGGAGCCGCCGACCGACCGCCGGTGGTGATCCTGGCCGGAGGCGCGGGACGGCGGATGGGTGCTCCCAAGGCCGGCCTGTTGCTGCACGGACGGACGCTGCTGGAGCACGGAGTCGCCGCCGCGCTGGCCGCCGGACTCCGTCCCGTCGTGATCGCCAAGCGCGACAGCCCGCTGCCCGCCATCGCCATCGAGCGGTGGGACGAGCCCGATGAGCCGCGACACCCGCTCGCGGGCGTCACCGCCGCGCTCGACCGCGCCGGCGGCCCGGTCGTCGTGCTGCCCGCGGACCTGCCGGGTGTCGTCGGCTCGCTGCTGCGGGAGCTGGCCGACCGGCCCGAGCCGCTCGTGGTCGTCGAGGCCGCCGGTCGTCTGCACCCGCTCCTGGGCAGGTTCGACCCGGCGCACGCCACATCGCTGCGGGCGGCGGCCCACGACGGCGCGGCCGTCGTCCCGACCGTCCTGGGCCTGGGCGCGGTGCGCCTCGACGACGAGGCCGTGCGCCGCCACGGTGATCCGGCGACGCTCCTGGCCAACGTCAACCGGCCCGAGGACCTCGCCGCGCTGCAGCGCCGGCGACCCCCGACCGATGCCGGTCCGGCATGACCGGGGCGACCGCACCGGCCCGTCCGGCCACGCTTCCCGCGGTGGCGGGGTGCGGCGCCGCGTCCGGGCACGCGCCCCACGGGCGGATGTCCACACCGGACCGAATGCCGCGTCACGCCGTGACGAGCCGCTCCAGCGCGGCCCGCAGACCGTCGGGGATCGGGACGGGACGACGGGTCTGCCGGTCGACGAACACGTGGACGAACGACCCGTCGGCCAGGGCACGGTCCTCGTCGTCGAACAGTCCCAGCGCGTAGACGGCGCTCGTACGCCCCAGGCGCGCGACCCGCACGCCGCAGCGGATCCCGGCCGGGAAGCGCACCTCGGCCAGGAACCGGCAACCGGACTCGGCACACACGCCGATCACCGGCCCGGAGGCGACGTCCAGCCCGCCCTCGCGGATCAGCCACGTGTTGATCGCCGTGTCGAAGTAGCTGTAGTACTCGACGTTGTTGACGTGCCCGTAGACGTCGTTGTCCTTCCACCGCGTGGTGATCCCGATCACCGCGGGAAAGTCCGTGAGCGCCGGAGCGGCGGGACGGGACGGCTCCGGTGTGCCGCTCATCGTCCGGCGCCGTCGTCGTCCGGGGCCCGCAGCATCGCGTCGGCCTCGACGAGCGCCAGCACCTCGGCGACCGGCCGACCGGTGCGCCCGGCGACCCAGCACGCGAGAGGCGCGGCCTGCCGCTGAGCGCGGTGCGCCGCGTGGCGGGCCAGGTCCAGCAGCTGTGCCCGCTCCTCCGCGGTCGGCGCCGGAGCGCCGGCCTCCCGCGCGAATGCGGTGAGCCAGCCGTCGATGGTCGTCGTGTCGAGGTCCGCGTCGGGCATCGCGCTGATCTTCGCGCAACGGGCGCCCGGCGGTCGGACCTACCCGCCGATGGCGCTCATCGGCCGGTCCGGCGGCCGGAACCCGGGCCGGTGCATCTCGTGACCCCACTGCTTGAGCGCGACGGCGTCGCGGACGATCCGCTCCAGCTCCGCGTCCGACGCGCCGTCCCGCAGCGGTCCGCGCAGATCGGCCTCGTCGTGCGAGAAGAGGCAGGTCCGCAGCTGCCCGTCGGCCGTCAGCCGGATCCGGTCGCAGTCGGCGCAGAACGGCTCGGTGACCGACGCGATGAACCCAACCTCGCCCCCACCGTCGGCGAACCGGAACACCCGGGCGGTCGACGAGGGCTCGCGCTCCAACGGTTCCACCGGCCACCGCTCGGCGATGATCGACCGCAGCTCCTCGGCGGTCAGGACGTCCTGCTCGCGCCAGCGGCGTCCGGCGTCCAGCGGCATCACCTCGATGAACCGCAGCTGCAGGTCGCGTGCGCGCGCGAACGCGACGAGGTCGATCGCCTCGTGCTCGGTGATCCCCCGCAGCGCGACCGCGTTGAGCTTGACCTGGGTGATGCCCGGCTGGTCCTGCGCGGCGGCGATCCCGGCCAGGACCTTCGGCAGCAGGTCGCGGCGGGTGAGCTCGGCGAACCGCACCGGGTCGACGCTGTCGAGCGACACGTTCACGCGCGACACGCCGGCGTCGGCCAGCGCCCCAGCGTGCCGCGCCAGCAGCACGGCGTTGGTCGTGAGCGAGATCTCCTCGATCCCGTCGATCGCGTTGATCCGGGCCACCAGGCCGGCGAGACCGGGACGAACGAGCGGCTCGCCGCCGGTCACCCGGACGGTCCGCACGCCGAGCCGCGCGAGCAGCTCCACGATCCGCACCGTCTCGTCCTCGTCCAGCCGCTCGTCCCGCGGCAGCCACGACATCTGCTCGTCGGGCAGGCAGTACCGGCAGCGCAGGTTGCAGACGTCGGTGACCGAGATCCGCAGGTCGCGGGCGACGCGGCCGAAGCCGTCCGCCAGCGGCGCCGGTCGCGGGCGCGACGGCTCCCGCGAGAGGGTCGACGGGGTGGTGCGCGTCACTCCTCCGACCTTAGAGGGTGCGGCACCGAAAGCCGAGGGGCGCCGCGGTGGACGGCGCGGCGCGTGGGCGACGGGTCTCCCCGCCGCCCCGCCCGCTCACTCGCCCCCGTCACCGCCGGCTGCCAGCGCCGCCGGCTCTCCGGGCCGCGCCTGCAGGCCGGCTTCGGCGATCCCGGCGCCGTCGACCGTCAGCGTGATCTCGCCGTCGGCGGCACCGACGTCGACCGTCTCGCCGTCCCGGACCTGGCCGCGCAGCAGCGCCAGGGCCAGCCGGTCGGTCAGGTGCTTCTGGATCGCCCGCTTCAGCGGCCGGGCACCGTACGTCGGGTCGTAGCCCAGGTCGCCGAGCAGCTCCCGCGCCGCGTCGTCCAGCACCACCGTGACGCCGCGCTCGGCGGCCCGGTCGATCACCCGCTGCGTCTGGATGCCGACGATCGAGCCGAGGTGCCGGCGCTCCAGCGCGTGGAACTCGATGATGTCGTCCAGGCGGTTGATGAACTCCGGCCGGAAGTGCTGCTCGGCCCCCTCCCGGCCCCCCGGGATGTTCGAGGTGAGGATCAGCACCGTGTTGGTGAAGTCCACCGTCCGGCCGTGGCCGTCGGTCAGGCGACCGTCGTCCAGCAGCTGCAGGAGGATGTTGAACACGTCCGGGTGGGCCTTCTCGACCTCGTCGAGCAGCAGCACCGAGTAGGGCTTGCGCCGCACCGCCTCGGTCAGCTGACCGCCCTCGTCGTAGCCGACGTACCCGGGGGGCGCACCGACGAGGCGCGACACCGCGTGCTTCTCCATGTACTCCGACATGTCGATCCGGACCATCGCGTCCTGGCTGTCGAACATGAACTCCGCGAGCGCGCGCGCGAGCTCGGTCTTGCCCACGCCGGTGGGACCGAGGAAGAGGAACGAGCCGATCGGCCGGTCCGGATCGCCGAGGCCGGAGCGGCTGCGGCGGATCGCTGCCGAGACCGCGTCGACCGCCTCGTCCTGGCCGATCACCCGGTCGTGCAGCCGGTCCTCCATGTGGACGAGCTTCTCGATCTCGCCCTCCAACAGCCGCGATACCGGGATCCCGGTCCAGCGACCGACGACCTCGGCGATGTGCTCGGCGGTGACGCGGTCCTCGAGGAACCGGAAGCCCTCGCCGGCGTCCCCCTCGGCCTCGCGGGCCTTGGCCTCCACGTCGGCGATCTGCTGCTCCAGCTGGGGGATCTCGCCGTAGGTCAGCTCACCGGCGCGCTGCAGATCACCGGCACGCTGGGCGTTCTGGGCCTCGACGCGCTTCTGGTCCAGCTCCTCCTTGAGTCGTCCGACACCCTCGACGGACTCCTTCTCGCGCTGCCACTCGGCGGTCATCGCCGCGGAGCGCTCGCGCAGGTCGGCGAGCTCGCGGTCCAGCGCGTCCAGGCGGTCGCGGGACGCGTCGTCCTCCTCCTTGTCCAGCGACGTGCGCTCGATCTCCAGCTGCATGATCCGCCGATCGATCTCGTCGATCTCGGTCGGCTTGGAGTCGATCTCGATCTTCAGGCGCGACGCGGCCTCGTCGATGAGGTCGATCGCCTTGTCCGGCAGCTGCCGGTCGGCGATGTGCCGGTGCGACAGCGTCGCCGCGGCGATCAGCGCGGCGTCCTGGATGTCGACGCCGTGATGGGTGACGTACTTGTCCTTCAGCCCGCGGAGGATCGCGATCGTGTCCTCGACCGACGGCTCGTCGACGACGACCGGCTGGAAGCGCCGCTCGAGCGCGGCGTCCTTCTCGACGTACTTGCGGTACTCGTCCAGCGTCGTGGCACCGACCGCGCGCAGCTCACCGCGGGCGAGCATCGGCTTGAGCAGGTTGGCCGCGTCGACGGAGCCCTCGCTCGCGCCCGCGCCGACGATGGTGTGGAGCTCGTCGAGGAAGAGGACGATCTGGCCCTTGGCGTCGGCGACCTCCTTGAGCACGGCCTTGAGCCGGTCCTCGAACTCGCCGCGGTACTTGGCCCCGGCGATCATCGAGCCCATGTCGAGGGCGATGACGCGGCGGTCACGCAGCGACTCGGGAACGTCGCCGTCGACGATCCGCTGGGCCAGGCCCTCGGCGATCGCGGTCTTGCCGACGCCGGGCTCGCCGATGAGCACCGGGTTGTTCTTGCGCCGCCGGGAAAGCACCTGGATGACCCGGCGGATCTCCTCGTCGCGACCGATCACCGGGTCGAGCCGGCCCTCACGCGCGGCCTCGGTCAGATCCTGGCCGTAGCGCTTGAGCGCCTCGAACTTGTCCTCGGGGCTCTGGTCGGTGACCTTGTGCCCGCCGCGCAGCCCGTCGACGGCCTCCTTGAGCGCGTCCCCGTCGGCCCCGGCCCCGCGCAGCGCGTCGCCGGCCTTGGAGTCGTGATCGGCGAGGGCGAGCAGCACGTGCTCGGTCGACAGGTACTCGTCACCCAGGCCCCGCATCTGCTCCTCGGCCCCGCGCAGGACGGCGACGAGCTCGCTGGACGGGCCGGAGGACTGCCCTCCGCCCGTCGTGGTGGGCAGCGTGTCGAGCGCCGCCTCGACCGGGCGGCGGACGAGCTCCGGCTGGACGCCGAGCTTCTGGAGGATCGGCCCGACCATCCCGCCGTCCTGGTCGAGGAGGACGGCGAGCAGGTGCTCGGGCGTGATCTGCGGATTGCGCCGCCGCTCGGCCAGCTGACCGGCCTCGGCGAGCGCCTCCTGCGTCTTGATGGTGAAGCGATCAGGTTGCATCGGCGGCTCCGGGGGAAGGAACAGGACAAGGGTGACGCACGGCGGGGCGGAGGACGACCCGTGCGTCATGCGGATCTGGCGATCCGCGATTCCGACGGCCTACCGATCCACGATCTGCGTCTATATGACTAAGATCATGCGATACCTGTCCGCTCATGTCAAGCGCGATCCCGCCACGCTGCGGGGCTGCGTCCGGCCTGGGCCCGACCGCCGGACCACAAGCCGACCGGACGGGGGCCGGTCGACGCGCGAGCGTCACAGGCCTGACGCCCCCAACACCGGCTCACGCGGGCGCGGAATCAGTCCGGCTCCGGTCCGTCGACGCGGTAGCTCACGCAGGCGAAGTCGCGGTTGCGCTCGACTGCCTCGGGGATCAGGCGCAGGCGACGCGGGAGCAGCGGCGCGCCGGCGCCCAGGGTCACCGGGGCGATCGAGACGAGGACGCGGTCCAGCAGCCCGGCGTCGGCGAAGCGCCCGACGAGCTCGCCGCCGCCGACCAGCCACACATCGCGCTCGCCGGCCGCCTCCACCATCTCCGCGTGGACCGGGGCGACGTCACCGGACACGAACCGCACGTCGCCTTCGACGGTCGGCAGCTCGCGCGAGCTGAACACCCACGTCGGCTGGGCGTAGGGCCAGCGGAAGTCGGGCTTGGCACCCTCGTGCCGGAGGAGCCACTCGTACGTCGAGGAGCCCATCGCGAGCGCTCCGACGGCGTCGACGAACGGCACGTGCGACAACGCGCCATCCGGGTCGTGGTCGCTGCGGAAGAGCCACGACAGCGAGTGCTCCGGGTCGGCGATGAACCCGTCGAGGGACGTGGCGGTGAAGTACGTGGTGTGGGGCATGAGGATCCTCGGGTCGGGGTCGGGGTCGGGGTCGTGGTCGGGATGCGGATCGGAGTCGGTGGCGCCGCGGCGTCCGTCAGTGGGGCTGGGAAGGGGCCGGGGCCTGCGGCGCCGACGCGGAGCCGTCATGGCCGGTCGGGCGGGGCACCGTCGACGAGCCACGCGAGCGGGTCACCGTCGTCGACGGCGACCCGCGCCTCGCGCAGGAGCTCCCGGGCCAGCTGACGGCGATGGGCGGCATAGGTGGCGACGTGGACGAGCACGCCGGAGAGGACGAACGACTCGGGCGGATCGCAGAGCGCATCGACGAGCCGGTCGCCCCACCCTCCGCGGCGGTCGATGTCGCGCCAGAGCGCGACCCAGCGCGACGCGACGGCGTCGTGCCGCGCGGCGAGCGACTCCAGGTCGTCGACCCCGGGCGGCGGATGGTCCTCACCGAGGATCGACGCCGCCCAGACCTCCTTCGCGCGCACGAGCGCCACGAGGACCGCGCGCAGCGACGCCTCGGGACCGTCCCAGGGCAGCACGACGTTCCCGGGCCGTCGCTCGCGGTCGAGCTCGACGGCGGGGAGCGCGGCCGACCAGCGCAGCAGCGCGGCGACGTCGTCCAGGTCGTGGTGGACGAGTTGCGCGATCACGAGCGCCGCGCTCGCGCCCGACGGCTCGTGGGCGGGGTCGGTTCCCGCCTCCCGCTCAGCGTCGACCCAGAGGTTGACCGGCGGGTGGAAGTGGATGCCGTTCGGCGCCGGCAGACGGTGGCCGCTACCCGCGGTGGTGCTCGCCGGTGGGCGCCCGAACGCCCGTCGGAACGCCCGGCTGAACCCCGCGACGGAGTCGTATCCCGCCGCCTCGGCGGTCTCGGCGACGCGGGCGCCCCGGCCGAGCGACCAGCTGGCCCGCTCGAGCAGGACGCGGCGACGGAGCGCAACGGGCGGTTCGCCCGCATCGCGGGCCAGGCTGCGACTGAGGTGGAACGGCGAGGCGTAGGCGTCGGCCGCCATCGTCGTCAGGTCGTCGTTGCCGTCGGCGAGCACGGCATCGAGGAGCTCGCGCAGCCGGTCGCGTCGCGTGGTCGTCACGGCGTCGAGTGTGCCGTGAACGAGCCTCGCCGTCGATGACCGTTCTTGCCCTCTCGGGATAGCATCGCCCCGGTGGCAGCCTCCGACCTGTCCGACGATCCGGGTCGCGGGAGTGCCCCGGCCCCGGAGACGCCGCCCCGCACATCGCGGATCACGATCGCGACGGTGGCCGCGTGCATCCTCCTGGTGGCGGTCCTGGGGTGGCTCGTCCGGCACGACGGTGCCCTGCCACGGTGGGACGCGCGGGTCGTCGCCGACTTGGCCGACGGCCGCAGCGACGCGACCGTCGATCTCGCGCGGGCGATCACGCTGCTGGGCGACTTCCGGGTACTGCTCGCCGGAACGCTCGTGCTCGCGGTCGTGGCGATGACGGTGCGCGGCCGCACCGCGGTCGTCTGGGCGCTGCCTGCGGTCTCGCTCATCGTCGCCGGCGCCCTGAACCCCCTGCTCAAGGCGATCGTCGACCGTCCCCGGCCGCCCGAGGTCCTGCACCGCGTGGCCGAGTCCTCGCCGGGGTTCCCGTCGGGCCACGCGGCCCAGTCGGCGTCGGCGTGGTTGTGCCTGGGGCTGGTCCTGTGGGCGTCGCGTCGCAGCGGGATCGCCGTCGCCGCGTGCGTCGTGGTGACGACCCTCGTCGGGGTGTCCCGGGTGGTGCTGGCCGTCCACAGCCCGACCGACGTCGTCGCCGGCTGGGCGGTCGGCCTGGCGGTGGCGCTCGTCGTGCTCGCCCTCGCGTCGTCGCGACCGGGGCGACGGCCGGCGTAGGCGGTCGACGCCCGCCGCGGTCCCGTCGCCGAGTCCGGCCCTGCGCCCGCGGACCCGTCCGATGGCGAAGCCCAGTCGATGACGGGACGTATGCGTCCCAAAACCGACCACGCATCCCGCCCGCGGAGCCGCCACGGCGATCCGCCCCGCCGGCCGACGAGGCTCCGATCGCCGCCCCGAGCGCATGATCCCCTGCACCGGGCGCACGATCCGGTGCAGGAGCGAGGAGCCACCGTGAGCGGGACCGAACCGCCCGCACATGGGCCGACTCGCGCCGACCGCTCCGGACGCCTCACGATCGCTGGGCGGCGTGATCGCCGTGCTGGCGGTCCTCGTCGTCGGGCTCGTGGTGCTCCGCGCCGCCGGCGATCCTTCGCCGCAGGTCCCGGGCGCCATCGGCCGGGCCGGCGCCGCGGAGCCGAGGGACAAGCGGCCGATCGAGGTGACGTGGGTCGGTGACATGACCTTCGGCTCGTCGCACGGCCTGCCCCCGCGGCACGGCCGAGACATGCTCGGTGCGGTCCGGGAGCAGCTCGTGGCGGATGCGGTCCTCGGCAACCTCGAGGGCACGTTCGGCACGGGCGGCGCGACCAAGTGCGGCGGCGCGCCTTCCGCGACGTGCTTCGCGTTCCAGGCGCCGCCGACGAACGCGCGGGCGCTCCGGGACGCGGGGTTCGATCTGGTGAGCCTGGCCAACAACCACGCCTGGGACGCCGGCGCGGCCGGGATGGGCCAGACGGTGAAGGCTCTGCGCGACGTCGGCGTCGGCTACAACGGCCGACCGGGCGAGATCACCGTGCTGCGCCGCGGCGGACGACGGATCGCGGTCGTCGGGTTCGCCGCCTACCGGTGGGCATCGCCGATCACCGACCTGGAGAAGGTGCGGACGTTCGTCGCCGACGCAGCCCGGCAGGCGGACACCGTCGTGGTCACGTTCCACGCCGGTGCGGAGGGACGAGATGCGCAGCGCACCCCGAGCGGCCCGGAGTCCGGGTACGGCGAGCCGCGCGGCGACGTGCGGGCGTTCGCACGAACGGCGGTCGACGCCGGTGCCGACCTGGTGCTCGGCGCCGGTCCGCACGTGCTGCGCGGGATGGAGGTCTACCGCGACCGGTTGATCGCCTACTCGCTGGGCAACTTCACCGGTTGGGACACGTTCTCGCTCGGGGGAGCGCTCGGCGAGAGCGCGGTGCTGCGGGTGACGCTCGACGGCGAGGGCCGCGCGACCGGCGGACGCCTGGTCCCGGTGCGTCTGCACGGCAAGGGGCTGCCGCGCCTCGATCCCCGGCGGCGCGCGATCGACCGCGTCGCCGCCCTGTCGCGGGCGGACTTCGGCGATACGGCGGTGCCGATCGACCGCGACGGCCGTCTGCTCGGTGACGCCACGGATCGTGCCCCGACCGGCGACGTCGAGATCCCCACGACGTACGCCGACGGGACCCCCGCCCCGGGCCTGACCTCGGCGCGGTAGCAGCCGACGGCGGGCCACGTCACGAAGGGTCCGCACCGCCCTCCTGACGACCACGCCTCCGCGATCACCGATCGGTTCCGGGCGCACCCGGAACCGGGCATCGACCCCGGCTCAGCAGGGCACGAGGATCAGCGATCCGCCGGTCCGTCCCGAGAGATCGGGCGAGTAGCGGTTGCAGAGTCGGGGGACGTGACCGGCACCGCCGCCGCTTCCGCCCCGGGGCCGATGCCGCAGGTACAGCGACGCGTCGTCGCTCGCCCGGAGCTTGCCGGCCCTGGCCGTCACCTTGAGCGTCGTGGCCGTGCGTGCCCGCGCGCGCAGCGTCACCCGCAACGTCACGGTGCGCTTGCCGCCGGCCTTCAGTCCCGGCAGGGTGCGGGTCCGCGGCGAGACCACGAGCCCACGGGCACGACCGACCCGCAGGCGTATCCGTCCGGTGCGGGCCTCACCGGGGTTGGACAGCGTCACCCGGATCCGGCGCCGGCGGTCGGGGGCGAATCGCTTGGGCACCCCGCTGATGCGGATCCCGAGCTCGGGCTGGGGGACGAGCGGGAGCGGGCCGGCGGTGTCGTAGATGACCGAGCCGTCGTCGAGCTGGGACAGGAACGCCACGACGCAGTCGGACCGCACCCCCCGGAGCATGCGGTCCGTGGCCTCGAACCGCTGGATCGCGTCACCGCGGCCCACCTTGTCGGCATCGCCGCGCGGGCCGGCGCCGGCCGGCGCCTGGAAGCGCAGCCACCTGGCGCCCCAGTCGTCGGTGGCCGACGCGAACCCGACGGCCGGGTAGCCGTTGCAGCCGCCCGCCGTGCGCCGTCCCGCCACGAGCGTGACCAGCGAGGGGGCATCGGCGGCGCCACCGCGCAGGCGTACCGCCCCCTCCATCTTCCCGGTCCGCCGGTCGTAGCTGATGCCGAAGTCGACGATGTCGCGGCCGGGGTGCGGGTCGGCGGCGTCTCCGGACGGGTCGCTCCCGACGCCGACGACGGCGGCCGTCGCCCCGGGAGCGCCCAGGGCGAGCGCCGCCAGCGCCACGCCCGCCGCGAGGAGGCGCCGCCATCGCTGCGCCGGAACGGCGACGGGTGAGGGCGTGGCTGGTGCGAGAGGAGAACGGGGCGGGAGCATGGGGGACCTCCGGCGGACGCAGGGGAACGAGCGTCCGTCGATCCTAGGCGTCGGCGCCCGAGACCGGCGTCCCTTGCCCGTGGGGTGCCGCTCCCCCGCCGCCGCCCACTACTGCGTCATCTGGCGCGCGATGACCACGCGCTGGATCTCGTTGGTGCCCTCGTAGATCTGGGTGATCTTGGCGTCGCGCATCATCCGCTCGACGGGGTAGTCGGTGACGTAGCCCGACCCGCCGAGGACCTGCACCGCCTCGACGGTCACGCGCATCGCGTTGTCGGACGCGAAGAGCTTGGCCATCGACGTCCACTTGCCCAGGTCGTCGGGCCGCTCGGGACGGTCCGCCATCGCGCAGGCCTTGTAGAGCAGCTCGCGCGCGGCGGCGGTGCCGGTCTCCATGTCGGCGAGCTTGAACTGCAGGCCCTGGAGCTGGTTGATCGGCTTGCCGAACGCCAGCCGCTCCTTCGCGTACTGGTTGGCGTAGTCGGTGGCGCCCTGTGCGATCCCGACCGCCTGGGCCGCCGCACCGAGCCGCGTGCGCTCCAGGGTGCCCAGCGCCACCCGCATGCCGCGGCCGACCTCGCCGACGACGTTCTCCTGCGGCACCCGGACGTCCTCGAACACCGGCGACCCGGTCGGCGAGCCCTTGATGCCGAGCTTGTGCTCGTAACCGCCGATCGAGAACCCGGGACGGTCGGACTCGACGAGGAACGCGGTCACGCGACGGTTCTCGCGATCGGTCACCGCGAACACGATGTAGGCATCGGCGATGCCCGCGTTGGTGATCCAGTTCTTCGTCCCGTTGATGACCCACTCGTCGCCGTCCTGCACCGCGACGGTGCGCATCGACGCCGGATCGGACCCGGCCTCGGCCTCCGACAGCGCGAACGCCGGCGACAGCTCGCCGGTGGCGAACCGCGGCAGCCACTTCTCCTTCATCTCGGCGGAGCCGAACAGCTGGATCGGCAGCGACCCGAGCTCCTGGATCATGAGGATCAGCGCGGACGACGCGTCGACCTTGGCGATCTCCTCGACCGCCATCTGCAGCATCAGGGTGCCGGTGCCCGTGCCGCCGTACTGCTCCGCGAACGGTAGACCGAGGATGTCGTTCTCGCCCAGCAGCGCCCGGATGTCGGCCGGGTACTCGCCGCTGCTGTCGATCGCGGACGCGCGCGGCGCGATCCGCTCCTGCGCGATCGTCTGCACCATGTCCCGGATGTCCAGGAACTCGGCTGGGATGTCGTAGAGGGCGGAATCGGTCGCGGAGGCCATGATCGGCACGCTACCGCGTGCCCGCGACCGCACCGGGGGACGGGCGAACATCGTGTCGGAGCCGGGCGCGGGTGCGGTCCCATCGGTCGGGTGAGTGCCGGCCGACGGGAGGGCGGGCCATCGCGGGGGACGTCGCGGGGGGACGCGTCGGGTCGACCCCCGATGGGACTCGCGGACGGCGCAGCGGCGAGCACGCGACCGCCGTCGCTTGGACAGCGGACGGCCGACCCGCGATGGTGGTGGCATGGAGATCCTGCGCACCCCCGATGACCGCTTCGCCGATCTGCCCGACTTTCCGTGGGAGCCCGCCTACGTGGAGGTCGGGGCCGACGGGATCGCAGTGCGGATGGCGTACATCGAAGCCGGTCCGTCCGATGGCCAGGTGGTGCTGCTCGTGCACGGCGAGCCGTCCTGGGGCTTCCTCTACCGGTCGATGATCGGCCCGCTGGCCGACGAGGGATTCCGCGTCATCGCCCCCGACCTGATCGGCTTCGGACGCTCCGACAAGCCCACCGACGCGACCGCCTACACGTACGCGCGCCACGCGGCGTGGCTCACCGCCCTGCTCGACGCCCTGAAGCTGCAGCGGATCACGCTGTTCGGCCAGGACTGGGGTGGTCTGCTCGGCCTGCGGATCGTCGGTGAGCAGCCCGACCGCTTCGCGGCGGTGGTCGCGTCGAACACCGGCCTGCCGGACGGCGAGCACCGGCTCGGGCCCGCGTTCCAGGCGTGGCGCACGTACAGCCAGGAGGTCGAGGACTTCGATGCCGGACGGATCGTGAACGGGGGCACCGCCCGCGATCTCTCGCCGGCCGAGATCGACGCCTACAACGCCCCGTTCCCCGACGATCGGTACAAGGCCGGCGCGCGCGTCTTCCCTCAGCTCGTGCCCGACGCACCGGACGACCCGGGCGCCGCCGACAACCGCGCCGCGTGGCGCGGATTGGCCGCGTTCGACCGCCCGTTCGTCACGGCGTTCGGCGACGGTGATCCGATCACCCGCGGCGGCGACGCGGTGTTCCAGAAGCTCGTCAAGGGCGCCGCCGGCCGGACGCACCACACGGTCGCCGGCGCCGCCCACTTCTGCCAGGAGGATGCCGGTCCGGAGCTCGCCCGGATCATCGCCGACACGGCGCGGGCGGCAGCCGCGGCGCGGTGACCGGCCGGCGTTCGAGCGGGGTTGGCCGGCGTTTGGGCGGGGCAGGCCGGCGTTCGAGCGGGGCCGGCCGGCGTTCGAGCGGGGTGGGGGGTCGCGAGAGCGGGTTGGGGGAGCGGAGGTCCCGGACGCGGACGGCGGCCGGAACGCGGAACGCGGTGTAACGATCCCCGCCACATCCGGCGGGAAACGTCACACCCTCCCGCCCCGCCGTGGCCCCACCTCCGACGATGTAACGAACCCCGCCACATCCGGCGGGAAACGTCACACCCTCCGAGCCCGCCGACCGTCTCCCGCAACGCGGTGGGGCCGGACCGCCGTCGACCGCCGACCGCCGCTACTCCGCCGTCCGGTTCCCCTCCGCCGCCCCGTTCCCCACCAGCGTCCGGTCGCCCGCCAGCGTCCGGTGCGCCGCCACCAGCGGGGCGACCATCGTCGCGACGGTGACGAGTCCCAGGACCAGGTAGATCAGGAAGTACGGCACGAGCGCCCAGAAGCCGGCGACGTCGTCGACCGCGAACGCTCCGGCGAGCAGGAGCTCGGCGAGGATGCCGACCACGATGTAGATGATCAGGACGACGAGCGCGGCGAGCAGGTACACGCCCAGCAGCGGCCAGAAGCGACCCCGGGTGAGCTCCAGCGAGCGGCCCCACGAAGCCAGGCCCGTCCCCTCGGTCAGGTGGACGACGGGCCACAGCGACAGTCGGACCCCGAACCAGATGACCCCGGCGAACGCGATCGCGGCGACCAGCAGGCCAAGCGACCCCGACAGCTCCGACGCGCCGACCACGAGGCCCGCCACCACCGCCCAGGCCACGAACCAGAGGACCAGGTAGGCGATCGACAGCAGGTAGAGCCGCGGTACGCGGACGAGTGCGTCGCCGGCCGCCGCGCGCAGGCCCGGAGCGGGCTCACCGGCCAGGCCACGGTGCGCGCCGCGCACGACCGAGACGAGCGCCCCGATCGAGCCCCAGAGCGCCAGCACGACCCAGACGAGCCCGAACACGCCAAGGGTCACCGACTGGCCGTCGGTGAACCGCGGACTGTCACGCACGACGATGACGCTGTCGCCGAGGAAGCGCGACTCGCGGACCTCCTCCGGCACGGTGCGTACATCGCCGATCACGAGGAACGCGATCGCCGCCAGCACCACGCCGACGACGAGCACCCCGAGCTGCAGCGCCGCCTGGGTCAGCAGCAACTCGCGCGGGTGGCGCCGCAGCAGGGCGATGCCGGTGTCGATCGTCTCACCGACCGGCAACGGCGACGGGTGCGGGCCGCCGATCGCCGGTCGCCCCGGACCGGCGGTCTCCCGCCCCGGCGAATCGGACGGTCCCGTGGCGGTCGGGCGCCCCGTAGAGCCCGACACCGGACCACCCTGATCAGTCGGTTCGCCCATCTACCGCTCGCGGTCGATCCGGATCCGGACCGAGTCGGGACGGCGGGTCGGCACGATGTCGGTGCTCTGGCGGTAGGGCACGATCTCGTTGCGGCGCCGGAGCTTGTCGATCTCCTGCTGCATCTCGGCGCGGAGGTCGTCGCGCATCCGGACGGTCTCCTCCTGCAGTCGCTCGAGCCGCTCGGCGGCATCGGCGTAGCGGCGCTTCTCGTGCTCCAGCTCGATCTCGAGCTCCAGCACCCGCTCGACGCCGGCCAGGTTGAGGCCCAGGTCGTTGGTCATCTGTTGGATCCGGCGCAGTCGCTCGACGTCGCTGTGGGAGTACAGGCGGGTGCCCTTGGCCGAGCGCTGCGGCTCGATCAGGCCGCGCGATTCGTACATCCGCAGCGTCTGGGGATGCATGTCGGCCAGCTCGGCGGCGACCGAGATCATGAACACGCCTCGGTCCGCGTCGACCTCGATCCTCGTGGTCGTCGTCCGGGTGCGGCGGCGGGGGGCGTCCTCAGCCATGGTGCAGGGAGATCATCGTGGAGGTCGAGGACAGCATGGTCGGATCAGGCGTCGTCGAAGAGCCGCTTGCGGCTGGTCGCCGGGAACAGGTCACCGAGCTGGTCCACGGCCTCGCGTTGCGCGTCGGTCGACGGCTCGGGCACCTCGATGACGAACCGGTAGTGGATGTCGCCACGGCCACCGCCACCCAGGCGGGGAGGGCCCTCGCTGCGCAGCCGCTGCACGGTGCCGTGCTTGGTCCCGGGCGGGACGCGCAGCTTCTTGCGCCCGTCGAGGGTCGGCACCTCGACGTCGGCGCCGCGGACCGCCTCGGCAATCGAGATCGGCACCGTCACCTCGACGTCCTCACCCTTGCGCGCGAACACCTTCGACGGGGTGATGTGGGTGATGACGAACAGGTCACCCGGCTGTCCGCCGTTGCGACCGGCGCGGCCCTTGCCGGCGAGGCGCACCCGCGAGCCCTCCTTCACCCCGGGCGGGATGTTTACCCGGTAGCGCTTGGTGGTGTGGACCGCGCCCTCGCCCTCGCAGGTCGGGCAGATCTCCTCGATGACCGTTCCCGATCCCTGGCAGCGGGAGCACGGCTGGCTCATCGAGAACAGCCCCTGGCCCTGGGACTCCACCCCGCGGCCCTTGCACCGTGGGCACACCGTGGGGCTGGTTCCGGGCTTGGCGCCGGTGCCGGTGCAGGTGTTGCACGTGGCGGTCGTGCGCACGCTCAGCGGCACCTGGGCACCGTCGATCGCCTGCCGGAACGACAGCGTCACGTCGGCCTCGAGATCGCGGCCGCGCTGCTGGTTGGGGCGCTTGCGCCCCGCGGGGCCCGCGCCACCACCACGGTTGCCGAAGACGTTGCCGAGGATGTCCCCGAGCCCCGAGTCACCGAAGTCGAACCCGGCCCCACCGGTGGAGAACGCCCCGCCGAGCCCGCCGAACGCGCGCGCCCGGTCGTACTCCTTGCGCTTCTCGTCGTCGGAGAGCACGTCATACGCCGCCGAGACCTTCTTGAACCGCTCCTCGGCCGCGGTGTCACCCGGATTGCGATCCGGGTGGTACTCGCGGGCGAGCTTGCGGTACGCCTTCTTGATCTCGTCGGCGCCGGCCTTCTTGTCCACGCCGAGCTCGGCGTAGAGGTCGGGACCGTTGTCCTGTCGTGGGGTGGCCATGGGTCAGTGGGCTCGGGGGTGACCGGCGGCCCGGCCGCGAGGGTCGGTCATCCGGAGACGATCACCTTCGCCGGGCGCAGGATCTCGTCCCGCAGCCGGTAGCCGGTCTGGTACGTGGTGAGCACGAGCCCGGCAGCGGTGCCCTCGGGCGCCGGCTGCTGGGTGATCGCCTCGTGCTGGTGAGGATCGAACGCTTCGCCGGTCGGGTCGAACGCCTCGACCCCGGTCTGGCCCAGCGCCGTGTGCAGCTCGCGATGGACGATGCGCACGCCCTCGACGAACTGTCGGTCGACCTCGTCGGCGTCGGTGTCCTCGGCCGCGTGCTGCAGCGCTCGCTCCAGGTTGTCCAGCGCCGGGAGCAGCTGACGCGCCAGTCGGGCGACGCCGCGGGTCTCCCCCGCGGCCGCTTCCCGACGCGCGCGCTTGCGGACGTTCTCGAGCTCGGCGGCGGCCCGCAGATAGCGGTCGCGCCAGTCGGGCTCCGCCTCCGGCTCGTCGTCGGCGTCCGCACCCGCGACGTCCGGATCGTCCGGTGCGTCGGCGGCGTCGGCCGGATCCGTTCCCGCCGTCGCCTCGACCTGCACCGGTCCGTCCTCCGTCGCGGGGTCGGGCGCCGGGACCGCGTCCTCGGCGGTCCCGGCCGGCTGCTGCTCGTGCTCGCTCATCGGCTGCTCCCGGGGTCGTCGTGTCGGTCGGGCTACTTGTCGTCCACGACCTCGGCGTCGACGACGTCCTCGACGTCATCTCCGCCGCCCTGCGCCCCGGCCCCGTCGGCCGCCTGCGCCTGCTCCTCCTGAGCGCGCTGGTAGAGCTGCTCGGACACCTTGTGGAACGCCTGCTCGAGCGCCTCGCGCTTGGCGTTGATCTCCGCCGCGTCCTCGCCCTCCAGGGCGGTGCGCACGGCCTTGATCGCATCCTGGATCTCGGTCCGGGCGGCCTCGTCGACCTGATCGCCCAGGTCCTCGAGCTGCTTCTCGGCCTGGTAGGTGCCCTGCTCGGCCACGTTGCGGGCCTCGGCCAGCTCGCGAGCGTTGCGGTCCTCGTCGGCGTGCGCCTCGGCGTCGGTCACCATCTTCTGGATCTCGTCGTCGGACAGGCCACCGCCGGCCTTGATCTCGATCTTCTGCTCCTTGCCGGTGCCGAGGTCCTTGGCCGACACGCTGAGGATGCCGTTGGCGTCGATGTCGAAGGTGACCTCGACCTGCGGCACGCCGCGGGGCGCCGGCGGGATGCCGGTGAGCTGGAACTTGCCGAGCGACTTGTTGTAGCTCGCCATCTCGCGCTCGCCCTGGAGCACGTGGATCTCGACCGACGGCTGATTGTCCTCGGCGGTGGAGAACACCTCGGACTTGCGGGTCGGGATCGTCGTGTTGCGCTCGATGAGCTTCGTCATCACGCCACCCTTGGTCTCGATGCCCAGGGTCAGCGGGGTGACGTCGAGGAGCAGGACGTCCTTGACGTCACCGGCGAGCACCCCGGCCTGGACGGCGGCGCCGACGGCGACGACCTCGTCCGGGTTGACGCCGCGGTGCGGCTCCTTGCCGGTGAGGTCCTTGACCTTCTCCTGCACGGCGGGCATGCGGGTCATGCCGCCGACGAGCACGACGTGATCGATGGCCGAGGAGCCCTTGTCCTTGGCGTCGTCGAGCGCCTGACGCACCGGGGCGACGAGACGGTCCAGCAGCGCGCTGACGAGCTCGGTGAGCTTGGCGCGGGTGACGCGCACGTCGAGGTGCTTCGGACCGGACGCGTCGGCGGTGATGAACGGCAGGTTGATCTGCGTCTCCTGTGCGGACGACAGCTCGATCTTGGCCTTCTCGGCGGCCTCGAACAGCCGCTGCAGGGCCATCGGGTCGTTCTTCAGGTCGATGCCCTGGTCCTTCTTGAACTCCGCGGCGAGCCAGTCCACGACCGCCTTGTCGAAGTTGTCACCACCGAGGTGGTTGTCGCCGGCGGTGGACTTGACCTCGAAGACGCCGTCACCGATCTCCAGCACCGACACGTCGAAGGTGCCACCGCCGAGGTCGAAGACGAGGATCGTCTGGTCGTCCTCCTTGTCCAGGCCGTAGGCGAGCGACGCGGCGGTCGGCTCGTTGATGATCCGCTTGACGTCGAGCCCGGCGATCTTGCCGGCGTCCTTGGTCGCCTGGCGCTGATCGTCGTTGAAGTAGGCCGGGACCGTGATGACGGCACCGTCGACGGTGTCACCGAGGTACGCCTCGGCGTCGGCCTTGAGCTTGGCGAGGGTGATCGCCGAGACCTCCGGCGGGCTGTACTGCTTGCCCTCGGCCTCGATCCGCGCGTCACCGTTGGGGCCGGCGACGACCTTGTACGGGACGATCGACTCCTCCTCGCGGACCTCGGCCTCCTTGCGGCCCATGAACCGCTTGACCGACGAGACCGTGTTCGTCGGGTTGGTGACGGCCTGCCGCTTGGCGACCGCGCCGACGAGCCGCTCGCCCTTGGCGAACGCGACGACCGACGGGGTGGTGCGGCCACCCTCGGAGTTCTCGATGACCGTCGGCTCGCCGCCCTCCAGGACGGCCATGCACGAGTTGGTCGTGCCGAGGTCGATTCCGATGATCTTGCCCATGGCGATTCCTCTGGTGGTACTCGTCTTCGATGGCGGACGGGACGCCGTGACGGGCCCCCGCGGTGCACGCGGTCGGCCCCGACGCTCGCCGGGAGTCGCCACCCTACACGGCGTGGCAACATCTGAGTCGAGTTCTATCAGATCATGTGCCCCGACCTCAAGGAGGACAGGGGGCGGAGGGGCGTTCGGACGACGGAGGTCGGGCGGAGGTCAGGACGCTCAGGAGGCGGCCGTCTCGCCCTGGGCCCCGTGACCCGCCGGCCCGGCCGCGGCCCGACGCCGGTGGCGCAGGAGCAGACCGAGCGCCAGGAGCCCCCCGACGCTCCCGAGGATCGCGGGCAACGGCGCGCCCGGCTCCTCGGGCGGCTCGATCCGGACGAGGCCCGTGCCGTGCGTGCCACGAACCTCCACCGTCACCGGGTGGGCGCGGACGTTCCCGGCGTCGGGCACGGGCACCAGGGCCTCGTATCCGTTGCCGATCCGCTGCACCGGGGCCCGCACGTCGCGCCCGTCCACGCGCGCGACGATCACGACGTCCGCGTCCTCGACGGGCCGTCCCCCCTCGCGGTCGACCACGTACGCCGTGATGTCGATCGTCGGCCGCGCCGCACCCTCCACGCGCGACGCCATGACCTGCACGCGGTAGGGGCCCGCGTCGGCGGCGGCCAGCAGCGCCCCGCCATGGGCCCGGGCGCCCGGCGTCGGCCCCATCCCGACCGGGACCACCACGACGATCAGCAACGCGATCACCGACCACCGCCGCTCCCGTCCGCGGCGGGCCGCGTCGTCGACCGTCCTACCGGACGGCGCTCCCCGTCGGTACGCGCCCATCACGCCGACCACCCTTCGAGCCCGGGGCAGATCCGGTCGGCGCGCGGGGGCACGAGCAGGTTGGCGCGCGACTCGACCGTCATCCACTCGGTGATCCCGTTGTTGACGTGGACGCCGACGACCCCGCCGACGGCCCGTCGGGCGTCCATCGCCCTGCGCGTCGCGACGAAGTCGTCGATCGACGCCTGCAGCGCGACGAAGTGCACCCGTGCTCCACCGCGGTCGGTGCTGTTGAAGTCCCGGCGCAGGATCACCGGGCTGCCGTTGCGCCGGGCGGTCGCGGCGGCCTCGGCGTGACCGACGACGCCGTGACGTCGCCGGACGGCGGCGAGATCGGCGTCGGCGTCGAACCGGATGCCGCGCCGGTGGCGTGCGACGTCGCGCGGGGTCGTCGTCGCGCCGAGCATCCGTTGGGTGCGGCCGCGATCGTCGAGGCTGCGATACCAGCTGTCGAGCGCCAGGGCGATGCTGCTGATGTGCGCCGTCGTCCCGCCGGCCCAGCGGCCGGCGGCGATCGTCACGTCGTCCTCGGATGCCTGGTTACGGCGCAGACCGGACCGGAACCCCATGAACATCGGGGTGCCCTCGGGCAGCGGTCGGTCCTGCGGCAACCCGGCCGTGCCCGTTCGGTGCTCCTCGGGCAGACCGTCGCCGACGAACCCGGTGCGCCGCTCGGTCACGCGCAGCAGGTGGCCGACCGTCCCGCCGCCCGCGCCCGCCGTCCCGAACCACTCCCGCTCCGCACGGTCGAGGGTCGTCGGATCGTCGGACGCCAGGTGCAGCACGCAGACCGGTTCGTCGAGCCGCGGCACCTCGGCGTCGTTGAGCGCGGCGGCGGCGGGGACCGGGGATCGCAGCCCGACCCGTCGGAACCACGCCGGGCCCCAGCCGATCGCGATCAGCAGGCCGTGATGATCGCCGCTGGTCCGTCGCTCGACGCGCCGCAGGGCCGCCTCGGCCCGCCAGGCGGCGTCCGGGGTCGGATCGCCGGCGAGATCGCAGAGCAGCAGGCGCTGGTGGCGCGGCGGCAGGACGTTGCCGGCACGGTCCCGGCCCAGCGATGCGTTCCATTCGTGCTGGCGCGACGGCCGGACGACCCGCGGCAGCGCTCCGCGCGGTCGTATCGCCGCCCCGGCCCGCGCGCCGTCGTCACCGGCGAGCAGCCGGGAACCGCCGACGGCGACCGCCGCCGCACCGGTGACGGCAGCGGCGGCCCCGACGGCCTGACGACGGGTGATGCTCACGGCGTCTTCCAGTCGAAGGGCACCTCCAGCCGGACCGGCTTGGCGTAGCGGTCGGCCGCGTCGGGGTGGCGACCGATCCGCGGCGGGCTGACGACGATCGTCGCGACGTACTTGCCGTCCTCGGGCAGCCGCATGTTGTCGCCGTAGTGCAGGCCGACGCCCATGCCGATCATCGGGTAGAGCGGGCCGTTGTGGACATCGCGCCCGTCCGGTCCGACGAACTGCGCGGTGACCGCCGAATCGGGCAGCCGGTCGCGGCTCTCCGCATCCGACACGAGCACCATGACGTGGGCGTTGTCGCCCGGCGCCGGCGGGTGCTTGCGCATCCGGTCGCCCTCGGCCACGGTGAACTCGACCGCCTCGGGCATGGCCGCGACCTCGACCCGCAGGTCGCCCTCCTCGGCGGTACCGAGCTTGATCGAGCCTCCGTGGGCGGCGTGGTCACCGGCGGCGGCCTCGTCGCCGTGTGCGCCGTGGTCGTCGCCTGCGTGGCCGCCGGCGTCCTGGTCTCCGTGCGCGGCCTGGTCGTCGTGGCCGGTGGCGTGATCGGCCGTGTCGTGGCCCGCGGCGTCGTGGTCGGACGTCGACGTGGTCGTCGCAACCGTTCCGGACGCGGTGACGCTCGCGGTGTCGTCGTCGGACCCGCAGGCCGACAGGGCGAGGGTGAGCGCGAGCAGGGTGGTGAGGGTGGACATCCCGGCGGCGCGGGCGGTGGCGGAACGCATCGTGTGGTCTCCTGAGCAGGCAGGTGGGGGCGCCCGGCCGGTGGCCGGGGCGTGTTGTGGTGCCAGACCCGTCGCCGGGCCGGCAGGTCACCGATCGCGCGGCGGTCGACGTCCCGGGTGGACGACGGCCGTGGCGCATCGGGCGCGGTCACCGGCCTCGTCGAGGACGGAGTCGCGGATCGCGTGGACGACCGCCGGTCACCGGGTGCTCCGATGTCGGCGGTCGGGTGATGACGTCGTCGTGGTCGGCGACGACCCGGATGGGTCGCCGGTCCGCCGACGGGCTACGACGGACGGAGGCCGGGCGGCGGACGCATCGCCAGCGCGAAGGCGAAGGTCACGCCACAGGGCCGCGCGAGCGCCGGACGTCGGGCCGGTTGGATCGCCGCCGCACCGCGACGACGCGGTCGGGGCGGCGCGGCCCAGACCCGGCGGACGATCCGCTCGCCCGGGAAGCATCCGGCGGCGAGCGCTCCGGCGAGGAAGACGCCCGGCGCGAGCAGCAGCGCCACGTCGGGCGCGACCACGTACGCGGCGCCGAGCAGCGCCAGGGCGGCGACGATCGCCAGGACCGAGCGGTGGGGAGCGAGCCGCGACACCGCGGCGGACGCTAGCGGATCACCGGGGCGACGGCCGTCCGTCGTCGGGGGATGCCACCAACGGGGGTGGCGTCACGAACCTCCACGCCAGGAAGGGTTCTGCCGCCGCCCACCGCCGTGTACCCGTGGCGGCGTCACGGACCCACCCCCCAAAGGGCGCTGCCACCGCCCCACGGCGCGCCCCGCGCCCGACGCTCACCAGACGACCGGAACGCCGTAGCGCGGGATCACGCCGTCGGAGGACACGATCACCCGGTCCTCGACCATCGCCTGTGCGACGAGCATCCGATCGAACGGATCCCGGTGATGGAGCGGCAGCGCCCCCGCGAGCTTGGCGTGCTCGCCGGTCATCGGCAGGATCTCGAACCCTGCGGCCCGCGCAGGCGCGAGCAGATCCTGCCCGGTGTAGCGACCGCTCGCCCGTTTGATCGAGAGCTCCCAGACGCTCGCCGCGCTGACGATCGCCTCGTCTCCCGCACGCATGATCGCCTCGCGGGCTCGGGGCGACAGCCGTTCGGTGTCGCCCTCCAGCCACCACGCGATGGCCTGGGTGTCGAGCAACAGCCTCACCGGGCGATGCCGAAGAGATCGCCGATCTCGTCCTCGTCCGCGTCGAAGTCGTCCGGCAGGTTGAAGTGACCCGGGAACATGCCGAACGACTCCGCGACCCGCGTGGCCGGCGCGATGGGGACGATGCGCGCCACCGGTGCGCCACCGCGCGTGACGACGACCTCGTCGCCGCCCTCGACGTCGTGGAGCAGCCGCGAGAGCTGGGTCTTGGCCTCGTGGACCCCGACGGTGCGAACGGTCGACACCACCTCAGCGTACGCCGGTTAGTCCACGTGGTCAACCAGCAAGATCGGCCCAGCCGCCTGAGCTCACCACGGCGACTTCTCGTAGTCCTTGAGGAAGCACCCGTGGACGTCCTCGCCCGCCTCACCGCGCACGATCGGGTCGTACACGCGGGCGGCGCCGTCGACGAGGTCCAGCGGGGCGTGGAAGCCGGAGTCGGCCAGGCGCATCTTCTGCGGGTGCGGTCGCTCGTCCGTGATCCAGCCGGTGTCGACGGCGGTCATGAGGATGCCGTCGGCCTCCAGCATCTCCTTGGAGCTCGTCTTCGTGAGCATGTTGAGCGCGGCCTTGGCCATGTTGGTGTGCGGGTGCCCGGCGCCCTTGTAGTAGCGGCCGAACTGGCCCTCCATCGCCGAGACGTTGACGATGTAGGTGCGCCGCGCCGGCGACGCCGCCAGCGACGCCCGCAGCCGGCTGACGAGGATGAACGGCGCGGTCATGTTGCACAGCTGGACCTCGAGCAGCTCCAGCGGGTCGACCTCCTCGACCGTCTGCACCCAGCTGTTGGTGTGGTGCACGTCGGGAACGAGGCCCCCGGCGTCGATCGCCCGGCCCATCGCGACCTTGTCGAACGTCGCCGACCGTGCCTCCAGCGCCATCCCGGCGAGCACGTCCGGGGTCGGCGACCAGTAGGCGGTGCCCGCGGCCGGGCCACCCGACGAGCCGTCGAGGCCCGCCACGGCACCGGGCGTCGCGCGGTCGGCGCCGGTGCCTCCACCGCCCGCCACATCGCCGGTCGAGCCGTTGCCGGTCGCACCGTCTCCTGCGGCACCGTCGGCCCCCGCCGCGTCGCCATCGCCCGACGCGGTCCCGAGCGACGCCGTGACCGACGGACCGTCCTCGATCGACGTCGCCATCGGCCCGCCGGCGGTCCCGGCCCCGCCACGGCCGAGGGTCTCGATCTCCAGTCCGGCCTCGCGCCAGCCGACGGGCAGCTCGGCCCGCTCGGCCTCGACCAGCGGCCCGTACGATGCCGCCGATCGCCGCACGGTCTGCGCCGCGTTGTTGATGAGGATGTCGAGTGGGCCACGGGCGGCGACGGTGTCGGCGAGCGCCATCACCTGGGCGGGATCCCGCAGGTCGGTGCCGATGATCCGCAGCCGGTGGAGCCAGTCGCCGCTGTCGGGCATCGCGGCGAACCGACGGGCGGCGTCGCGCGGGAACCGGGTGGTGATCGTCGTGTGGGCACCGTCGCGCAGCAGTCGCAGCGCGATGTACATGCCGATCTTCGCGCGGCCTCCGGTGAGCAGCGCACGCCGGGCCGGTGGGCCCGACAGGTCGGTGCGGGCGTCGCGCTTGGCGTGGTTCCTGGCCGCGCACGGCGGGCAGAGCTGGTGGTAGAACGCGTCGACCTCGCGGTAGCGGTCCTTGCAGACGTAGCACGCGCGCGGCTCGATCAGGACGCCCGCGAGTGCCCCGCGGGCGGACGAGACCAACGGCAGGCCCTGGGTCTCGTCGTCGATCCGTCCGGGCGCGCCCGTCGCCGTCAGCGCGGTGACGGCGTCGTCGTGCTCGGCGATCTCGCGCCGCTTGTCCGACCGCCGCCGACGCTTGACGCGCTTGTACATCCGCGACGTCGCGCGTTGCAGGGCGACCGCATCGGGGTGACCGGCGGGGAGCCGCTCGGCCTCGGCCATGACCTCGACGACGAGCGCGAGCCGCTCGGGCGCGATGCCGTCGGGGACCGTGCCGGGGTCCGGGTTGCCGTCGGTTGAGGAGGGGGACGCCATCGTGCTCATCGGGATCGGACCGCGGAAAGGCCGATCCCCCACTGTACGGCGGCCCCGCCGCTGCCGGGTCGACGCCGGTCAGCGCCGGATGGCGATCCGGCGGGGTGTGACCTTGCCGGCCGACGCCGTCACCGATGCGTTGCTGCGCGCGCGGCGCTTCAGGCGGTCGGCGACCTTGGCGGTCGGCTTGATCCGCACGGACCACAGGCCGTTGCGGGCCCGGACGGTGCGGGTCGCGACGGTGCGGGATCGCTGCCCCAGGCGACGCGCGACGGCCCTCGAGACGACCACGCGCACCCGTACGCGGCGGTTGCCGGCGGCGGTGCCGCGCAGTCGCACGCCCTTGCGGGCGAACGTCCTCAGTCGGATGGTGCGGCGTGCGGCGGGCTTCGACGCCGACCGGGTCGTGGTGCCGGAGGACGTGGCCGCCGGCGTCGCGCCCGTGTAGGCCGGGTCGGGCTTGGTCGCGGCGGCGTCACCGAGCGGCAGGCGCAGCTCGGCCTCGGCGACGTCGACCGATCCGGCGGCGAGCGTCAGGCCGTAGAGGTTGGCCCCGTCGAGGATCTGCAGCCGGTAGCGGCTCGACGGCTCGATCCGCATCGCGACGGCCTCGAGCGACCGTTCGACCGTGCGCTCCGTGCCGTCGAGGACGACGGGGATCGGGGTGACCTGGTTGCCGACGACGACGTTGCGGTCGACGTCGACGATCTGGGCGAAGAGATGGGTGTGGGCGTCGGTCGCGGTGCCGCGGTAGCGCAGCCGCAGGACCGGCTCGGCGGCGACGTCGCGGGACCGGTCGACGGCCGGCAGGTCGACGTTGAGACCACCGATGCCGGGGGTCGATGCGATGAGCAGGCCGTTGAGCGTCGCCACCGGCGTGATCGGCACCGTGCCGGCGCCCTTGGCGACGAGCTCGCCACCGGACGCCAGCGGGTAGTCGGCGGCGCTGCGCAGCCGGCCGTCGTTGGCGACCCACTCGAACCCGGGGCCGACGTCGACCGACGTGTCGCCGCGCAGCCAGCGGTCCATCCACCCGACCGTACGGTCGCGCAGGAACCCGTCGGGCCCGTTGCCGGTGAGGCACACCCCGTGGCCGCCACAGAACCAGACGACCTTCGTCGGTGTGCCTGCCTGCCGCAGCAGGCGCCGCGCCTCGATCGCCTGGCTCGGCGTGAAGAGCGTGTCGGCGGTGCCCTGCAGGATCAGGGTCGGTGCCTTGACGTTCGCGATCGCGTCACCGGTCGAGCGGGTCGCCAGGTAGCCGGTGAGGTTCTCGCCCGCCTTGCCCGTGATCAGGCCCTGCGCGGCCATCGAGACGAGCTCCAGCGGCATGCCGCCGAGCTCGAGGCCCTGCGGAGCGACGGCGCCCAGCAGCAGGCCGGTCCCGGTGCCCAGGCCGACGAGCGGCAGGCCCCAACCGATCTTCAGCCGGTTGTCGCGCGCCAACGCGTCGACGAGCGACGTCCACGAGATCGCGGGGACGAGCGCATCGATCCGCTGGTCGCGCGACGCGGCCGCCCACTGCACGCCACCGCCGTAGGACGCGCCGTGCATGCCGACGCGCGGATCCCCCGCGCCGTCGAGCTGCGCCTCGGGGCGCCGGGCGACCCAGTCGATGACCGCCGACGCGTCGCGGCCCTCGAACTGCGGCGAGTCGAGCTGCACCTCGCCACCCGACCGGCCGAACCCGCGCGAGTCGTAGGTGATGGTGTTGTAGCCGGCGGCCCGGAAGGCGGACGCGCCGATCTGGCCGAGCGCGTCGCCACCCAGCTCGCCCTCGACCGTCTCACGGGTGGCGCCGAACCCGTGGGTCATCACGATGGTCGGCGCGGGCTTGGCCGCGCTCGCACCGGGAGCGGCGAGGTACTCGGCGTTGATCGCGGTCCCGTCGAACGACCGGATCGTGACGACCTCGGCGGAGGCGGGCGCGGCCGATACGGCGGCGAGCAGGCCGACGGTCAACGCTGCGACGGCCGGACTGTGACGACGAGACATCCCGCGTACCGTACCGCGCGGCACGGCCCTGCGCTACCGCGGGTAGGAACTGCGAGTGGGCGCACCGCCGCTCGTCACGCCATGGGTCGCTAGGGTCCGCTGCGCGCGCGTCCCACCGTGCCGCGGTCCACACCGGACCCGCCGGGGACCCGTCCGACCCCACCACCCCGGAGTCCCGTACGTGACCTTCGACGACCTCGTCCGCCGCCTCGGCGACCGCATGGCCCGACCGGGCAGCCGTCGCCAGTTCGTCGGCACCGTGACCACCGGCGCCGCCGTCCTCGCGTCCGGCAGCGCCCTCGCCGGCTGCGGTGACGACCAACCCAAGCGCCGCGGCGACGAGGGGTTCAAGCCGATCGACGAGCGCCATCCGCCCAAGGGCGTCTACGGCCAGGACCAGGTCGCCGTCTGTTACACGCCCTACGAGATCGTCGAGACCGAGCCGCGGGTCAAGGCGCTGGGCAAGACCGGGGTCGCGGTGCGCAAGGCGCCGCAGGAGGACGCCGAGATCGTGCTCGACAGCAAGGACAACGAGGTCTTCGTCCCCGTCGGCACCCACATCGCCAAGCAGAGCGGCCGCGAGGGGCCCACCTGCGACGTGCTGCCGCCCGATCGGCCCGCGGTCAACGGCTACGTGTGGGGGTACCCGGCCGACGACGTGCCGAGCAACAAGTCGGGCTGGATCCCGCAGCGCGTCGACGGCGTCACCTACGCCCGCAAGAACCTGGACTACGTGGCGCGCCCCGCCCACGACGGCTACGTCTGCGGCCCGGCGAGCAAGGACTTCGACTGCCGCACCGTCAAGTCGCAGAAGCCGTGCAACCACGACGACTGCGGCGGCCCGCCGATCGAGGGCATCCGCTGCCGCACCAAGCCGCTGCGCCGTCGGGTCCGCAAGGCCAAGTCGCGCAAGACGTCGAACTTCGAGGACTACTACCTGCGGCTGTCGTACAACTCGACGGCGTTCGGCTGGCTGGAGCCCGACGACGTCGTCGACGAGATCTGCCGCCGCAGCGCCCCGTCCTACGGTCGCTGCTGCGCGGAGTGGAGCTTCGTCGAGGTCATCCGGAGCGAGGCGATGCCGATCGGCACCCGCGGCTGGATCCTCGAGACCGGCCTGGCCCGCAAGACCCGCAAGCCGCTGTCGCGCACCGGGCCGCCGCCGCGCAAGAAGAAGTAGGCCCATGGCCGGGACCAGCTCACGCACCACGACCGTCGACGGCCGCACCATCGCGTGGCACCACGCCGATCCGCCCGCCGGGGCGCCCGTCACCGTCTACGTGCACGGCGTCCCGACCAGCGGCGCCGACTGGCTGCCGTTCCTGGAGCGCACCGGCGGGATCGCGCTCGACCAGCCCGGGTTCGGCGGGTCGGACCCGCTGCCCACCCCGACGATGGAGACCCAGGCCGACGCGGTCGGGCGGTTCATCGACACGGTCGCCCCCGGCCCGGTCAATCTCGTCGTCCACGATTGGGGCGCCACAGGCTTGTTGTGGGCGATGCGCCACCCCGAGCGGATCGCGCGGGTCGTCATCCTCAACACGGTGCCGCTGACGCCCGGCTACCGCTGGCACCCGATGGCACGGTTGTGGCGGCGTCGCGGGGTCGGCGAGGCGATGATGGCGGTGCCGGGACCGGCGACCGCGTGGCTGGCCCGCCATCGGACCGTGCTGACCCGTGATCCGGTCCCGACCGAGCTGACGGCGCCCATCGCACGCGGGTTCCCGGCCAAGACGAAGCGGACGATCCTGGGGATCTACCGATCCGCCGATCCCGACCTGCTGGCGGACGCCGGCCGGGGCCTGGGGGCGTTCGCGGGCCGGACGACGCTGGTGTGGGGCATCGAGGATCCGTATATCCCGACGACGTTCGCCGAGGCGATGGCCTCGGCGATCGGGGATGGCGCGGGCGGTCCCGCCCCGCTGCACCGGATCGACGCCGGCCATTGGCCATGGGTCGCGCAGCCCGAGACGATCGACGTCGTCGCCGAGGCGCTGCTCGGCGACTGATCCGGCGCTACCGCAACCGCCGCCCGCTGCCGACCGGCGGTCCGATCGAGCACGCCGGACCGGAGCAGTCCGCGATCTGCCCCAGGCGGTGACGCAGGCGCTTGGCGCGTGTGGGCCGCAAACGGTGGATCACGTTGCGGCGCTGGTGACGGTCGGTCCGCAGGTCGTAGAACGAGCGGAACCCGCCCGCGTACTCGACGTAGGTGCCGGTGGCGGTGCGCAGTGCGCGGTAGGAGGGCGGGTCGCCCGCCCTCGCCGGCTGCAGATCCGGGTCGTCGAGCACGCCGCGGCCGGCGCGGTGCTCGATCGTCGCGGCGTCGCGCCAGTCGACCGGCCGCTCCCCGCGCAGCAGCGGCAGCAGGCTCCGGCCATCGGTTGGGCCGGGCATCGTCGTGTCCGCGATCTCGGCGAACGTCGGCGCCAGATCGGTGTTCTGCGTCACCGAATCGATGACCGTTCCCGGAGCCACCCCGGGACCGGCCACGACGAGCGGCACGCGGACGTCGGTGTCGAACGGCGTCGTCTTGCCGGGCAGCATGCGGTGCTCGCCCATGTGCAGGCCGTTGTCGGACCCGAACACGATCCACGTGCGGTCGGCGATCCCGCGCGTGACGAGGTGCGACCGAAGCCGCGCGAGCATCTCGTCGATCGCCAGCACCGATCGGGCACGCGCCCGGTACTTGCGGTCGATCGTCCGGCGGTTGCGACGCGTCAGCGGCCGGAGCCGTTCCAACCACGCGGCGTCGTCGGCGTTGGGTGCGTCGAACGCCGGCGACCGCGGAGCCCGCAGGCGCGGGAACCGGTGGCGGTGGCGGGGTGCCGGGGTGAACGGGCTGTGCGGAGCGAACGTCGACACCGTCAACAGGAAGGGGTCGCCGGCGTCGACCGCCTCGTCGATGAACCCGACGCCGTGGTCGGCCAGGACGTCGGTCATGTAGTCGCTCCGCCGGTTGCCGTACGCCGCGAGGGTGCCGTCGACGTTCAGGTCGTACCCGAACCCGCGGTAGCCGTTGCCGGCCACGCCCCACGTCGACCAGCCCGGTGGCGGGCGGTGCCGCGACGGGACGTAGCGGTTGAGGTACTTGCCCATCAGCGCGGTGCGGTACCCGGCGTCCTGCAGCGCCACGGCGAACGTGCGCTCCTCCAGGCCCTTGCGCCGGAACCCACCGAACCCACCGGCCGGGCCGTTGTTCCCGAAGATCCGGGTGTTGTGGGGCAGCAGGCCGGTCAGGATCGACGCGCGCGACGGGCAGCAGAGCGAGTTGCTCATGATGTTGGTGGTGAACGTCGCACCGTCGCGGGCCAACGCCCGAACCGACGGCATGAACCGCACCAGGTCGGTCGACAGGTCGTCGGTGAGCACGAACACGATGTTGGGACGCGAGTCCGGCGACCGGGCCGGGCCGGTGGGCGCGGTTGTCGACGCGGGCGCGGTCCCCGGCGACGGCGCCGGACGGGTGAGGGCGGGATCCGCCCCGCTGACCGGCGACGGGGCGGGGACCGTCGTCGTCACGGTCGTCGTGACGGTGGTGGTCGATGACCCGAGCAGGCCGCCGACCGCGGGCGCCCGGCTGATCTCGCCGACGGCGCCGGTCGCACCCAGCAACGCGACGACGACCACCACGGCGGTGAGCATCAAGACCGTCGGTCGGATGCGGACATGGCCAGACACGGACGGGGCAGCGTAGCCGATGACGACCGCGACGCCGAGCCGGGGCGACATCCGTCCGGGACCGGCTCCGGCGCGGATCAGGAGCCGGGCACAGCGTGTGCGAGCGGCGCGACGCCCGAGGAGTCCCGGGGCGCCCACAAAGCCACCCCTGAGCAGCGTGGTATGATCGTGGCATGGCTGGCAAGGAGCGCCTCTCGGTGACCGTGGACGCGGGCTTGCTGGCGCAGGCGCGCGAACTGGCGCAGGCCGGCGGGACCGCGAGCCTGAGTGCGTGGGTCGAGGAGGCCGTCAGCCGTCACGTCGAGCACGAGAAGGGCTTGGAGGCCATCGACGGGTTCCTCGCCGGGTACGAGGCCGAGTTCGGACCGATCACCGACGAGGACATCGCCGCCGCCGAGCGGTGGGTGACCGACCACTCGGTCGTGGTCCGCGCCGGTCGCGTCGCCAAGCCCGCCACCGGCCCAGGAGCCGCGCCCACGGGCGCGGGCACCTCCACCCGCGCCGCGTGACCCTCGTCCTCGATGCCGGCGCGCTCATGCGGATCGAGCGTGGCGACCCACTGTTGGCCCGCCTCGTGTCGCGAGAGCGCCGCGCAACGAGGCGCCCCCGTACCCATGGCGGCGTCGTCGGCCAAGTGTGGCGTGGTGGAGCCCGTCAGGCCCGTCTCGCCCACGCGATGCGTGGCATCGAGGTGGTCCCCCTCGACGAGGACCTCGGTCGCCGCGCCGGGACGCTCCTCGCCCGGTCCACCACGAACGACGTGATCGACGCCGCGGTGGCCCTGATCGCCGGCGATGGCGACGACATCCTCACGTCGGACCCCGACGACCTGCTGCCGCTGCTCCTGCTCACCGGCACCGAGGCTCGCGTCGTCGCGATCTGACGGTCAGGCCGGGACCGCGATCGCGCGCGGCAGCTCCGCCGCCACCGCCGCCGGATACCACCCGGATGCGTCGAGCGCCGCCACGAGCGCCCCGACGATCGTGGCCCGCTCGGCCACTTCGCCGTCGACCGGGATGGTCCGGTCGACGCCGGCACCCCGCAGGACGGCGGCGTCGGTGCCGATCACCACGGCGATGCGGGCTCCCACGGCGACCAGCGCGTCGGCCGCGGCCGCCGGGTCGGCCTCGCGCACCGCGATCTCGGCGTCGCGGCCCGTGGCGATCACGAGCTCGACCCCCTCCAGCGCGGCGACGACCTCGTCGATCGTCTCGCGCGTGGTGATCCGCTCGGGATCCAGGTCGAGGTCCAGGACGACCGGGCGGTCCCGCTCGACGGCCCGGCGGCGGGCGGCGTCGGCGAGCTGCCGCTCCCGCTCCCCCACGTAGGCGACCGCCGAGATCCAGACGCCGTCGGTCGCATCGACCGCCTCTGCGATGCGGGGCCTCACCGCGTCCATCGCCCGGTCGAGCGACTGCCCGTACAGGTCGCTGTGGTGCGCACCACCGGCGTCGACGGTACGGAACGCAACCGGTGTCCGCTCCCCCGCGACGAGCCGGAACCACGTCAGGTCGACGCCGGCGTCCTCCAGCCGCCCGCGCAGCCAGGCGCCCCACTCGTCGTCGCCGACCCCACCGGCCAACGCGACGTGGGCGCCACGGGACGCGGCGGCGACCGCGGTCCGGGCCCCCGCCCCACCGAGCCGGGGCACGAAGGTGCTCGCGTCGGCCGGGCGCGACACCGGTTCGGGGCAGACGAGATCGACGAGCGTCTCGGCGAACATCAGCACGGTCACGCCGACAGCGTACGGGCCCGCCACGTCGGGGGTTGTGGCGTCGCGGTGGCGCTCGGTGCTCCGGGGCGACGACCATGGTGCCCCGCGGAGCACGCGGCCGTCGACCCGATCCGGGAGCCCGCCTCCCCACGCCGGTCCGTCGCCACCGTCCATGGCATCGGGTCGACGTGGGAGGGTCTCGTGGTCGGCAGCGCGACCACGTCGCACCGGGGCGCGACGTCGACCGTCCACTCCCGGAGGTCCCCGTGCCACGTACCGTCCCGCCCGTCCATCCGCGCTCCCCGGCCACCCCGCGCCGTCCGTACCGCGCCCCACGCCGCTCCGGTGGCGCGCTCGCGGTCGGCGTCGCGGTCGCGCTGCTCGCCGTCCCGGTCGCGGCAGACGCCTCGTCCTCCTCGGCCCACCACCCGCAGCGGTTCGAGACCCGTCCGGACCTGCGCCCGCCTGGCGTGCGGGTGCTGAAGACCACCGACCAGGCAACCCCGGGGCTGACGTTCGTCGGGCCCAAGCGCGGTCCGCAGAAGGCCCAGTCGGGCAACATGATCTTCGACTCCCAGGGCGATCTCGTCTACTTCGACGGCAGCGCCGGCACCAAGATGGATCTGCGGGTGCAGACGCTGGACGGCAGGCCGGTGCTCACCTGGTGGGAGGGCAAGGGCTTCCGCGGCTACGGCGAGGGCGAGGGCGTCATCGTCGACCAGCAGTACCGCGAGATCGGCCGCGTCGGCACCGGCAACGGGATCAAGGCGGACTTCCACGAATTCAAGCTCACCGACCGTGGCACCGCGCTGCTGCTGGGCTACAAGCGCCAGAAGCGCGACCTGCGATCGGTCGGCGGATCGAAGAACGGCTGGATCATGGAGGGCATCGTCCAGGAGGTCGACGTCAAGACCGGCAAGGTCGTCTTCGACTGGCGCGCCACCCGCCACGTGAAGCTCTCCGAGTCGTACCACCCGGTGCCCAAGCGCCGGACGGTGCCGTTCGACTTCTTCCACGTCAACTCCGTCAACCTCGACGGCGACGGCAACTACCTCGTGTCGGCCCGCTCCACCCACACGATCTACAAGCTCGACCGTCGCACCGGCAAGATCATCTGGCGCCTGGGCGGCAAGAAGCCGACCTTCAAGCACGACCGGGGCACCCGCACGCGCTGGCAGCACGACGTGCAGCGCCAGGCCGACGGCACGATCACGATCTTCGACAACAACGCCCACCAGGCGCAGACGAAGCTCAAGGCCCGCGGTCTGCAGATCCGCGTCGACGAGCAGGCCAAGCGGGTGTCGCTGGTGCGCTCCTACAGGCGCGGCGCGACGGTGTTCTCGCCCAACCAGGGCAACATGCAGACCACCGACACCGGCAACCGGCTGATCTCGTGGGGCGGAACGATCCCGTTCATCACCGAGCTCAGCCCCGGCGGCAAGGTCGTGTGGGAGGCGCGGTTCAGCCGCAAGCCGACCGAGACGTACCGCGCCTACCGGCACGCGTGGAACGCCCAGCCGACCACCAGGCCGAAGGTCGCCGCGCGACGCTCCGGATCGCGGACCGCGGTGCGGGCGAGCTGGAACGGCGCCACGACCGTCCACGCCTGGCGGGTCGTCGCCGGGGCCGACGACGCCACGCTCGCCCCGACCGGGCAGTCGGCCCGCCGCGGGTTCGAGACCCTGATCGTCGTGCCCGGCCACCACGCCCGGATCGCGGTCGAGGCGCTCGACGCGGCGGGCAACGTCCTGTCCCGCTCGGCGAGCGTCGCCCCGACCAAGAGCGAGTACGTGCGCGGCTGAGCGCCAGTCGATCCGGGCGGCGTCAGCGGCCGACCGGCCCGAGCGATCGGGCCGGCGCGCCGTCGGCCCACACCGAGCCGTTCAGGCGCGACAGGGCAACCTTCCAGACCGGCTTGGGCGACCCGTGGTAGCTCAGCAGGCCCTTGCGGTGCAGCCCGTCGCGCTTGGCCTGCTTGCGCGGCGTGCCACCGGTCCACTTCGGCTTGATCCCGAACTCGCGGAGCGTCCAGTAGATCGCACCCGACAGGTCGGTCCGGTCGTTCAGGACGTTCAGGACCCGGCTGAGGTAGCGGGCCTGGAACTCGCGGGTGCCCTTGACCCCGCGCGCCCCGCGCCGCACGCCCTCGGCACCCATCTCGGTGATCGCGATCGCCTGCGACGGGTACTGCCGGCGGGTCCGTTCCAGGAACGGCGCCAGGTCCCCGAGCCGCTTGACGGAGTGCTTTCGCGGGCCGCTGTACCACCCGAAGTACACGTTGAGACCGAGCACCGGGAACGCGCCGTACGCCGCCTGGGCGTCGTAGCCGGGCAGGCTGCGCAGGTCGATCGCCGGCGGCACCGTCGGATCGAGCTCGGTCGCCGCGCGCAGCGCCTCGGCCAGGTAGATGCGGCTCGCGGGCCGCACGTCGGGGTTGGCCGCCAGCTCGTTGGCGACCGAGTGCACGATCACCGACGGATGGTTGCGGGTGGCGACGATCGCGCGGCGGTTGGACCGCAACGCCTGGTTGAAGCCCGTCTCCGTCCGCAGCCGACGGTCGGCCTGGTAGACGGGGCTCTGGGCCCAGACCATGATCCCGGCCTCGTCGAGCGCGGTCAGCAGCCGCTCGTCCAGGCTGTAGTGCGCCCGCGTCACGTTGGCGCCACTGGCCTGCAACTCACCGACGGTCCGCGCGATGTCGGCGTCGGTCATCGCAGCACCACGGCCAGGGATGTCCTCCTGGATCGACGAACCGCGCAGCCGCAGCGTGTGGCCGTTGAGCTTGAGCCGCCCGCCCTCGACCGTCACCTGTCGCAGCCCGACACGCCGCACGACCCGCTGCTCGACCCTCCCGCTGGGCGCGATCAGCTCCAGCGTCGCGCGGTGCAGCACCGGTGATGCGGGCGTCCACAGGGCACCGCCGGGAACGGGAACGTCCAGGCGCAGCTGCGCCTCCGCCCGTCCGACGAGCGCGCCCAGGTGCTGCTCCGCGACGGCGAGCTCCTTGCCCTGGGCGTCCTGCACCGTCAGCCGCGCCCGGCCGCCGGAGAACGGGGCGGTGGTGCGGTTGAGCACCGATGCGCGCACCCGGACCGATCCCTCGCAATGCCCGTCGGGCCGGCAGGCGGCGTTGCCCTGGACCGCCGGCTCCGACGCGTGCAGGCGTCCGCGTGGCACGAGGTGGACGGGGCGGGTGATCCCGGTCCAGTTCCACCAACCCTCGCTGAGGGGGGCCGGGCGCCGGCCGTCGACCCGCACCGCGACGGTGATCGTCCGCCCGTTCATGTCCTCGGGGATCAGCACCTCGAACGGCGAGTACGGATCGTCGCTCGCACCGATCGCCCGACCGTCGGCGTAGACGTTCGCGGTGCGCCGGACCGCGTCGAACCGCAACGCCCACGATCCGCCACTCGGAGCGGACGGCACCGTGATCCGCCGGTCGTACCACCAGACCCCGCCGCGATACCCGCGCGCGGTGAGGCTCGCGTCGGTGACGTCGGGAACCGTGACCGGCACCCGGCCGGGGCCCTCCCCGCGGTGCCGCCCGACCGACAGCCCGTCGTCGCCGGGGTCCGGCGCGCGGAACCAGCCGTCGTCCAGGCGCTCGGCCGCCGGGGGTGACGCCGCACCGGTGTCGGCGGTCGCGGGGTCCGATGGCGGCCCGACGAGGAGCGCCGCGACGATCAGCGCCGCGACGACGGGCACGAGCCAACGACCATGGACGAGCATGCGCCTCACGGGCGCCATCATCCCCTACCGTCGGGTTCTGTGACGCAATCGCCATAGTGGGTGCATGACCGCCCATGTGGAGCTCCCGGACATCGAGGATCGCGCCGACTGCGAACGGCTCGTCCGCGCGTTCTACGAGAAGGCGATGGTCGATCCGATCATCGGGTTCCTGTTCGTCGACATCGCCAAGCTCGACCTCGACGCGCACATCCCGGTGATCACGTCGTTCTGGGAGACGATCCTGCTGAACGCCAAGTCGTACGGCGGCGGCGCGTTCCACGTCCACGCCGACCTGCACGCCAAGGCCCCGCTGCAGGCCGGCCACTTCGACCGCTGGCTCCACCTCTGGACGACGACGGTCGACGAGCTCTTCGCCGGTGCGAAGGCCGAGGAGGCCAAGGGCCACGCCCACCGCGTCGCCCGCGCGTTCCACCGTCGGCTCAACGGCCTGCCGCCCGACTTCCTGTCGATCCGCCCCAAGGGCGAGATCGCCGTCACGCAGCACGGCCCGCCGTCGGTGCTGGACCTGGCGGGGTAGGCGGGGCGGCGGGGGTTGGCCGGCCGGGCGGGGTCGGCCGACGGGGCGGGCGTTGGCCTGCAGGCGTTGGTTGGCGGGGTCGGCCGGGTCGGCCGGCGAGGGTCGGCCGACAGTCCGGCACGTGATCCGGGATCGGGGCGCTATGCGACGCGAGACCGGATCAGGTCCCCGCGAGGTCGGCCACCGCGAGCGGGTCCCGGCACGTGATCCGGGATCGGGGCGCTATGCAACGCGAGACCGGATCGCGACGCCGGGGACCACCGGACTCGGACGGTCCCCGGTTCAGCCGACCCGGCACCGCTCGGCGGCGGCGCGCAGGTCATCCAGGCCGGAGGGACGACCCACGACGGTCAGCCGGCCGTCGGCGTCCAGGCCGCGCAGCGCCGGGGTGCTGTCGGCGTGCAGGAGGTCGGGCAGGTCGTCGAGCGACACCGTCGGGACGCCCGGGAGCGGGGACGTGGCACGGTGCGCGGCGGCGGCGTCGCGGCGCAGCGCCAGGACACTGACCACGTCGAGCGTGCCGTCGACCTCGGCCCGCAGCGCCGTCATCGCCTCCTCGAGCCCGCCGCAGCTCCAGCAGGTCGGCGAGTGGTAGACGAGCAGGGTCGGTCGCGCGTCGGCCCCTGCCAGGCGCAGCACCCCGCCGGACCGGGCCGCATCCGCCCCGTCCGCGTGGCCGTCCTCCGCCTTGCCGTCCGCCGCGTCGTGGGCCCCCGCGTCCCCGTCCCCCGGCTGGCGGTCCGCCGCGGTGCCCGCGGTCTCCCCCACGAGCGGCACGACCGTCTCGGCCACCGTGCGGCCGATGAGGTCGGTCGGATCGGGCGACCACAGGTCCTCCTCGTCGAGGACGTCGCCGCCGTCGAGCGCGTCCAGCCGGGCGCGCAGCTCGGCGGTGTGGCGCAGCAGCACGAGCACGACCGCCACGAGCAGCCCGATGACGATCCAGCCCAGGACCGCCGACACGACCCACACGTCGCTCATCGGACCATCCGAGGCCGCAAGATGCGGTGCGTCGCATGACCGCCCACCGGGCGCCGGCAGCGGGTCACGTGACCGCCCGCCGGTCGCGGGCCGTGCGGCGCGTGGCGGCCCAAGGGTCGCCGGCAGTGGGTCACGCGACCGCCCCCGGTCGCAGCCGCCAGAGCGCGAGGGTCAGTTGCCAGGCACAGACCGCGCCGATCGCGACGGTCGCGGCACCGGCGAGCTCCTCGATCTCGATCGCGCTCAATCCGTCGCCGGGGGCGACGATCAGCGCCACCGCGACACCCGCGAGCAGCAGGTTGCGCACCCGTCCGCCGACGGGATCGCCGTCGCTGCCGGCCCCGAAGCAGTTGCACGGGACGAGCGGCGCGTCGTCGGGCGCGGCGGCGCGGACCGCGCGCTCGACGGCAGTCAGGGCGACGGTGAACGCCACCAGCAGCGCGGCGCTGACCACCGCCGCCACCCGCGGAACCACACCGACGACGAGAACGACGGCGAGCGCCGCCTCCGTCACGGGCAGCGTGCGCACCACCCACCGCGTCGTGGCCGGGCCGGTGACCATCCCGACCGTGCCGCCGAACGCCACCGGGTCGCGGAGCTTGGCGGCCGCGGCGAGGGCAAACGTCCCCGCCAACAGCAGGACGAGCGCTGCGGACATCTCCCGGACTGTACCCCGCCGCCGCCGTCGGGTCCGGCCGATGCGTCGCCTGACGTCGGGCGGGCGACGCGGGCGGTCCGGCGGACGCTTCGCCCCCGTGCCGGAACGCCGCCCGGGAGCCCGTCGCTACAGTGCCCGGCGATGTCGACGTCGGACCAGGCGCAGGAGCCGGACCCGGATCGCGATGCCGACGGAGCTCCTGGCGACGTCGCGTCTCCCGCACCGGACACCGCTCACGACGCCGGCCGATCGGCTGATCACGGCTTGCCGGCCGACCCCGGCTCCACCCGCGGCGCCCGCCGTTGGTGGTGGGCGCTCGGCGCGGTCGTCGTCGCCGGTCTGCTGCTGCGGCTCTGGGGCATCCGCTGGGGCCTGCCCTTCGCGTACAACCTCGACGAGCGGTCGCACTTCGTCCCGCGGTCGGTCGAGTTCTTCGCGTCCGGGTCGATCGATCCCGACTACCAGCTCAATCCGGCCGGTCTGATCCAGTGGATCGCCGCCGCGCTGTGGCTCACGCACTGGTCGTCGGACGGGATCGTCGAGACCTGGCGCAACGACCCGGCCCAGATCTGGACGATCGCGCGCGTCGCGTCCGCGGTGCTGTCGACCGCCGCGATCGCGCTGCTCTACGCCGCGGGGTCGCGGCTCTTCGACCGGCGGGTGGGGCTCCTGGCCGCCGCGATCCTCGCCACCGCGTTCCTGCCGGTCCACTACGGGCACCTGGCGCTCAACGACGGCCCGTCGCTGGCGTTCACGGCGCTCGGTCTGTTCGCGATCGCGGGGATCGTGCGGTACGGCCGACGGCGCGACTACGTCCTGGCCGGGGCGGCGCTGGGCGGCGCGATCGGGTTCAAGTACAACGCCGCGTTCGTCGGGCTGCCGCTGGGCACCGCGGCGGTCTTCCACGCGACCGGCTGGCGCTGGGGCGACCTGGTCCCGGGTCGACGGACACCGGCAGCGAACGCCGCGACCGGCGGACCCGCGCTCGACTGGCGTGCCGGCCTGCGCCTGCCGCGGTGGCGTCCGGCGGCGCAGGGGCTCCTGCTCACCGCGGTCGCCACCGTCGTCGCGTTCTTCCTCTGCGACCCGTACGCGTTCCTGCGGCCCGGGTTCTTCCTGGACCAGGTCGAGCACCTGTCCAACTACACCAAGGGCGGTCTGCTGCTCGGCGAGACGCAGTCGTCCGGGTACCGGTACTACGCGTGGTCGCTCGGGTGGGGCTTCGGCCTGTTGCCGCTGGCGCTGGCGTTCGTCGGCGGCGTGCGAATGCTGATCGCCACCCGCTGGCAGGCGCTGATCCTGCTGCCCGCCCCGCTGATCTTCCTGCTCTACGTGGGATCGCAGGGGCGGTACTTCGCCCGCTACGCGATGCCGGTCTACCCGCTGCTGGCGCTCATCGCCGCGGTCGGCGCGGTCTGGCTGGCCACCTGGCTGCTGGACCGCGTCCGGGTACGGGGCGGGCTTCGCGTCGCGCTCGGCGTCGTGGCGGCCGCGATCCTGCTCGCCCAGGGCGTCGTCAACGTCGTCCACAACAACGGCGTCCTCGCCGAGGAGGACACGCGAAGCACCGCGCGGGCGTGGATGGTCGACAACGTCCCGCCGGGGACGACCCTCGTCGTCGAGCCGATGATGCCCAAGGAGTGGTACGCCGACGGGGCGCGCCTGCCCGACCCGCGCTCGCACGAGGGCTACCGCTGGTCGCGACTGGTGCGGACCGGCGAGGACAAGAAGGCCCTGATCGCCAAGTACCCGGAGCGTCGTGGCCAGATCCGACGGCCGGCGGACTTCGCCAACTACGGGTTCACGCTCTTCCCCGAGCTGCTCGACTTCTACCGCGAGAAGGGCGCGTGCTGGGTCGTGTCCGGCGCGCTGCAGTCCGGACGGTCGTTCAACAACCCCCACCGGGTGCCGCAGGCGATCCGCTACTACCGCGCCCTGGAGCGCCAGTCCGACCTGCGGTTTGCGATCGACGCGACCGACCGCGGGGCCGTCGACGCGCACTACTTCCAGTACGACCTGGCGTTCAACTTCCTGCCCCGCCGCTACGAGCGCCCCGGCGGCGCGATGCGCGTCTACCAGCTGCGCGACTGCACCCCGCGGGTGGCGAAGCCCGGGACCTGAGGCGGGCGGGGACCACCGCGCCGATGCCACCGCCCGCAGTCGGTCAACCGGTCCGACTCACGCGAAGAAGTCCTCGTCGATCTCGACCGTCTTGTAGGTCCGGCGAACCTGCACCCCGACCTCGTAGCGGATCATGAGCGCGGTCAGACGCGTCCCGTCGATGAGGATCAAGCGGGCCGGCACGGAGTCCGCGTAGGCGCTCGCCTCCTTCGAGAATCGGGCGGTGGTGATGAACACTCCCCCGTCGGCCTTGCCGCTCAGCGCCCCGACGAAGCCTTGTAGGTCCGGACGTCCGATGGCGCGCTCCGGCGCGTAGCGCTTGGCCTGCACGTACACCCGGTTGAGACCGAGCGCATCCTGATCGATGATGCCGTCGACTCCTTCGTCACCGGACTTCTTGGTGACGGTGACGCGCTTCTCCGCACCTCCGTAACCCATCGCGACGAGCAGCTCGACGACGGCCTCCTCGAAGAACGTCGGGTCGTTCCCGAGCAGTCGCTCGAGCAACTGGACTGCGACGTCGCCATGGATGCGAGCGATGCCGCGCTCTACCTGCTCCGTGGGATCCACCGAGTCACCGCTGGCCACCAGCGTTTCGTCGTCCGACGACGGCCCTCCGCTCGCGCGTCGCGCGGCCCACCATTCGTCGCCCGGCTTGGCGATCGCCCGGATGACTGCCTCGTTCATGCCGCCAGGATGTTCGGCGAGGAGGCGCCGCCCCGTCGGCGCGATCAGGTAATGCCCTCGACGCGGTCGCTCGAGCGCATCGACACGGGTGAGATACGACACCGCCCACCCGATCCGGTTGGCTGCCGCCGACTGGCCTGACGGCAGCGTGATCTCGAGTTGGGCGGGAGTGAGTTGGGCCTGCTCCGCAACCTCATCGCGCAGCACCCTCAGGCCACGCTCCTGCCCGTCCTCAAGCACTCGTAGCGCCGGGACCATGAAAGCCTCCCAACTCGGCAGGCTCACGACGCCGCCCCGACACAAGCGCCGGCGAACTCCTCGTGCTCCAACGGGCCACCAACGCCGCGAGGTCCTCGAACGGCGTCGTGGGACGGCACGGGAACGACGGCTCGCGTTCGATGCATCGCACGAGTCTCTCCGCGGCAGCGGACGGAAGCTCGTGGCCCGTCGTCCCCAGCCGAACGGCTGCCGCGCGCCACGGCCACGAGGAGCTCGGCAGGCGGGGCGCCCTGGCCGGCCCCACCGTAGAGCGGGTCGTTCCACCGTCGTTCCGCGATGGTCAGCCGACCCGCTCTCCCCGGCACCCACCTCGCCTACATCCGTCAAAAGCCTCACATCTTGTTAAGGTTTTGGCGTGGCTGCCGTGACGAAGCTCGAGCGGTTGCGCGAGGTCGCGCTGGACCAGCACGGGCTCGTCACGACCGCACAGGCCGTGAAGGAGGGCGTCTCCCACGCCGAGCTGTCGACGATGGTCGCCCGCACCCGGCTCGAGCGGGTCGCGCACGGCGTCTACCGGGTACCGCAGGTCGCGGCGACGGAGTTCGACCAGCACCGCCTCGCCCTCCTGTGGACCGGCGCACCCGAGGCGTGCCTGAGTCACGACACCGCACTGGCCGCGTGGGACATCAGCGACATCAACCCCGACCTCATCCACGTCACGGTGGCCCGGTCCAGGCGCATTCGTCGAGCCGGCGGCGAGCACTACGTCATCCACCACGACGATGTGGACCCACGTCGGGTCACGTGGTGGCAGGGGATGCGCACGGTGGACGTACCCGCCGCGATCAGCCAATGCATCTCGTCCGGTGTGCCGACCTACCTGATCCGACAGGCCCTCGACCGTTCCGGCCGCACGAGCCGGCTGCGGGCCCCCGAGCGAGAACGGCTGACGCGCCTACTGGAGGCGCGCGATGCCGGAGCCTGAACCGGCCAATCTCGCGCAGGCGCTCAGCCTGTTGCGTCCGAAAGCGAAGGCCCCGTGCAGCAGGTCAACGATTGGCTGGCGCACATCGAACGCGCCTGAGGCTCGGCCCGACAGCGGGTCGTTTCACCGTCGCCCCACGACGGTCAACCGAACCGCTGTCCGGGGACGACCGCCCGGGACCGCCCGGCCGTCACAGCGGGTCGTTTCACCGTCGCCCCACGACGGTCGGCCGACCCGCTGTCCGTCCGCGCAGCCGGCAGCCACGCCGCTCTCCGCCTGGACCACGCCCGCCTCGCCCCGCCCCGCGGCGGTCGGCGGCGGTCGGCGGCGGTCGGCGGCGGTCGGCGGGTCAGTCCTCGCGCTCGCGGTCGGCCGCCACGAGCTGGCGCCGCACGTGCCACATGCGCTGCAGGGTGGTGAACGTGCCGAGGGCGGCGAGGACCCAGATCGACGCGGGCAGCAGGTCGACGCCGTCGATGAGCTCCTCCGAGCCGAGGACCAGGCCGATCGACAGGATCACGACGCGGACCGCGCGGCTGCCGATGCCGGCCTTGCCGTCCAGGCCCAGGCCCTCGGCCCGCGCCCGGGTGTAGGACACCAACAGCGACGTCACGGCCGCCAGCGAGGCGAGCATCGCGTTGACGTCGTCGGCGTGCTTGGCGAAGACGAGGACGATCGCCGACAGGACGATGCCCTCCTCGATCCGGTCGAGCGTGGAGTCGAGGAACGCACCGAAGGTCGTGCCCTTGCCCGACATCCGCGAGTAGCGGCCGTCGAGCGTGTCCATGACCGACCCGAGGATGAACGCCACGCCGGCCAGGAAGAAGTGCTCCTGCCAGATCAGGACGGCGGCGACGACGTTGCCGAGCAGGCCGGCCATCGAGATCGCGTTGGGCGTCAGCGGCAGGTCGACGAGCCACTGCTGGAACCGGGTGCGATCGGCGGGCGGGTTCGGGGAGGACGTCGTCATGGGCCGACGAGGAGGGTACGCGAACGTCCGGTCCCGACCGCGACCGGCCTCACGACGCCCGCCGAATCCGGCAGACTCCACCGACGTGCCCGCCGAAGCCCTCGCGTCCGGGTCCGACGCGCCCGCCCCCGACGGGCCGACCGGATCGCTCGCCGCCGGTCTGATGCGGGCCGCCCGGCCCAAGCAGTGGATCAAGAACGTCCTCGTGTTCGCGGCGCCGGCGGCCGGCGCCGCGCTCAACGACTCCGACGTCATCGTCTCCGCGATCCTGACGTTCGTCGCCTTCTGCCTCGTCTCGAGCGCGACGTACATCCTCAACGACGTCGGTGACGTCGAGGCCGACCGGCGCCACCCGACCAAGCGCAACCGTCCGATCGCGTCCGGCGTGGTCGGGATCCCGGTCGCGATCGTCGCGGTCGTCGTGCTGCTGCTCGGCGGCCTGGGCCTCGCCTACGCGATCTCGTGGAAGCTCGGCCTGCTGCTCACCGGCTACAAGGCGTTGACGATCGCCTACACCTTCCGCCTGAAGCACACCGCGGTGCTCGACATCGTGATCGTGGCCAGCGGGTTCGTCGTACGGGCGATCTCCGGTGGCGTGGCCGTCGACATCGCGCTGTCCAACTGGTTCCTGGCGGTGACGTGCTTCGGCTCGCTGTTCATGGTCGCCGGCAAGCGCCACGGCGAGCTGCTGCACGTCGGCGACGGCTCCACCCGCAAGGCACTGGAGCAGTACACGCTGCAATACCTGCAGTTCGTCGTGACGATGGCCGCGGCGGTCACGATCCTGACCTACTGCCTGTGGGCGTTCGAGCACCCCAAGACGAGCGACGTGCCGTGGTGGGGCCTGTCGATCGTGCCGTTCGTGCTGGGGATCATGCGCTACGCGCTGCTCGTCGACCAGGGCAAGGGCGGCGCGCCCGAGGAGCTCGTCGTCCGCGACCCTGGTCTGCGCCTGATCGGGCTGGCGTGGCTGGCGCTCTTCCTCGGGTCGGTCTACATCCACTGACGACGCCGCGCCCGCCCGCGCCGACCGCCTGCGCGATCCGGTCCGCCACCGCCCGAGCCGCGCCCCGGGCCGGGCGCCGCGCGCCGCCCGGCCGCCCCGCCCCGGTCCGACGCGTCCGGTCCGGCGCGCAGCGCGACGCCCGGTCCGGCCGCGGCGCACTCGCCCGCGACGGGCCGGCCTGCCGCACCGCGGGCCGTCGCGCGCTACCGTCGCCAGATGGCTCCGCCCCACGAGGCTCCCCCCGCCCCCTGCTCAACGATTCGACGTCACGCCCGTGCATCGGTGGTCGTCGCCACCGCCCTCGGTGCCCTGGCCCTCGCCGGCCCCGCCGCCGCCACGCCCGTCAAGGGCAAGCCGACCCCCTGGTCCTTCTACCACGCCGATGCGGTCGCGGCCGGCATGGTGCCCGGCTCGCTCGTATCCGGCAACCAGTTCTCCTACCCCGCTCCGTCGGGCAAGAAGAACAACCACTGGCGCAAGTCCGACGGACAGGGCGGCATCCAGCAGGTCCGCGGCAAGGCCCGCGAGCCGCTCTACACCGAGCTGCTGGCGCGCACCCCGCAGGGCACGCTGCCCAACGCCCCGGCACTCGATCCCGACATCAGCTGGGATCAGCGCAACGCGCAGTTCATGAGCTACACGTCGGCGGCGACGAACATCCTGCCCGGGCCGCAGACCACCGGCCAGCGCAACGTCTACCTCGTCGAACGCACCCGCGCGCGCCACAGCGAAGGCTCGCCGTGGGAGATCGGGAGCACCAAGCTCGTGAGCCGCGGGCAGGGTGGCGCGCCCGCCAACGGCGACTCGTGGAGCGCCCGCCTGCCCGGCAGCCAGAGCCAGAAGGCCCACCGGATCGCGTTCGTGTCGGCCGCGTCCAACCTCGTCTCCGGCGACACCAACGGCCGGCCCGACGTCTTCGTCCGCAGCACGTCCGGATCGACGATGACCCGGATCCCGTCGCGGTCCAAGGAGGGCGCGTCGGTGGTCGCGATCGCCGGCCAGCGCGCGATGCGCGGCGAGGAGCCGGCGCTGATGTGGGTCGACGGCGGGGACCTGTGGTTCCTCGACGGGTCGAAGTGGAAGAGCGGCAGCAAGAGGGTCGGCAAGCCCAAGCGCCTCGCCAAGGGCGGCGTGACCCGGCCCGACATGACCTACACGGGGATCGGCTACAGCTTCGAGAAGGACGGCTGGGTCTGGGCCGGCAACACCCGCAAGGGCAAGCCGCGCAAGATCGCCCGCGGCACCCACTCCTCCGTCGACGGCGGCGCGTTCTGGAGCAAGCGCCGGCCGTTCGGCGAGGTCCGTTACGTGACGTACGAGCACGGCGGCCGCGTGTACAACGCCTACGTCGGCACGAAGTACAACAAGCGGACGAAGAAGATCGACTACAAGGGCGGCCGCAAGGTCCGCACCGACCGTGGCTTCGCCGGGCGCAACCCCGCCACCGCCACCGGCGGTCCGCAGGTCCTCTTCAGCGACGGGCCGTTCGTGTACGGCTGGCTCACGAACCAGAAGGACATCCGGCTCGCCCAGACCGTCTGCCCCGTCGGGTCCGGCGACGTGACCGACCTGCAGGTCAGCCACACCTGGAACTACATCGCGTTCACGTGCGGCAACGGGGCGCTGTACCTCAGCTACCTCGGCCCGTTCAAGTAGGCCGGCAGGTCCTCGCGCGCGCGGACCTGCCACCATCGCGGGGATCGTGTCGCGGGGGCCCGGGCCCTCGTGACACCGCATCCCGCACAGCGGCCCGGTTTGTAACCACCCCCCGCCCGCGGGGTTCCTCGCTCAGGAACTTCACGGACGGCCCGGGAGGCGAATCTCCGGACCGTCCGCGCCGGCGCGCTCGCAGCCGTCGGCTCCCCCGAGACGAGGACTTCGAGAACCACCGTGAGCACGAGCACCCCCAACGGCACCGCTGCAGACGCCCAGAACGGCGAAGGCCGCTACCAGCGCGACAAGGTGCGCGTGGCCATCATCGGCGTCGGCAACTGCGCCAACTCCTTCGTCCAGGGCTGCCACTTCTACAAGGACGCCGACGCCAACGCGTCCGTTCCCGGCCTGATGCACGTCGACCTGGGCGGCTACCACGTCCGGGACATCGAGTTCACCGCCGCGTTCGACATCAACGAGACGAAGGTCGGCAAGGACCTGTCCGAGGCGATCTGGGCCGATCCCAACGACACGATCAAGTTCGCCGACGTCCCGCACATGGGCGTCCCCGTCCACCGCGGCATGACGCACGACGGCCTGGGCAAGTACCTCAAGCAGAAGATCACGAAGGCCAAGGGCGAGACGGCCGACATCGTCAAGATCCTCCGCGAGACGAAGACCGACGTCGTCGTCTCCTACCTGCCGGTCGGCTCCGAGCAGGCCACCAAGTGGTACGTGGAGCAGGTTCTCGAGGCCGGCTGCGGCTTCGTCAACTGCATCCCGGTCTTCATCGCCCGCGAGGACTACTGGGACAAGCGGTTCGAGGAGAAGGGCCTCCCGATCATCGGCGACGACATCAAGTCGCAGGTCGGCGCCACGATCGTGCACCGCACGCTCGCCCGTCTGTTCCACGAGCGTGGCGTCAAGATGACGCACACCTCGCAGCTGAACGTCGGCGGCAACATGGACTTCTTCAACATGCTCGAGCGCGAGCGCCTCGAGTCGAAGAAGATCTCGAAGACGAACGCCGTGACCTCGGTCGCCGGCCTCGAGATGAAGCCCGACGACGTCCACGTCGGCCCGTCGGACTACGTGCCGTGGCTGACGGACCGCAAGTGGGCGCACATCCGCCTGGAGGGCAAGGCCTTCGGTGAGGTGCCGCTGAACGTCGAGCTCAAGCTCGAGGTCTGGGACTCGCCGAACTCCGCCGGCGTCATCATCGACGCGGCGCGCCTGGTCAAGCTCGGCCTGAACAACGGCGTCGCCGGTCAGCTCGACGGCCCGTCGTCGTACCTCATGAAGTCGCCGCACAACCAGCGGCCCGACGACATCGCGCGTCAGGACACCGAGAAGTTCATCGCCAAGAACGCGCTCAAGCGTGAGAAGGCGGGCAAGGCCGCGGCCAAGGCCTGATCACCGCCCGATCGCCGGGAGGCGACCGAT
>JBFWKS010000004.1:0-50256 GCA_050252545.1 Solirubrobacteraceae bacterium
CCCCGGCACGGGTGCGGCGCAGCGGACCGGCGGTCGACGCGGCCGAGAGCCGGATCAGGTCGTCCCGCTCGGCGTGGACCGCACGCAGCGTGTCGATCCGCTCGCGCGCGGCGGAGGTCAGGCTGATCGTCGGGTGGTCGCGGAGCAGCCCGTCCAGGTGGGGGACGAGCGACGGGTCGGCCGGGGCGGCCAGGCGCGTGTCGGGATCGGCCGGTGCGTCGCCGGACCGATGGCCGGCGCGGTGGCCCTCCTCCAACGAGGCGGCCTCGGGCATCGCCGCGAACCGGGCGTGCGCGGCCGCGCTCCACCCTGGCAGCAGCTCCAGGCGCGGCTCCCCGCGCTCGTCGCTGCCGGCGCGGATCGTCGCCGCGGCGGGACGCCGTCCGGTACGCAGCTCCGCCGCGGCGAGCATCACCGGGATGTCGACCGTGAGGCCGGGCAGCGCGTCGAGGACCGCCACGCCGTCGCGGTCGAACGGCAGGCGGTGGATCGGCAGCGCCCGGTCGCTCTCGACCGGGTGCACGGCGAGGCGCGCGGGCGGGGCCCCGCGGAGCGTGCGCACCGCCAGGTACGGGACCGGCCCGCGCTCGTCGACGAACGCGTCGCCGACCCACCCCGAGGCGAGCGGCGCACGGTCGGTCGGGCGTGGGGGACGTCGGGTCATGGGGCGACGACCGGCCGGGCGCGGGGCGGTGCCGCCCGGCGCCACGACGGACGTGGCGTGGTCGTCGTCACGGGCGACGGGTCGTTCGGTCCGGTGTGCCGCATCGGGTGCGACGGCGCCTACTCGTCCGAGACCGTCTTGGTCGCGAGGACCTGTGCCCGGTCCGATCCGACCGCCTTGCGGATGACCTGGGGGAGCACGCCCTGCAGCACGATCGCGGCGTTGTAGAACCGTGGCGTGATCCGCTCGTCCTTGCCGCCCAGGCCGCACTGGACGATCGCCTCGGCCACCTCGTCCTGATCGCCGAGGGCCATGCGGGTCAGCCGCTTGGCCTTCAGCTCGGTGGCGGGGAAGCCCTCCGTCGGGAAGAACCCCGGCTTGACGGTGCCGACGTGCACGCCGTACGGGGCCTCCTCGGCGCGGAGCGCCTCCGACCACGCGGCCAGCGCGGCCTTGCTCGCCGAGTAGGCGCCGGCACCCGGCCGCGCCACGTGGGCGGCGACGCTGGCGACGTTGACGATCGCGCTGGGTGCGGCGGCGCGCAGGTCGGGCAGCAGCGCCTCGGTCAGGCGCAGGACGGCGAAGTAGTTCAGCGCGAACGTCTTGTCGTGGTTGGCGGCGCCCCCGTTGCGCTCGCTGCCGAACCGCGCGCGGAAACCGGCCCCGGCGTTGTTGACGAGCAGCGTCGGTGCGCCGTGCTCGGCGCGTACGTGGTCGCGGACGCGGGTGGGGGCGGTGTCGTCGGTGAGGTCGGCGGCGACCCAGGTGACGGTGGCGCCGGTGCCCTCGAGCTCGGCCGCGAGGGCACGCAGCCGCTCCTCGCGCCGCGCGACGAGGACCAGTCGCGCCTGCGGCTCGCGGGCGAGGCGCCGGGCGGTCGCCTCACCCAGGCCGCTGGACGCCCCGGTGACGACGGCCACCAGCGGCCCGGCAGGGGTGGGGGTGCTCGCGCTCATGGAGGGAATGGAACCGCATCCGGTCCCTCTCGTGGGATCCTCCGCCGATCGGCCGGTCGTCCGGCCCGTGGTGGACGGCGTGCGGCGGGGCGCTCGGTGCGGCACAGCGATCTCGTCGGTGTCGGCTCCGACGGGCCGCCGACGGGCCCGGATCGGTGGTCGCGGGCCCGCGGCGACGACGGGCCGGACCCATGGTCGCGTCTGCTGCGACGACGGAACCGGCTCGGCGACGCCGGACCCGCTGCTAGCGTCGCCGCGATGCTCACGGGGACGCGCTCACCGCCGGGGCGGGCGCGCGGCCGTGCGATGCCCGTGGACGGTCGACCGCGGGTGGCGGGCCCGGACGCGACGGCGTCGGGCTCGACGGCGACCGCCGCGGATCGGACGCCCCCGTCGACGGTCGGTCGGCGCCCGCCGCGGGTGGCGAGGGCGACAGCGATGGTTGCGGTCGTCCTCGCGACGGCCGCGGCGGGGGTCGCGGCCCTCCCGGCGGGAGCGCCGGCCGCGGCCTCCGGCGATGCCGTCTCGGGCGGGTCCGTCGCGCCGCTGAGGCCGGGAGAGGCGCACACGTACGCCCGGGTGACCGGGTCCGCCACGGCGAAGACGCCCCCCAAGGTGACCGGGTCCGTCAAGGCGAGGACGTCCGCCGAGCGGTCCGGCTCGGGATCCGATCGGCGGACGTCGCCGATCAGCGTGCCGCTTCCCGACGAGGTCGCGCCGATGAGCGTCGCCGAGCTGTGGGCGTTCGCGGACCGTCGACAGGCCGACGCCGAGCCCTACTGGGATGCCGCGCACGGCGGGTACAACCAGGTCGACGGGACCGAGGACGTGCGCCTGGACGCGAACATGCTCCAGGTCCACGCGACCGCGGCGCTCGCCGGTCACGCAGGCGCGACGCGGCGCGACGACCGGGTGATCGCGCTCGTCGACCTGCTGACCCGTGGCCCGGCGTTCATCGCGCCACCGATCGCCGCGCCGACCGGCACCCATGGGCACAGCCCCGGTTGGACATCGTCGACGCGTCGGCCGGGGCGGCAGCACGTCGCGATCGACGCGCAGGTCGTCGAGGCGCTCGTGGCCGCGTGGGACGCCCGCGACGTGGTCGGGCTGTCGGCTACGTTGCGGGAGCGGATCGCGGGCTCGATCTCGGCGGTCGCGGCATCGCCGTTCTTCCGGTACCCGTCGCAGTTCCTGACCCAGTGGAACTGGCACGCCGACCTCGATGCCGCCGCGTACCGGGTGACCGGCGACCGGACGTTCCTCGACGACTACCGGCGTCAGCTGTCGCGGTTCGTCCGCGGATCGCGGATCGCGCTCGATCCGGCGCGCACCCCGTTCCTCAATCCGGGGCTGGGCCTGCTGTACGCCCAGCGCAAGGCCGATGCGATCGGGGCGCCGCTGCTCTCGACGGCCGAGTACGAGAATCTCGTCCTCTCCGGCCTGCGGCATTACGACATGGCCGTGCAAGCGGGGATGAGACCGCTGTCGACCGCGCAGGAGAAGCGGCTGCGCGACTGGTCCCGGCGGGTGATGCTCGGGGACTGGACGCACGCCGGCACGTTGAACTGGGACACGAGCCTCGGCACCCGGCGTTGGTGGTTGGCGCGGTACTGGGCGTTCGCGCAGCAGGGCCTCGAGACGTTGATCTCGGCGGGCCGGCTCTCGGCGGTCGGGGGCCAGCCGGCGTGGGCGGCGTCGGTCGCCGACGCGGGACTGCGGACGTACGAACGGTGGGCCGCGCTGTATCCCGACGGCCGGCTCCCGAGCCAGCTCTGGGGTGTCGCGGGGCGCGACCGGTCGGAGAGCAACGATCCGGTCTTCACCGCCACCCGGGTGCAGGCGCACGCGACCCGCGTGGCGCAACTGCGAGCCGGTGCGCCGGCGCCGGAGCGGCCACCGGCGTGGTTCGCGCGCGACAACGGCGCGGGCCGGCTGGCCGTCTCGACGCCCGCGTACTCGACCGGCGTGCTCGTCCGGCATCCGACCGACGACTACGGCGGTGTCGAGCTCGCGCGGCTGCTCAACGCGGACGGCATGCCGGTGTCCGGACTCGGTGGCAAGGGCCGCTCGGCGTTCGGGCTCGACCTGGTGCGCCGTGGCGAGACGCTGCTGGACACGCAGCCGGGCCGTTCGACGGTCCGTCGTGGCCGGACGAGCGTGCGCGTCGATGCCGGCAAGGGCCGCTCGAACGTGCGTGACACGTTCACGGGGGCGCTCCGGGTGCGTTCGAGCGTCCGGAACTCCGCCGGGTCGGTGGCGGTGCACCAGCGGTTCCACCGCGCGTTCATCGTCGTCCGGCGGAGCGTCGAGGCTCGGCGCACGGCGACGGCGACGGTGCGGTTCCCGGCCTGGGGCGAGGGTGCGGTGCTGTCGGTCGTTCGGCGCAGTGGGCGCCGGGAGCCGTTGACGGAGCGGTCGGTGTCCGCGGTGGGGGCGGTGGGCCTCGTGGTGTCGTCGGCGTCCGGCGGGTACGCGGTCGACCTGTGCTCGATCCCGCGCGGCGCCCGGTTGCGCCTGGCGACGGTCGATCCGGTGCCGACCAGCCCGCACACCGTTCGGGTGGCGTTGTTGAGCATGCGGGTGCCGGACGGTGCGAAGCGGACCACCACGGTGCGGATCACCCCGACGACCGGCGAGCCACCGAGCCCCAACGGCGCGCCTGGCGCCTGCCGCTGACGCACCGGCGCCCGACTGACGCACAACCGCGGCCGGTACGCCACAACCCGGCGTGGCGTCCCGGCGTCGCGGCGGTGATCCGGCCGCGTCCTGCCGGTGACGGGCAGTGGCAACCCTGCGGCGGCGGTTCGGTGGTGGTGCGACCGGGTGCCGCGACGGTCAGCCGACGGTGGCGCCCTTGGCGCGGTTGCACGGGCCGCAGAGCACCTGCAGGTTCTCGACGGTGTCCCCTCCGCCGGCGGCGAACGGGATGACGTGGTCGAACTGCAGCTCGAAATCGGTGCCGCATGCGACGCACCGGCCACCGTCGCGTTCCCACACCGCGCGGCGGACCTCGGTGGGGATGGATCGGCGTCGTGCTCGGCCGGTCGGCTCACCCGGTGGTCCGTACGGGGGGTGGACTCCGTCCGTTCGGCCTCGGCGGCGGTCGGTGGCCGCGGCGCGGGTTCGGTGGTCGTGCGCTTCGTCGTGAGCGAGGCTCGCGTGTGCGTGGGCGATGCGTCGGCGGCGCCGACGCTGTCGATCACCGACGAGCGCGCGGACGTCGTCGGCGTCGAGGTCGTAGTCCTCCCGCCAGACGCGGTCGGCGTAGAGCCACCAGCGGCGTGGACCGTCGTCGACCAACGCCACCGGCGTGCGGTCCTGGACGGCCTCGATCCGGCGGAAGGCCCTGGAGCCCCACACCGCGACGGGACCGTGCCGATCGTCGAGGTAGAGCGCGCAGCGCCGCCCGAGCAGCGTCACGCGTCGGACGAACCGGGCCTGTGGAACCTCACGCAGCACCCGTCCGACGCTAGGTCGGCCGGCGGATGGCGTGCACCGGCGCTTGCAGCCGGCCCCGACGACGACCCCGGCCACGATCGCTGGTGGGCGCACGGACGCAAGTGGGACGCAAAACGACCGCGTCCCCGGGACCGTGATGGCCACCGAGGACGCTATCTGCCCTGCACCTATCGATAAAGCCTCCGAGCGGACTCGAACCGCTGACCCCTTCATTACGAGGGCTCGGTAGGGGACAAGGGGCACGAGAGGCGGCCACCGACCGGCAACGAAACGCCTGCAAATCAGCCGAATCAAGAGGACGGCGCCGAACCGGCCGAACGCCTCCCGGACCACCCGAACCGCGGGCCGGAGACCCCAACCGGACCCACCGCAACGCCCCCGTCGCCCGCCGCCGACACGGCCCCTACGGCGGCCCCCGAGAGCAGCGCTGACCCCTTCACACCTGCTGGGGAGGTCAGCCCTCCCGCCACGCTCGACCAGGCCGTCGACCGACTCGCTGACCACCTCCGCAACGAGCGCGAAGGCCGGGCCTGGGTCTGCGTCCGGGCCAGCGACGTTGAGCGGGAGCCGCACCGTTGGAGAGTCGTGGCACGCGCGCACTCCATGCTCGACGTCGTCGGCTACGGCCGGCTCCTCGACCGCGCCGACGGCGACCGCCGTGCGGTCCAGGACCTCCGCGACGCGCACGCCCTCCTGCGCCGCCAGACACGCGACGCGATCGACCTCGCCCTCGGCGAGCTGACCGCGGGCGACCCGGCCGCCGCCCGCGACGTCCTCCTCAACCACCTCGACGGCCGCCCGCTCGGGGCCACCCGGACCACCGACGACGCCCAGGAGACCCGATGACCCGCCGCAAGCCCGTGCCCGACGAGAGCGTCCTGCGGGACGTCGCCGTCGGGCTCCTCAACGTCGCCCGCACGCAGGACCTCGGCCGTCTCGTCGCCGAGCTCACCGTCCCCGTCGACGGCCAGGACGTCCGCGTTGAGGTCACGATCGACCGTGACGTCCCAACGGGGGCCGAGGCCGTCGACGACCAGAGCTCGCCCACCGCAACGCGCGTCGCCGAGCACGTCACGGTCAAGGCCGGCCCGAAGAGCCAGCCCCGCGTAGTCGTCGCGGCTCCCGCCCGGTGGGTCGACCGGTGAGCGTCGCCTCCGACATCCGCCGGGCGCTGCGGCCCGCCGCCCTCTCGCCCGACGAGACCAAGACGCTGTTCCGGGTCCTCGGGCAGCTCGTCCGCGACGCGCCGCACACGACGCATTCGCAGGGCGTGGAGATCCCGTCGCTCACGGAGAGCGGCCATGCCTACATCCTCACCGTCTACCTCCGCGGCGGCCGGATCCACCGGTTCGAGGTCGACCACGACCCCGACCTCGAGTCGCCGGCTTGGCAGGCGTACGCCACCAAGCGCGCCGAATGGGAAGCCGAGATCGCCGCCCGGAAGGACGGTGCGGCGTGAGCGTCCAGGTCGGCCAGGTCTGGGCGTCGAACGACAAGTCCGACCGTCAGCGCGGCGTGCGGCAACACCGCACCGTGACCGCGGTCCGAGAGCACAGCGCGTCCCTCGAGGGACGCGACGTCCGCGGCCACCGCGTCACGAGCTCCGTCCTCATCAGCAGCGGCCGGATCGCCGGGCATCGACTGATCGAGGAGGTCACGTCGTGAGCTACCTCGACGCGATCACGCTCCTCGATGAGCACTGTCAGATCCTGCGCCGCCGGCACGGGGTGGAGGTCTGGACATCGCTCGCGGTCACCTGGACCGGTGCGGGCCGCGATCGCCGGCCGAAGCTCGCCTACGGGGTGGAGCTCGGCCCGGCCGGGAACATGCGCGTCAAGCGGTTCCCGATCGACACGGGCCCGCGGACGGCGCAGACGCTCACGACGGCGGCGACGTGCGCGTTGCAGTGGCTGCGCGACGAGACCGGTCTGGCGGTGGGCGCGTGAGCACTCCGGAGCTCCGGATCCCGCCGCACGTTCGTGAGGCGGCCACGCGGATCAACACCGAGCTGCCGCTGCGGACGGTCCTTCATGCCCTGACGATGTACGACGCCGGGTGGCCGCCGCGCCGGATCGCGGCCGACCTCGGGCTCGGCGTCCAGCAGTTCTACAAGTGGCGCCGCAAGTCCGGACTGCCGCTCAACGGGTCGCAGGGTCGCAACACCACCGTCCCGGAGGCCGAGATCGACCTCACCGCCCGTCTGTACCTCGCCGGGCTCACGACGCGAGAGGTCGGCGGGCGGCTCGGATGCTCCGAGGGCGAGGTCCGCCGGCGCCTCGTCCGTGCGGGCGTCCAGCGCCGCCCCCAGGGGTTCCGCCAGGGCCGCATGCGGCCCGTGGCCCCCGACGGCTGGGAGACCGCCGAGCAGGCCGGCGAGCGCCTCGGCTTCAGCCGCGCCTACGTCACCGAGCTGTCCGCCGCCGGCCGAATCCCTGGTGCCCGCCGGGGGCGCTGGAAGAACCGCCCCGTCTGGCTCATCCCCGCCGGCGCCGTGCCCATGCCACGGGCGGGCGGCGCCGCCGACACGACCCACCTCGATCAGGAGGTCACGTCATGAGCCTCTCGCTGCCCCAGCGCGCCGTGATGCGCGTGCTCGACGACTTCGACCGCAACGCGGACGAGGACGCGATCGCCCCGACGGTCGACACCGTGCTCCACGCCGCCAACCGCACCGGCACCGCTGGACGCGGCGCGACCCGCGCGACGATCGGCGGACTCGCCAAGCGCTGCCTCATCTGGAGCACCCCCGACGACCGGCTCCTCCTCACCGAGGCCGGCCACGCACGACTGAGAGAGGGCCTGTGAGCCACGTCGCGATGACCTGGGCCGCCGCCCGGACGACCGGCACCCCCGCCCGCAAGGCCGTCCTCCTCGTGCTCGCCGACACCGCCGACGCGCATGGCGTCGCCTACCCCGCCGTCCGGCACCTCGTGGAGGTCACCGAGCTGGGGGAGAGGACCGTCCGCCGCGCGCTCGCCGACCTCGAGGACGCCGGGCTCGTCCGCCGTCACGAGCGGCGCCGCGCATCCGGTCGGCAACGCTCCTCGATCTACGTCCTGGCGCCCACCGACGACGACCGCGGCCAGATGCGCCCGGTCCACGAGTCCGACGGCTACTCGACCTGGGCCGAGACCCGACCGCCTGCCACAGCGGCAGGCGGACAGGCTGCCGCTGCGGCACCCCGACAGACTGCCGCTCCGGCAGGGGATGGGTGCCGCTCTGGCACCCCCGTATCCACTGAACCGCCACTAGAACCGCCACTCTGCAGCAGCAGCGGCGCGCGCGACGACGAGCAGATCGACGAGCCGGGGTGCTGGCCGGCCGCCCGAGCCGCCCTCATCGACGCCGGGTTCACCGCCGACGAGGTCGACCGATCCCGCTCGGCGCTGATCCGCCGCCACCTCGCCGCCGAGACCCGACCGATCGACTGGCCGGCCCTCGGCGCCCAGCTGCGCCGCGACCGCTCCGACGGCGAGTCGACCTCGACCAAGCCGCTGCAGGCCCTCGGCTACGGCCTGCGGCAGGACGACCCGCCGCTCATCGGCCAGGCCCAGGCCGCCCAGGAGCCGCGGCGCGGCCGACCTCGCCGCCGTCCGGGACGGCCCGCCAAGCCACAGGCCGCACCGGCCCTGCCGGCGCCGAGCAACGCCGCGGTCGACGCCTGGCGGCAGGTGCATGCCGACGCCCTCAGCCGGATCTCCGCCGCAGACCAGACGTGGCTCGCCGCGCTGCACCCGGTCTCGGTCACCGACGGCACGCTCCTCGTCGGCTCCCCGCCCACCAACACCGAGTGGACCCGCCGCCGGTTCGGCCCGCTCCTGCAGGCCTCCGCCGTCCGGTGCGGCCTGACCGACCTGCAACTCGTCGCCGGCACCCAGGCCGTCCCGACCCAGACCGCCGCATGACCCCGACGACCCACCCCGACCCCGGAGCCCCGGTGATTCCTCACCTCCTCGACGTCACGCTCGACCGCCGCCCGATCAAGCCCGACCCGACCCTGCTGCCCGCCAGAGCGATCCTCGCCGTCAGCCAGCTCCTCGCCGACGAGCAGACCAGCCACGGCGACCGCTGGACCGCACGACCGACGACCCACCACCTCGCCGCTGCGCTCCGGCACGCCTTCCGCTGGACGGCCGGCGAGACCGTCGACCCCGACAGCGGCCACAGCCACCTCGTCCACGCCGCCGCCCGGCTCCTCATGGCCGTCGATCGGGAGACCTACCGATGACCGACACGTTCGACCCGATGCAGATCGCCCGCGAGCTGCCGACGATGTGGTGGCCCGAGCTCGACGCGCTCGCCGACCAGCTCGTCACCCGGATGACGATGACCTCCGAGGCCAGCGGCGCACCGGTCGGAGGCCGCGTCAGCTCGGGCAAGCCCGGATCCGCCGCCCCGCACGGCCAGCCCGCGCTCGCCGACGAGCAGCGCGAACGCCTGACCGTCGCCGCGACCACCGACCTCGAGGCGTACTACGCCGCGGTCGATGCCGGCGAGCCCCAGCCCGAGCCGCTCCGCTACCGACAGGCCATCCTCCGGGCCGCCGTGGCGCTGCGCCAAGTAACCCACCGCAGCGACCAGACGCCGAACGACCTCGACGCGTCCGACACCTCCGTCGAGCGCACCGACTGGATCCTCGCCACGTACGAGGGACTCGACCCGCACTACGCCGCCGCGCTGGAGACCAGCCGGGCTGGCTACGTCACCGCCGAGGTCATCCGCCGCGTGCGACGCAAGAACGGCCGCCACCGCCAGACCGGCGAATCGCTGCCCATCGAAGGCGACCTCCGCGACGCTGTGCTCGCGGCGCACCGCCTCGATCCGGACCGGTCCGTCAGGGCGATCGCCGCCGACCTGGACATCGGGAAGAGCACCGTCGCGTCGATCATCGCCGCCGCTCGGAGCGCCGATCGTGCGGCCTGACTTGCATCCGTCCGTCGTCCATGGGACGCTTCTGCCGACGGGCGAACTGCGCCTTCGCTCGATTCGGCGCTTCCTGACGGGGCGCCGTTCTTGTTTCTGTGGCGGGTCGTGATGGCCCGCGCCCCGTCGGTCTGCTCGACCGCTGGCTGCCCCAACACGGCAGTCACCGGCGGCAGGTGTCCCGCCCACCAGCGCAAGCCGTGGGCCCGACGCTCGCCGTCGAGCGCCGCGCTCAACGGGCACGGCCGCACCGCCCACCGCGCAGCACGCCGCACCGCAGCGGCACGCGCCAACGGACGGTGCGAGACCTGCGGTCAGGCCACCACCGCCCTGCAGCTGCACCACCCCGCACCGCTCTCCCAGGGCGGAGCGATCGTCCAACCCGACGCCCTCATGCTCTGCACCGACTGCCACAGGGACGCCGACCGCCAGGCCGGCGCACGGCGCTGAGCTGCCCGACGACGGCGCCGCCAGCGGCCCCCGGGGGAGGACCCCCTCGAGCAGGGGGAGTGGAACCGCCCGGGGTAGTCATCTCGGACAAGAACCCCTGTCTTCCGTTTTTTCGGTCGTCGCGTTGACGGCCACCTCGGCCCGGTCGCGGCCGGCGCCTGGAGCGCCGCCCCACCGATCGGGCCTCCTCGAATGCCACGCCGGCCTGGTGCCGGCCCTTGACCCTGGAGGTCCCTGTGGCTGCGAAGCGCCCGTACGAGCCGTCGTGCCCGAAGGGTCTCTCTCCGTACGCACGATCCGTCTGGCGCCGCACCATCAACGAGCTGAAGGACCGGGGCGAGCTGCGCCCCTCCGACGCGTCGGCGATCGAGCGGTACGTGCGGGCGGTCGAGATCGCGCGGGCGTGCTGGGACGACATCGACCCGGCCCGGCTGCGGGCGAAGGGCTCGATGGGTCAGCCGGTCACCGATCCGCTCGTCGACTCGGCGCTGAAGGCCGAGAAGCACGCGGCGGACTTCGCCAAGGCGCTGGGCATCGAGCCCGGTGCGCGGCTGGAGAAGAGCAAGGGCGGCCGGCCGCGAGGGACGACGAAGCCGCGTAGCGTGCCGCCGCCGACCGTCACGCCGCTGCGCGCGGTGAAGTGACCGCGACCGCGGTCGAGCGTCCGGAGGTCAACGGCACGCGCGGCCCGCACTTCGCGTGGTGGTGCCGCGAGCACCTCATCCAGTCGATCGACCAGTTCGCCGGCCAGCCGCTCGTCACCGAGGACTGGCAGCAGGAGATCGCCGACGAGGCGCTGACGGTCCTGCACGACCTGGCGTACCTGTGGCAGTCGGTCGTCATCGTCCTGCCGCGGAAGAACGGCAAGACGACGCTGCTGGCCGCGTACGCGCTGTACCGGCTGCTGCACGACGACGGCCAGCCCGAGATCCTCCTCGCGGCGTCGTCGGACAAGCAGGCGGGCCGGTTGTTCGACGCGTGCGCGGCGTTCATCCGCGAGTCGGAGGAGCTGTCGGACGAGCTCGTCGTACGGGCGTACATCGGCGAGATCGAGCGGGCGGACGGTCGCGGCAAGATCGTTCGGCTCTCGACCGACCCGAAGACGCTCCACGGCTACAACCCGTCGCTGGTCATCTGCGACGAGGTCGCGCAGTGGGTCACGCCAAGGCTGCGTCGCGTGTGGGCCGCGCTGACGACCGGCGGTGGCGCTCGGAAGCGGACGCAGGTCTTCACGATCTCGACCGCCGGTGAGGGCCACGAGCGGGCCGACGGCATCCTCGGCCGGCTGGTCGACGGGAACGAGGCCGAGGGCGACGTCGAGCGGCGCGGATCGCTGACGATCAGCCGCAACTACGTCGGCCAGACGCTCGTCTTCAACTTCGCCGCCCGGACGACCGACCCGAAGGACGTCGCGGCGATCAAGGCCGCGAACCCGGCGTCGTGGGTGACCGAGGCGTACCTGACGCGCCAGGCCGCCAACCCGGAGCTGACGAAGGCCGAGTTCCTGCAGCTGCACGCGTGCGTGTGGGCGGAGGGCGACCGGCAGTACATGCCCGGGGACCGGTGGGCGTCACTGGCGCGGCCGTTGGCGAAGCTCAAGCGCCGTGACCTGATCGCGCTGGGGTTCGATGGGTCGGTGCTGTGGGACGCCACCGCGCTGGTGGCCTGCCGCCTCGAGGACCGGCTGCTGGTGCCGCTGGCGGTCTGGGAGCGCCCGTTCGCGGCGGAGGACTGGCAGGTGCCGCGCGGCGAGGTCAACGACGCGATCGCCGACGCGATGCGCCGCTACACGGTGGCGCGCGGCTACTTCGACCCGGCGTTCTGGCAGACCGACCTCGAGCGGTGGCACGAGGACTACGGCGACCCGGCCGTGATGGCGTGGCCGACGTCGGCGCGGTCGAAGATGACCGCGGCGCTTGAGCGCTTCCGCACCGACTGCCAGACCGTTGACGAGCACGGCATGACGCTCGTCGGTCACCAGGGCAAGGCGACCGAGTACAGCCGGCAGCTGCATCGGCACATGGTCAACGCCCAGGTCGTGACCTCGCACTCCGGGATGAAGCTGGAGAAGCCCGGCAAGCGGGCGGAGGACCGGATCGACGTCGCGATGGCGGCGATCCTCGCCGACACCGCTGCCTGCGACGCGATCACCGCCGGCGCGCTGAAGCCCAAGCGCAAGTTGCGCATCATCCGATGACCTTCCTGATCCCCTACCGCACGGGCACACGTCCGGAGCCCGAGCCGCTGCCCGTCGACCCTGACGAGCAGACGCCGGAGCAGCGCGCGCGTCTGTGGACCGCGGAGCTGTCCAAGCGGCTGTTCGACCGGCAGCCGATCATCGAGCGGCACCGCTCGTACTTCGAGGGCACGCAGCCGCAGCGGTTCGCGACCGAGGCGTGGACGGAGGCGTTCGGCGAGAAGTTCGCGCTGCGCAACAACTGGATGCCGATGGTCGTCTCGGCCGTCACGTCCCGGATGGAGGTCCAGGGGTTCCGCCTCGACGCGACCGACCCGGAGCCCGACGAGGACGCGTGGGACATCTGGCAGGCCAACCAGATGGACCTCATGTCGGAGGTCCTGCACACCGACCTTGTCGTCACCGGGTGGGCGTACACGCTGATCTGGCCCGACGAGAACGGTGACCCGCGGATCACCGTCGAGGACCCGCTGCAGGCGATCGTGATGCGCGACCCGGGCGACCGGCGGCGCATCCTCGCGGGCCTGAAGCGCTGGCGCGACCTCACGGGGACGTGGCGGGCGTTGCTCTTCACTCCCGACACGGTGTGGACGCTGCTGGGCGGCACCGGCGGAACCCCGGCGACGGACTGGGAGATCGAGCAGGCGGAGGACAACCCGCTCGGGACCGTGCCGCTGGTCGAGTTCCTCAACAACCCCGACGCACGGTTGGAAGGGCACTCGGACCTGGAGCCCGTCGAGGAGCTGCAGGACGCGCTCGACAAGACGTTCGCCGACATGCTCGTGGCGTCGGAGTACACCGCGTACCGCCAGCGCATCCTCATCGGCGGCGAGGTGCCGACCGATGAGGACGGCGAGCCGGTCACGCAGGCGGAGTTCGGGATCAACCGGCTCTTCGCGATCGAATCGGACGCGCAGATCCAGGAGCTCTCCGCGGGTGACCTGTCGAACTACACGAAGGTCGCCGACACGATTCGGACGGACATCGCGGCGAAGACGAACACGCCGCCGCAGCAGCTCCTCGGCACGATGGTCAACATCAGCGGGGACGCGCTGAAGGCCGCGATGGACGGGCTCGTCTACCGCGCCCGGCGCAAGCATCGCTGGTGCGGCGAGTCGTGGGAGCAGACGATGCGCCTCTCGTTCCGGGTCATGGACCTCGAGGAGATGGCGATCGCCGCAGAGACGGTCTGGAAGGACCCGGAGACCGCGTCGGAGGCCACCCGCGTCGACGCGCTGCTGAAGCTCCGCCAGCTCGGCCTGCCGATCGAGGCGATCTGGGAGCTCTACGGTGCCTCGCCGCAGCTGGCCAAGCGGTGGCTGGAGATGATGCGCCGCGAGGCGTCTCTGCGCGGCATGGAGCTGGGGATCTCCGGTGAGTCCGGCCTGCCCGTCGAGTCGGGGTTCCCTGACGGCTCGGCAGGTGACCCGGACGGCCTGGCCGGCGGTGCGGGCGCCGGCACTGCCGCGTTCGCGACTGCCTGATGGCCGGCGTTCCGCGGGAGGTCGCGGCGGCGATGGACGAGGTCGAGCGGTTCGGCGACCGGGTCCAGCAGGCCGCCACGCGCCGTGTCGCCAAGCGCACCGCGGCCATGAGCGGGGTGCTCGCCGCGATCCTGTGGCAGGGCGACCAAGGCGGAACCGTCGTGCAGGCCCGCCACGCCGCCGGGCGTCTCGTCGAGCAGGTCCTCGGCCGGCCGGGCCCGCCGCTGGCGTCGCTGGAGGAGTCCGACGCCCGATGGCTGAACGACCGGATCGGTGAGCTCGTCGCCCGCGGCGAGGAGGTCATCGACATCAACGGCCGGTGGATGCGACCGTCGTACTCGGGCAAGCAGGACTGGACGCCGGTGGAGACCCGCCGGATGCTCGTCCAGCAGCGCGCCTACCGCGGCCGCCTGCAGGCCCGCGACGCCACCCTGAAACTGGCACGCAAGCTCAGGATCGACCCGTACCGCGAGGTCAACGGCCGGCAGGAGTGGTCCGACCCGCGACTGAAGGCGCACTACGAGCGCCTGACCGCCGTGCATGCGGGCCGGGTCGCGCACGATGCGACCGTCGACGCGTTCCGTGACGCGATGTTCGAGCAGATCGCCGCGGACCCGGAGCTGATCGGGTGGCGCCGTCTGGCCGAGCCGACGGCGTGCGCGGCGTGCCTGGCGCTCGCCGACGGCCGCGTCCACACCGACCGGCGGATGCTGCGCCACACCCGGTGCCGTTGCATCCCCGTCCCGGTGACCGCGACGTCCGCCCCGCTGCCAACCGGTCGCGAGCTCTTCGACGCGATGTCGGAGGAGGAGCAGGACCAGGCCTTCGGTGGCCGCGGTGGGCGGGTCGCGGCCCAGGCGCTGCGTGACGGCAAGGCCGAGCTGACGGACTTCGTGCAGATCGACGAGGACCGCTTGGAGCGCACCGACTATGTGCTCAGCCAACGGCCGACGGGGCACCTGGCCGAAGCCGCTCGTCCGAGCGTGCGCCCGTTGGTGGGTGCTGCGGAGACCGAGCGCTACCTCGAGGTGAACCACACGCCGACAGGTGATGCCGCGTCCGCGCTGGAGCGGTACTCGACCCCTGGCCATGCGGACCCGGTCAACCATGGGCTGCGTGGCCGTGAGCCCTTGACGGATGAGGCAGCCGGGCTCGTTGCCGAGCTGGACCGTGCGATGGCACCGATCGATCGCCCGATCCTCGGCGCGTTTCGTGGGCTGGCCGGGGTCGGGGATTGGCTCGCCGATCCTGCATCGCTTCGGCCTGGCGATGAGTTGCACGACGACGGGTTCGTCTCCGTCTCGCTCGACGCAGCGGTCTCGGAGGGCTACGCAGGCGAGGGCGGCGGATTGCTGCTCCAACTCCGAGTGCCGGCCGGGACGCCCGTGGCATGGGTTGCGCCGGTCTCGCAGGACCCGGACGAGCGCGAGTTGCTGCTTCCCCGGGGCGGGCGTATCGTTCTAGACGAGGTCGATGCGACCACCGACCCGGTGTTCGCGATCGCCACGTTCGTATTCGATGCCTGATCGTCGCTACCCCGGAGAGCCCGAGGACCCGCGAGCCCGCCGGTTCGCCAGCAGCGCCGGGCTGCGCCTTGTGCGCAACGCTGAGCCCGACCGGGCGCCGCGGCCGTTGACCGACGACGAGCGGACCATCGCGGCCAACACCCGTCGTCGTCTGCGCGAGCGCGGCGACCGCCGCCGGACCTGACCTTCCCCCTGGCCGCTTCGCGCGGCTGCCTTCCGATCTGACCCGGTAGCCCGCCCTGCGGGCGCGTGGTCGTTCCCTCGAGCCGACCCTGGAGGTCGACCCCATGCCCGTGACGGCTGATCCGCTCACGCTCATTCGCACCCTCGCCACGATGGAGCGCGACCGCTGGCCGGCGCTCTCCCGCAAGCTCGCCCTGTCCGGGGTGCCGCTGAACGAGGGCGACCCCGACCCCGCCGCCGGTACCGCCCCGCCCGCGGGCACGGCACCGGCCGACCCGCCGGTCGATCCGCCCGCGGACCCGCCCGCCAATCCGCCGGGCGACGCCCCGGACACGTTCCCGCGGTCGGTCGTCGAGGAGCTGCGGCGCGAGAACGCGAAGTACCGCACGCGCGCCAAGCGTGCCGACGAGCTCGAGGCCGAGCAGCAGGCCCGCGCCGACGCCGAGAAGTCGGAGCTGGAGCGCGAGACGGCCGCCCGTGAGAAGGCCGAGGCCCGCGCGGCCGAGCTGGAGCGCCAGGCGCTGCGTCGCAAGGTCGCCGACGAGCACCAGCTCGACGCCGATCTCGCCGAGTTTCTGCCGGACGGCACGGAGGAGGAGATGGCCGCCAAGGCCAAGGTCCTCGCCGCGCGTCTGCCGGCACCCAAGCCTGCCGCCCCGAAGGTCCCCGGAGGACCGCAGGGCGACACGAAGGTCATGTCCGCTGAGCAGGCCCGGAGCCTCGCGAAGACGGACCCCGCGGAGTTCAACCGCAAGTTCGAGGCCGGGGAGATCCCCGCGGCCGCGATGGCCGCCGCGAAGTAGCGGCGGCACCCCCGCCGACCGGCCGCCAGGAGCGGACGGACCGGCTCCGACACCCCACCAATCACCACGAGGAGACGACACCCATGTCGATCGCCGACTTCGTGCCGGAGTTCTGGGCCGCCCGCTTCCGGCGGCACCTGGACTCGCGGCTCGTCTACGCCCAGCCCACGGTCATCAACCGGGACTACCAGGGCGAGATCGCCCAGCAGGGCGACACCGTCCACATCCAGAAGGTCGGGACCCCCACGGTCAAGACCTACGTCAAGAACACCGACATCGCGGCGCCCGAGCGCCCCGACGGCGGCACGGTCTCGCTGACGATCGACACGATGCGGTATTTCAACGTCGCCATCGACGACGTCGACCGCGTCCAGACCCAGCCGGGCCTGTTCGACCAGTGGACCCAGCGCGCCGGCCGCGCGATGGGCGTCGTCATCGACGAGGCCGTCGCGACGGTGATGATCGCCGGGGCCGGGATCTCCGGTGGCGACCTCGGCACCTCCGCGTTGCCGATCACGGTCGGCAACGGCGTCGGCGACGACTTCACGCTCTACGAGCTGGCGGTCGAGTTCCGGCGCCTGCTGAACAACAACGACGCGCCCGACGAGGGCCGGTGGTTCGTGATCCCGCCGGACCTGGAGTCCACCGCGCTGCTGGACCCGCAGTTCATCCAGGCGGGCGCCGAGGCGCAGCGCACCGGTCTGATCGGGCGGATCGCCGGGTTCGACGTGCTGATGACGACGGCGGTCCCGACGGTCGCGAAGACCGGCGGGGCGACCTACGACTCCCACGCGGTGCTGTTCGGTGCCGGGAACTACGCCACGACGCACGCCGACCAGATCGTGCAGATCAAGGCGTACGAGATGGAGAAGCAGTTCGGCGACGCCGTGAAGGGCCTCAACGTGTGGGGCACCGACGTCATCGAGCCCGAGACGCTCGGGTGCGCCCTCGTCGACAAGGGGGCGTGATGCCGGTCTTCGTCAACGAGCAGGGCCGCGAGCTCGGTGCCGCGGCCGGGTCGGCGCTGGAGGAGACCCTCCTGCGCAAGCCCGGCTGGCGCCAGGTCGGCGCCGATCCCGGGCCCGTCCCGCTGGGCCCCGACGAGCCGTCGGCCTCCGGGGCGCGGCTGCCGGAGGACGACCCGGCGACCAAGCGCGACGAGCTGGACCTCCTCGCGCTCGAGCTCGGTGTCGAGGAGCCGGAGGACCTGCCCAACAAGGGTGCGGTCATCGACGCGATCCGCGCCGCCCGCGCGGGGAAGGAGGACTGAGCGATGGCCAAGCGCGGAGCGCGCATCCTGCGCATCGTCGGCACCGCGGCCCCCGGGGCCCGGCGCGGCAAGGTCGGTGGCGAGGACGTGATCCTCGTCGGCGACACCACCGACATCAAGGGCACCAAGGGCGACCCCGGCGAGACCGGGCCGGCCTGGGAGCCCGAGGTCCTCGACACCGTGACCCTCGACCTCGCCGCCCCCGTCGGCGCGATCGAGGTCGCCGAGGGCGTGTACCTCCCGGTCTACGCCGAGGACACGCCGTAGCGATCTGCGTCGCCCCGTAACCGGGGTCACGCACCACACGGGCCGCCCGCCTGCCCTCTCCCCGGGCGGGCGGCCCACCCCTCTTCCCATGGCCATCGATCCGACCACGATCACCCCGACGCTCGAGCAGGTCGCGTCCCACATCCGCAACCGGACCTTGGACCGCGGCGGCACGGCGCGCGGCACGTTCACGGCCACGACGATCCCGACCGACGTCGAGGCGACCGGGCACGCCGCCCGCGCGGCCCGCCATGTCGCGCTCGAGCTGGGCCGCCCGTACTCCACCTGGGACGGCAACCTCGCCGACGTCGCCACCGACGTCGCGGCGCTCTACGCGGCACTGCAGATCGAGACGTCGTACTACGGCGACGGCGCCGGCGGCGAGTCCAACGCCGACCAGCTCGGCCGCATGTACCGCGAGCAGCTCGCCGCGCTGCAGAACACCGCCCGCGACAACCAGGTCGGCGGGCGGCGCATGCACTCCATCCCGATCGTGAGCGCCGGCCGTCGCCGGCGCCCGGCCGAGGACCCGACGCCGTGACCTTCCACCTCGACATCGACAGCACCGGCATCGACGCGATCGAGCGCGGTGTGCGGGACCTGTCCGACCGGGCCTACGTGCTCGGGCCGATGGGGTTCAAGGTTCGTGACCGCGTCCTGGAGTCCGAGCGCCGCCTGTTCCAGGCCGCCCCGTGGCCCGGCCGGCGTCCGTCGACGATCGACCGGTACCGCCGGCCGATGGAGCACATGGCCGACGAGCAGATGCACCTCGCGCCCGGCCGCGGACCGCTGGAGCGCACCGGGGTGCTGCGGCACACCCTCACGACGCCGCAGGCCCGTGGTCAGCGCGACACCGTCTCGCAGCCTCCGGGCGCCTTGCGGTTCAGCTTCGGCGTTCGTGCCCGCGGCCCGGTGTCCTACGCGCTCTTCCAGGCCGGCGGGCACGGCAACCGTCGGCCCCGTGACCCGTTTCGGTTCGACGCCAAGGCGCACTCGGACGCGACCGGTGACGTCGTGGACTACATGATCGGCCACTACGGGGGCCGCCGGTGAGCACGCCGGAGCCGGACCAGTACCGGCCGATCCCCGACATCTACGACGTTGCCGACGGGCTCGCGCGGCTGCTGGACGCGTGGATGCCGGAGTACCTCGCCGCGATCGAGCGTCACGCCCTCGACCTCGAGGTCGACACGCTCGCCCGTCCGGCCCGGGTGATCGTCCGTCACGCAGGCCTGCTGCGTCGCGCGGAGCAGACCCCGGCGATCGTCGTCTTCCCGGCCGGGCTCACCGACATCGTCCCCGACCCCGACGGCCAGGTGACCGGCACCGCGCAGCTCGGGGTGTTCGTCGTCGTGGACACGCCGTCGGAGGACTCGACCACGCGGCTGGTGCACCGGCACGCCAGCGCGGTCAAGGCGTGCCTGCTGCACCGTCACCCCGCGACGGTCTGCCAGGGCCTGACGCTCATCGATGAGGACGACACCGCCGTCGACGTTGCCGACCAGGGCCGCGTCCGGGCCGGGGTGACGCTCTCGTACGAAGCGCACGGCGTCGACCTGGGGCACCGCCGCGGCGGGCCGCCCCCGGGCGCCGATCCGCGCGAGGACCCGTTGCCGCCGTGGCCGCCGGTCCCGACCGTTGCCACGACCCACCTGACCGTCGACACCGTCGGCCCGTCCGACCCGTTGGAGCCCCGCTGATGCCCGACTACGTCTCCCGCACCCTGCAGACGCTGCCCGGCGGTGCGCCGCTGGCCGCCGGCGAGCGCGCGACCCTGCCCGCGAAGGTCGGTGACCCGCTCGTGGAGCAGGGCCGCCTCGCGCGCCTGCCCAAGCCGTCCCGATCGCGCCGCCAGTCGTCGACCACCGTCGACGTTCCCCTGCCCGAGGCCGATGCGTCGGCCGTCGCCCCTGACACCCCGGAGGACAGCTGATGCCCCTCGTTCCCGCCCCACCCGGCGCCGCCGCCGGGTTCGACGACCCGGTCGCCGCCCGGTTCGCCGCCCCTCACCCGGCCAACCGCTTCGTCGTCGGCCTGTTCGACCGCGGCGAGCTCGCCCAGATCCGATCGGTCGCCGAGCTCGACGCGCACTTCGGCGGCCGGACCAACTACAGCGGAGCGCACGACGCGATCGCCACCCAGCTCCGTGAGGGCACCACGGTGGTGACCGTCTCCCGTGCCACCGGTCCCGCGGCCGTGGCCGCCACGGTCACGCTCATGGACGGCGAGACCGTCCCCGCCGACTCGATCTCGGTGACCGCCAAGAGCTCCGGCGAGTGGGCCAACGGGGCCACCGGTGGGCTCAAGGTCGCGGTGTCCGGGTCGCCGTCGGCGGTCGTGCTGACGATCACCGAGGACGGCGTCCCCGTGGCGGTGTCGCCGGCTGCGACGACGCTGCAGGAGCTCGTGGAGTGGTCGCAGGGCGACGACGTGCCGGTGCTGGTGGCGATCGAGGGCGTCGAGATGCCTGCCGACGTCGCCGCGACGAGCCTTGCCGGTGGCGACGACGACCGCGCGAACATCACCGACGCCGAGTGGACCACGGCACTGGACCGCCTCGAGGGCCGCTACGGCCCCGGCCTCGTCCGCGCCCCGGGCGTCGACGACCAGGCCGTGCACCTGGCGATCATCGGCCACCTCGCCCGGCACCCCAACCGGATCGCGTTCCTGGACATGGCCGCCGATGTCGACGAGGCGGCCGCGATCGCGCGTCGCCTCGCGCTGGAGGCCGCCAACCCCGAGGTCGCGCCGCAGTGGGCGCTCTGGGCGCAGTGGGGCCGTACCCGCCCCGCCGGGGCGACACCGCCCCGCCTGGTGTCCTACGCCGACGCGCAGGCCGGGATCTCGGCCCGCGTGTTGCGCGAGCTCGGACCGGGCAAGGCCCCGTTCGGGCGCACGCGTGGCGTGACCCGGTCGATCGCGACGCTGGACCGGGAGTGGTCCACCAGCCAGAACCCGCCGGGTGAGGTGCAGCGCCTGTACGCCGCGCACGTCAACACGGCGGTCGACCGTGGCCAGACGATCGCGACGGAGGGCTACCGCACCGGGTCGACCGATCCGCGGTACGAGGACCTGCACGTCGCGACGACCCGCATGTGGGTCGTGTGGCAGGGCGAGGAGATCGCGCTCACCTACGTTGGTGAGCCGGTCAACGCCGACACGATCGCGTCGTTCGCCGGTGGTCTGGCGGGGATGCTCGAGGGGCTCGCCGGTGCGCAGGCGATCACCCCGGGTGTGCTGCTGCCGGAGCCGCTCGACGACCCCGGCTACGTGATCACCACCGACATGAACACCCCGGCCACGATGCTCGCCCGCGAGCTCTGGGCCCACGTCCTGTTCCGCCCCGCCGGGTCGGTGCACTGGGCCGGCGTGACGGTCGGCTCCGCCAACGTCGACGAGCGAATCTGAGGAGCGGTCCCATGTCTGTGGACTACATGAACGAGACCGGCCTGCGGCACGAGCTGTGGGTCGACGGCCAGTTCTACGGCCGCTGGTTCGCCGGCGACGTCGAGTTCGGGTCGGAGATCTCCGACGACCGCGACCCCGAGCACGGCAACTTCGTCTCCGGTGGCCGCCAGACCGGCGGCGACCTCGAGCTGTCCCGGCCGTGGCGCCGCGACCGCGACCCCGCGGTGTACAAGGCGCTGAAGGCCCGCCGCGGCCGCGCACCGATCGTCGTCAACGTGTTCGAGCTCGACGACGACGACCAGCCCGTCAGCTCGACCCCGACCGACGTGCTCGTCGGCACGCTCCAGGCGGTCACCAAGCCCGAGGGCGCCAAGACCGGGGACGCCGCCGCCAGCCTCGTGGTGTCCGTGAGGGTCAACCCGTGACCGGCCAGCCCACCCGGGTCATCGTCGACCTCGACGACCCCGACGAGCACGAGCTGCCCGCCGAGCCCGCGGCGACCCCGCCGCCGTCGCCGCCTTCGGGCGGGTCGTCGTCGTTGCTGGACGAGATCCGCGCCGAGGCGCAGGAGCTCGCCGGTGACGACGACAAGGTCCTGCCGCTGGGCAAGTTCCACCGGCTCATGGTCCGCTACCGGGCGCTGCCGGACCACGAGCGGGAGGACCTGCAGCGCAAGGCCGCCGCGCGCGCCAAGACGAGGGCGAAGGTCAGTCGCGATAGGAAGCGGGTCGACCTGGACGCCGAGACCGAGCAGGCCGCGCTGCTGCTGGTCAATGCGTGCGTCGAGCTGCTCGCGGTCAACGACGACGGCGATCTCGTGCCGCTGCACGAGCACCTCGCCACCGAAATGGGCGACCAGGCCCCCGCGGGGCCGATGCGCTACGACCGCGAGACCGCCGGCCTGCTGTTGCCCGACCTGGCCGACAAGCTCGGACGGCCGCCGTCGGCCGTCGACGTCGCCAAGGCCCTGCACATCTGGGCCGGCGGCTACCAGCCGCTGCGCACGAACGCCAATCTCCTCGGGCTCTGGAGCTCGGCGGTCAACGCCGAAGCGCTCGACGAGGCACTCGAGGGGAACTAGCCGCCACCGCCGTCGAGCAGGCGGCGGTGCTGCTGCTGCGCGGCACCGACCCTCACCGGCACCTCTCGACCACCGACCCCGTCGAGAAGGCCGCCATCGGCGCCATCGCGCGCCGTACCCGAGAGCTCAGGCAGCAGGAGCTCGACTACCTCGCCAGTCGCATCGCCCACGCCATCAACGGCAGTGGCGGTGACGCCGCGGCACCACCGAACGCTGATCCCCCCTGATGGCCCGAAGCGAAACCGCATCGATCGTGATCCAGATCCGTGGTGGCCTGAAGGCCGCCGCGGAGGCCCGTGCCGTCGCCGAGGGCATGGGCGAGCTGGGCGACGAGACCGACCAGGCCGGCCGCGACGCCCTGCAGGCCGCTACCGCGTGGAGGGTGCTGGAGAAGCGCCTGAAGGCCGTCCAGCGCCAGGAGATCCTCACCGCCGCCGCGACCGGGCTCCTCAGCGCGCAGCTGCTCGCGTTGAAGGCCGCGACGCTCGGCACCGCCGTGATCGCGATGCCGCTCCTGATCGGGGTCCTCGGCGCCGCCACCGTTGCGGTGCTGTCGATGGCCGCGGCCGTCGGTGGGCTCGGTCTGGGGATCGCGGCGATGGCCGGCGGGGCGGTCATGCGGTTCAAGGAGACCGCCGACATCGCCGGGAGCGCTGCGAACCGTCTGCGCCAGCAGGCCGGGCTCTTGAAGGACGCGTTCGCTGACGCGACCGCCGCCGGCAGCACCCAGGTCCTCGCCGGGCTGATCCCCGTCCTGCGCGGCGCCCGCGGCCTCGTGAAGGACCTCGAGCCCGCGTTCACGTCGCTGGGCACCGCGATGGGTGACGCGCTGCGCTGGTTCGGCGATGGGCTGCGCGAGCTCGGGCCGGAGCTGTCCCGGATGTTCCGGGCGATCGGCCCGGCGATGCAACCGCTCGCCGAGGTCGCACTCACCTTCCTGTCGGTCTTCGCTCGCGTCGCGACGGAGGCGATGCCCTACCTCGTCCGCGGCCTGCAGTGGATGGCCGACGGGCTCCGTGGCATCCAGCAGTCGATCACCGACGGGGCGATCGTCAACGCGTTCGATGCGGTCGGCGCGTCGGTCCGCGTGATCGGCCGGTTCATCGACGGGATCGCCGACACCCTCGGCCCGATCCTCGGCCCGGCCGCCCGCGAGTTCTCCCAGACCTTCGGCGCGTCGGCCCGCGTCATCGGCAACGTGGTCGGGTCGGTCCTCGGCGCGCTCGTCCAGCTCTCCCAAGGGGTCCTGCCGGGGATCACCAGCGCGATGCGCACCCTCGCGCCGCTGTTCGCCGAGATCGGCGAGTCCGGCCTGTTCCAGTCGATCGGGCAGGCGCTCGGGAAGGGCATCGCGTTCGCGGCCCGGATGGTCGTCAAGCTCGTCGACGCGCTCCGCCCGGCCGAGCCGTTCTTCACCAACGTCCTGGGCCCGTTCGCCCGCGGCGTCATCAAGGCCCTCGGCGACACGATCGAGCTCGTCATCCCGATCATCGGCCTGATCGCCCAGGGCCTCGGCAAGGTCGGCACGATCCTCGCCCCGCTCAAGGGCGTGTTCGAGACCGCCGGGCGCGTGATCGGCACGGTCTTCGCCGGCAGCATCCTGCGGGTCATCGGGTTGGTCGGCGGCCCGCTCGGCGTGGTGTTCCGTACCGCCGGCACCGTCATCAACGTGATCCTCGGCGTGATCGGCCGTGCGGTCGGCCTGATCGGCAGGGCCATCGGGCGGCTGGCCGGCATCTTCGGCGGCATCACCCGGGCCATCGCCCAGGTCGTCGGCCCGGTCGCCGGAGCGATTGGACGGGTGATCTCCGCGATCACCAGCCCGTTCCGTGCAATCGGTGCCGCGGTGCTCCCGTTCGTCCGCGGCGCCATCGGCGACGTCATCGACTTCCTCAAGGGCATTCCGGGCAAGGCGATGTCGGCGGCTTCGAGCATCGGCAAGGGCATCGGCGACGGCCTCAAGACCGGCGTCGTCGGCGCCGTCAACTGGGTGATCGGCAAGATCAACTGGCTGATCCGACGGTTCAACGACATCGGCGGGCTGCTGTCGAAGCTCCCCGGGGTCCCGGACCTCACGATCGGCCAGATCGACAAGATCCTGACGCCGTCGCAGCAGGTGACGAAGTCGATCAACGACCTGGCTGGGACGCTCGGCGTCACGGTCGGTCAGGCCACCGGTGGCACCACGCAGCGCGCCGGGTGGTCGTGGGTCGGCGAGCGCGGCCCGGAGCTGCAGTGGCAGCCCGCTGGGACGACGACGGTCGATCACCGCACGTCGGCGCAGGTCACCCGCCGCGGCCCGACTGCAGGTGCTGCCGCGCTCGCGGGCGCCTCGGCGGGCCCCGAGATGGTCGAGCTGCACACGCACGTCCATGCGGACGGTCGTGAGTTCGCGGAGATCGTGCAGCGTCACCGGCTGCGTCAGGCGGCGATCGCCTGATGGCCGGGTTCACCGGGGGCGCGTTCTCGCCGGGCGGGAAGCTCCTGGTCGGTGGGATCAAGCCGGAGAAGCTCAAGCCGGTCTGGACGGTCCCGGCACCGATCGCTGGCCACGTGATCCTGTGGTCGCCGGAGACGAACGCCGCGGTCGCGATCCGCAACACCCAGATCGCGAAGGTCACCTCCGAGCGGGTCGGCGGGTTCCGGACGATCCCGCGGCCGCAGCTGCGGCCGATCGTGGCGTGGGACGGCCACCCGGCCGTCGAGGTCCAGATCGTCGGGCAGATCGGTGCGTGGGGTGTTCCGGAGAGCGTTGCCGGGGAGCTGGTGGACCTGCGGTCGTTCGGGGCCAAGGTCGACGGCGAGGACCCGGCGCGCCGACCGCCGACGGTCCGGGCGATCGGGAAGCTGCCCGACGTCACCGACGGCGTGCCGACCTGGGTCGTCTCGTCGCTCGAGGTAGACGAGCTGGAGCACGTGCGCCCGTCGGGTGCGGTGCAGGTCGCCCAGGTCACCGTCGGCCTGTTGCAGTGGGTCGACCCGGACATCGCCGTCAGGGTCGCGAAGACGCCGAAGGCGAAGGCCCGGACGCACACGTGGCGCAAGGGCGACACGCTCCACAAGCTCGCGAAGCGCTACCTCGGCAAGTCGTCGCGCTACCCCGAGTTCAGGCGGGCGAACCCGTCGATCAAGAAGTGGTCGACGGTCGACGTCGGCGAGAAGATCAAGGTGCCGCCGAAGTGACCAAGACCACCAGGTCCAAGGCCCCGGCGAAGAAGAAGACCGCGCCCGCCCGGCTCCCGCGGCTGCTGCCGGTCGTGCGCGACCTGCCGATCGAGACCGTCGAGGAGAACGCCCGCCTGAACGGCGCGAAGGTCGACGTGCTGCTGCGCCGCGCGATCACCGGTATCGAGCGCGAGCTCACGATCGACGGCGCGAACATCCTGTCGCTCGGGCTGGAGGACGACGGGTGGGAGATCCTGCGCTCCCCGCTGCTCGAGGGCGCCGTCGACCTGAACCTGTCCGACGAGGGCCGGTGGCGGTGGGACCGCACCCGCGACACCGGCGGCATCAGCGTGCAGGGCACCGCCGCGACGCTGCGCCTGTGGTGCCTGACGTCCGGGGCGCTGCGTGCACAGACCAGCCCGCTGACGAAGGCGTCGGCGAAGATGGACATCGCCGGGTGGACCGCCTGGCTCGCCCGCGAACAGGGCGTCCGCGCATTGGTCCCCGGGCTGCGCACGGTGGTCCCGCTGCCGGGCGAGGCCCCGCCGGCGGACACGACCACGGAGACGTCGACGACGACCCGCCGCACGTCCGGAACGTCGAAGGGGTTCGCGAACCCGCCGAAGAGCGTGCAGCGCTACGACGGCCCGGTCCCGATGACGGCATCGCGGTTGAAGATCGCCGACGAGCTGCTCGCGACCGCGGACCGACTCAAGGCGGGCCCGAAGGCCACGCTCGCGCTGATGATGGCGGGGCTCGTCGAGTCGAGCCTCACGAACACCGGTTGGACCGACGGGGCGAACCGGTCCCGGGGCGTGCTCCAGGCGCGGCCCGGCGTGTCGGCCGGCCCGAGGGGCACGATCACCGCCGCGCAGGCCAACGACGTCGCCTACATGGCCGAGTGCTTCCTCAAGGATCCCGGGTTCAGCTCGCGCGGTGGAGCGATCAAGCTCGCGAAGGCGAACCCGTCGTGGACGGCCGGGCACGTGGCGTGGATGGTCGAGCAGCCGGCCGCGCAGTACCGCGACCGCTACGACCGCTCTCGCGCCGGTGCCGAGGCGCTCGTCAAGGCCTGGGGCGGCGGCTCCGGGGGCTCGTCGACGAGTGGTGGTGCTGCTGCGGTCGTGCGCCCGTCGCAGTGGCGGCGTGGCATCGACGGCAAGCCCGAGAGCTCGTGGACGTGCCTGGACCGCTACGCCCGCCAGATGGGCCGTCGGCGGTTCATCGCGCTACCCACGAGCACCCGCCCCAGGTTGGTGATGGCGGCCGATCAGCAGCTGATCCTTGCCGCGCCGCACCTCGCGCTCAACGGGCTCGACGACCGCATCCTGGCCGAGCCCCCGTCGATCGAGCTGGAGGGCATCAAGCGCCTGCAGACGATCGAGCTCGTCGCGTTCGCGCACCAGTGGTCCGCCCCGCCCGGTGCCGTCGTCGACGTCCGCGAGTCCGGCCCGGTCGACGGACCGTGGCTCGTGCAGCGCCTGGTCCAGACCGGCGGTGACCCGCTCGTCCGGGTGACGTTGCAGCAGCCGACGACGAAGGTCGAGGCACCGCCGGCAACGTCGACCGCAGGGGCTAAGCGCAGGTCCTCTTCGGGCTCGTCGGCGGGTGCGGGCCCGACCGACGGGCGGATCACGACGCAGGGTGGCGCGAAGGGGATCGTCGAGCAGGCCTACCGACTGTGCCGCGAGGCCGGCGGCTCCCAGGTGTACGTCGGGTCGGGCTACCGACCCGGGTCGACAACGTCGTCGGGCAACCCGTCCGATCACGCCAGCAACAACGCGCAGCAAGCCGCCCGCGACATCGGCAAGCGCGGCACCAACCTCCTGACCGGGCCCCCGACCCCGGAGGTCGACCGCGGTGCGGCGGCGCTCGGCACGGCGTTCGGCCGATCCTACGGCGACGGGCGCCGCACCATCATCGACACCTTCACCTGGCGCGGCTACCGCGTCCAGATCATCTGGCGCACCCCGCTCTACGGCGGCCACATGGGCCACATCCACATCGGAGTGCGACGCGGATGAGCGCCGACGACGAGATCCTCGAGCGGGTCCAGCCGAAGGTGTGGGGCGCCACGGTGGCGTCGGTCGACACCGACGCGCTGACGTGCATGGTCAAGATCCCCGCCTGGGACGGCGGCCGTGACCGTCACGGGCCATGCCCGTACGTCGTGCAGGGCGCGGCGACGCACCCCAAGCGCGACCAAGAGTGCGTCGTGGTCGAGGACCACGAGGGGCGACTGTGGGTCGGGTCGTGGGTGCCGGACGAGCTCGTTCCGGGCGAGCCGGTGCCCCCGAGTGGGCCGGCGGGCGGAGACCTCGCCGGGACCTACCCCAACCCGACGGTCCCGGGGCTCGACAGCAAGATCGACGTCTCGGCGCGTGGTGCGGCAAACGGCGTCGCGTCGCTGGACGCGTCGACACGCGTCCCGGCCGCCCAGCTGCCCGCGCTGGTGGTCACCGACACCTTCGTTGTCGCTTCGCAGGCCGCGATGCTCGCCCTCTCGGCAGCGGAGCAGGGCGACGTGTGCGTCCGCACCGACCTGTCGAAGTCGTTCATCCTCAAGGCCGACCCGGCATCGACGCTAGCGAACTGGACGGAGCTACTGTCACCGACCGCCCCCGTGCAGTCGGTGGCCGGCCGCACGGGCGCGGTGACGCTCACTGCGGCCGACGTCGGCGGGTTCGACACACAGGTCAGGACGAACCGTCTCGACCAGCTGGCTGCGCCGACCGCGACCGCCGGTAGGGGATTCATCCCGACGTCGGTGGTGACGTCGCTACCGGCGGGCCAGCTTGACGGCACGGTCATTCGATACGCGCCGTCGGGCTGGGGGACCGAGTGGCTGATGGTGAAGCGGTCCGGCTACTGGTATCCGCTGGGCGGGGCGCCTCGCCACGAGCAGCAGGTCGGGTCCGGGACGATCATTCTCTCGACGGCTGGGTCGTACGTCTCGCTCGGGACCGGCCCGGGGATCAATACGCCTTCCGGCGTGACGGGCGACTGGCTCGGCACCGCGACGTGTCAGGCGACGTCGCACAACGTCGCGGCGGGCGACCAGGTCGCCGTGGCTTGGGGGCAGGGTGCCTCGGCGCTCACGACCGAGGCGGCGTTCGTGTGCGTCGCGAACACGCCCGTGGCGGGACGTAGCGCCGTGGGGTGGGGGACCGCCGGATGGCGCTTCGACGCCGTCCCGGGGAACACGCGCCTGGGCCTGTTCGCCCACACCAACCGTGCGGGAAGCCCCGCGAACGTCGCGTACTGGCGGATCGCGCTCGAACCACTCCGGCTCGCCGCGTCGTGACCCCCCGCGGCCTGCGACGGCCGCCCTCTCTTCCTATGAGCACCCACCTCCGCTACCCGCTGGCCATCACCCGACGTCCCGACGGCACCGCCTCCTACGCCGAGGTCGAGCAGGGCTCCGACGAGGAGATCCGCCGCGGCATCGCCCTCCTGTGCGACCTGCGTCCCGGGGACCTGCCGTGGGACGACGACCTCGGCATCCCCGACCCGCTCGGGTCGACCAGCCCGACCGAGGCCGGCGCCGTCATCGACCAGGCCATCCGGCAGGTCGAGACCCGCCGCGACATCACCGTCGACGTCACCGACACCCCCGTCGGCCGCGTCCTGCGACCCCGGATCACCGCATGAGCACCCAACTCGACCCGCTCGACCCCGACAACCCCTTCCGGCTCCCGATCACCGTCGACCCCGACGAGATCCGCCAGGACCTCCACGCCGAGCTGCAGTCCCGCGTCACGGACTGGCAGCCCGTCGACACCGCGCTCGATACCCAGCTGATCGCCGCGGTCGCCGAGATCGAGGGGGAGGCCCGCCAGGCGTTCGACGCCGGGATCAGCGACCGCCTCGCCGAGCTCATCGGCGAGCTGCACAACCTCCCCCGACTCGACGGCGTCCCGTCGTCCTCGACGATCACCGCCACCGCCAAGGACCTGCTCGGCCACACCGCCCTGGCCGGCATGACCGTCTGGATCGGTGACGTCGAGCTGGCGACCACCACCGACCTCGTCATCCCACCGGGCGAGGACACCGGCACCGTGACCGTGTCCGCCGCCGAACCCGGCGCGCACACCAACGGTGTCGACGGCGACCCCGAGACCGACGCGCTGGACTGGCTCGCCTCCACCAACCCGGTCATCCTCGACGCACCGCTCACCGGTGGCGTCGACCCCGAGGACGACCTGACCTACAAGGCCCGGTTGGTCGGCGAGCTCACGGACCTCTCGCGGCTCTGCATCCGGCCCGAGGACTTTGCCCGCCGTGCGCTGCGACACCCGGACGTCGGGATCGCCTGGACGATCGACCACTACGACGCGAGCACCGACACCAGCGGGGCGCTGCTCACGAACACCACCGTGATCGCCGGCGAGGACGGCGAGCCCGTCCCGCCGTCGTCGCGACTGGCCGTCGCCGAGGACCTGCAGGAGCGCGCGATCACCGACCTCGCCGCCCAGGTCGTCGACCCGCTCTACGAGACGATCGACGTGACCGGCACCGTCGTCGTGCGCGCAGGGTGGGACCCCATCGAGGTCTGTGCGGCCACCGCCGCCCGCCTGCAGCTGGTGCTCTCCCCGGCGCAGCGGGCCGCCCCGCTGTACGGCCACGAGGTCGAGTCGTCGCCGGAGCGCGTCGTCCACGTCAACGAGCTGATCGCCCAGGCCGACCAGGTCGACGGTGTCGTGCACCCCGACACGATGGAGATCGGTGACGGGTCGTCCCCGTCGGTGACGCTCGACAGCCCGCGCACCCTCACCCGGCCCGGCACGATCACGATCACCGAGGCCACCTGAGATGGACGCCCCGGTCGGCACGTCGCCGGAGGCCGCGCGCGCCTACCGGCTGCTCCCCGACGTCTGGACCCGCCCGGACGCCCAGTCCGGATGGCTGCTGCTGCACCTCGTCGTCACGCTCACCGCCGCGACCCGGCCGGTCTGGCTGCTGGCCGAGGACCCCGGCGCCGACGAATGGCTGCAGCCCGAGACCTGCCCCGTCGAGTGGCTGCCGTTCGTGGCCCGCTGCGTCGGCGCGACGCTCGAGGGCTGGCAGACCGAGGAGCAGATGCGGGCCGAGGTGCGCTCCCCGGCCGCACGTCGCCGCGGCCACCGCGACGCGACCCGCCTGGCCGCGCTGGCGCACATGGTCCCCGGTGGCCGGCTGCGCATCCGCCGCCGGTTCAACCCCGCCGCACCGACCGTCGACTCCCCGGGCCATCACCAGCTGCTCGCGCACCCCGACGACGTACTCCCCGGCCACGCGGACGCGCTGATCCGCGACGTCCTCCTGGCGTTGCCGTCGGGGTACATCGGCCACGTCGAGATCACCGCGTCCAGGACGTGGCAGGACGCCGTCGACGAGCACGACACCTGGGACGACGCCGTGACCGCGCACCCGACGTGGCAGGACCTGATCGACGACACCCCATGAGGACCCTCTGATGGCACGACAGACCACCACCCGCGGCTGGCCGTTCTTCCAGACCGCCGACGACCCGCCGGACGGCGCCACGCAGCAGGAGGACCTCGCGACGGTCCTCGAGCAGCAGGCCGTCACCGGCGACCAGGGCAACCACGCCTCGCGGCCGATCGCCGCGCTCGCCCGCCGCATCTGGGCGAGCCTGGACCGCCGGACCGTGTCCGTCGACACCGGCAGCGAGTGGATCGAGCTCGGCGCGCCGACCCCGGCCGGGGTCGTCTCCGACTTCGCCGGGGACACCGCCCCCGACGGGTGGCTGCTCTGCGACGGCTCCGCCGTCTCGCGGACCACCTACGCGTCGCTGTTCGCCGTGATCGGCACGAAGTACGGCAGCGGCAACGGGTCCACGACGTTCAACCTGCCCGACACCCGCGGCCGCGTGACCGTCGGCGCCGGCCAGGGCGGCGGGCTCACCGACCGGACCCTCGCCGCCCTGTTCGGGGTGGAGGCCCATCAGCTGACGACGACCCAGATGCCGTCGCACAACCACTCCGGGAGCACCGGGTCGGGCGGGTCGCACAACCACCCGGCGTCGACCGCCACCGCGGGCGCGCACACGCACCTCATGACCCACCCGACCGGGCGAACCCAGATGAACCCCGGGCCGATCCTCTACGCGCCAGGCGGTAGCTCCTACCTCGACAGCTACACGATCTGGGACGTCTGGGGGACCGCCCAGTCCGCCGGCGCGCATGCCCACGCGGTGACGATCGACTCTGCCGGCTCGCACGCCCACTCGTTCTCGACGTCGAACGCCGGCTCGGGCGGGTCCCACCCCAACGTCCAGCCGAGCATCGCGCTCAACAAGATCATCAAGGCGTAGCGCGATGACCGAGACCCCCGCGATCGTCGCACTCGTCGGCCGTGTCGCCGCCAACGTCGACGCGCTCCGCGACGAGGTCGCCGAGATGCGCCGCACCTCGACCGCCGAGCACTCCGAGGTCCGCGCCGACCTGGCCGCGCTCGTCGACCGCGTCGAGCAGATCGAGACCGCCGACCAGGCCGAGGCCGCCCGGCGCGCGGCCCGCGGACGACGGTGCCGCGAGGCCGCCGCGGCCGCCTGCGCCGGGGTCGGCGCCGCCGGCACCCTCGTCGGCATCGTCGCCGCGCTGGGGCTCATCGGATGAGCCTCCGCCTCGGCGACCACCCTCGCGTCCTCTGGGCACTCACCGTGGAACGCCCCGTCCGCGAGAGCGCCCCGATCTTGGTCCGCCAGGCGCTCGTGCTCGCGCGCCGCCACCCCGCGGGGGTCGAGCTGCTCACGCTCGGCCTCGCCGCGGCCCTGACCTGCCTCAGCGTCGCCACCGCGGCGCGCACCACCCTCGACTACCTCCGGGAGACCACCCGATGAGCCCCCGCACCCTGAAGATCCAGTCGCCGCACATGACCGGCGACGACGCCGCCGCGTGGGAGCGCGCGCTGAACCAGAAGCTCGACGACTGGAAGATCAAGCACCGCATCAAGGTCGACGGGGACTACTCCATCGACGACCGGTCCATGACCGCCTCGATCCTCTACGGGCTCGGGATCGGCCCGAGCGCGATGGAACGAGGGATCACCCCCGAGCTGCGGATCAAGGTCCGCAACTCGCGCCTGACCGCCGCCGAGCGCGCACGGTACGACCAGCGCGCCGACTGGCGCCGGCGGCTGCGCGAGCGCCTCGACGGCAAGCCGACCAAGGTCCACCGGCTCCTGCAGAAGGTGATCACCGACGACTGGGGCTACCACCCGCCCGTCCACGACGGCGTCGACCTCATCTGCGCGCCGAACGCCACGCTCTACGCCCCCTGCCGGGCCCGCGTGATCGACGTGCGGTCCGGCGGCTGGTGGGGCAAGGGCGCCCCGTCCCCGGCGGTGGCGGCGAAGGGCGACGGGATCATCCAACTGGAGATCCTCGACACCGTCGGCCCGCTCAAGAAGGGCCACCACCTCGGCTACGGCCACGCCGAGCACGCCCGCGTGAAGGTCGGCCAGACCGTCGACCCCGGCGATCCGATCGGCAAGGCCGGCCTCGCGAACGCGTGGCACGTCCACTTCATGGCCAACCGCGGCGAGATCGGCAACCGCGGCGTCGGCACCTACGACCCCCGGCCGATCATCGACTACTGCCAGCGGAACGGCTGACCCATGCCCAACCCCGCACGCACCCGCCCCGCCGAGACCGCCGGTGCCGCCGGTGGCCTCGTCCCGATCGCCGCTGCGCTCCTGGGCGCCGACGTCGAGACCGTCGCCGCGCTCGCGGGCGCCGCCGCACTCGTGCCCTCGATCGTCACCTGGGTCGTCGACCACGGCGGGCTGCGTGGCCTCGCCCGGCGCATCTGGGCCGGGAAGGCCTGACCCTGACCGTTAGCAACTCGATCGGCGGAACGGGAACCGTCCGACCCGTCCCTCATCATGCGTCGCCGAAACGAAAAGCGCCGCCCGGCTCGAACCGGACGGCGCAAGAACCAGCGGCGGTGCTGGATCGAGGTGTGCAACCGGGATCCTGCCACAACCGCGCGACGGAAGCGACCCCAACGGTGCGCAAGATCTACCGCAAGGCCGACGGCGACCAGATGCCACAGGCCCCCAACAAGGATTGGAAGAAGGAGCTCTTCAAGCCCTGCTGGGACCAGGACGCGAGCTTCAAGCAGATCAAGGGCGGGTGGGTGATCCTCCACCCCGACGGCGACGGCCGCGTCACGGTCCACATGACCAACAGCGACCACCGCGCCCTCAAGAACACGGTGGCGAACGCGCGGCAGGCCGGATTCAACGTTTGACCCAGGCCAACACCCCCACTTGACGTGGCCCGCTACGATCGGCCGTACCCGAGACGGAGGCAGGGCCATGGAGCGTAGGCTCGAAAAGACCCACAGGATCACGATCGGGGTCCCGGGCAACATCACCGAGGACCAGTTCGACGATCTGGCAGCAGACATCATGAGCGCGCTCGTCGGGGACGCCAACGCGGCCCTCGGCCCGAGCGTCGCGGGGTCCTACCGCGAGAAGGCGATCCATCTCCGGTTCCAGACTGTGGCTCCGAGCGCGAGCGCGCGTGCGACGCAGCTCGCGCACATCTACGAAGCGATCGAGCGGACGCTTGGCGGCCCGCTGACGGAGCGTGCCGACGAGCTGGACCGCGAGCTGAGCACCGACGCCATCCCGGCCTGAGAGCGCCACAAGTTCACCGTCAGGAACATCGAGAAGCCCCGCCGCCCGGCGGGGCTTCGTCGTTCCCCCACCCGATAAGGGAGAAGATGGTCGTCCTCTTCGAGGATTCCCACCAACCCGCTCCTTGGCGGGGTCCCGTATCCAGATTTCAACGCCCCCGGCACCCGCCGGGGGCGTTCTGCGTTTAGGGGACTCGGATCACGTGCGAGTGGCGCAGCGATGCGGGCGCGTCTGCCGGTGCGGGCTCGCAGTCCGGGCACCGCTTCGGCGGGTGGGGGAAGGTCGCCGTCTCGTCGACGGTGTAGGTGCGACGGACCGGATCGTGGATGAGGCCGCTGGAGTTCCAGCAGCGCGGGCAGGGGGCGTAGGGGCTCATGCTCAACAGCATCCGGCCGATGGGCCGAAACCCGTTTCGCCCTCCCGTCTCCCGGGTACCCGCCCGCCTACGGCCGCCGCGTTAGCGGGGCCGTGCAGACACCTCCCCCCTCAACGCCCCCGGCACCCGCCGGGGGCGTTCTGCGTTCTACTCGCCCTCGGTCCCGCGGAAGACCTCGTCCCACGCCCGCTCCTGGTCACCGGCGGGGCAGTGCGGGCACCACGGCAGGGGGGAGGGGAGGGTCCCCGGCGACGGGGGCGCCGCCGGCGGGGGGAGCCGCCCGTCCTGGCAGTGGGGACACGGATGGGTCTGATCGATGTGCGTGTAGATGTCCATACACGGACCTTGGCGCGCCGGTGCAAAGGCCGGTGCGCATGCCCGTGGGCGTCAGCGCACCCGATCGTTCTGGATGCAGCGCGACCGGGGCTTTCGCAGGTATAGGCACAGCTCGTTCGCGATCTTGGCCTTCCACGAGTACTCCCACTCCCCATCACGGGTGTTCGCCACGCGCATCCGGAAGATGCCGCGCGTGTCGCCGACCACCCAGTCGAGCGTGCAACGCACCGAGAGGCGCGTCGACCGCCTGCACCGGAGGCGCTGACCCGCTACATCCCCACGACCGGGGAACCCCTCCAGCTTCATCGCCTGCCACACGCGCTTGCGGGCCGTGACCATCCCGAGCGGCTTCGGGGCCGTCTCTCGCGGCGCCCAGTACAGCTCGTCGGCTTCGAACGCTTCGAACTCGCCGTCCGCCCAGCCCAGCAGCATGGTCGTGTGCATCGGTCGCTCGTCCGTCGGCGCCGGCTCACCGGGCTCGAGGTACGTGGCCAGGTCCTCCGGAGTCGCCGTCGCTCGGACGACGCAGAACCAGCTGCTCTTCAGCTGTCGATTGGTCCGCTCGCTGCGCTGCGGGTTGCACTGCGCGGTGTAGCCCCGCCCAGGCCCGTGCTGAGCGGTCGCGCCCTTGATCGCGGCGCGGTCGGCGTTCGTCGGCGTGGGTCGCACGGCGCCAGCGGTCGCCGGCAGTGCGAGGGGGAGGAGTCCGACGACGAGAGCGGCTGAACGGAGCTTCATGGGCGCGAGCCTACGGTGTGGTCGAGTCCGGCGAGAACCGCGTCCGCTCGCAGTCGCCGACCTGCTCGCCCGCCTGCAGCTGCCGGGCACGCATCTCCTCGTCGTAGAATACCGTCAGGTCGGTTCCGAACCCGTCCCAGCTGTCCTGGTCCGGGAACGACTGCGTCGGCTCGCCCATCGCCTTCCGCACGTCCGCCTGCGCCTGACCGATCGTGAGGTTGCACCACGTGCCCTTCCAGCGCTTCACCTCGTCGGCGCTCGCCTGACGGACGATCGCGGCTCCCTCGAGCTCGAGCCCGGGCGGGCTGTCGGAGCCACCACACCCGACGAATCCCAGTGCGCCCAGGGCGACGACCAACGCGGCGGGTGCTGAGCGCTTCATGGGCGCGAGCGTACCCTGTCGACGGATCCTCCTACCGGCGGGGGATCTGCGTCCTGCCGTCCGGGTGAGCTGCGGCTCCGCGGGGCTTGCGTTCGTCCGAACGCGAACGTATGTTCGTGTCATGGGCTCAAGCGGGGACGTCGCCGACCGGATCGACCACAGCGAACGCGAACGGGCGTGGGCGCTCAGAGTCGCCCGCGACGCCCGCCGCCACCGCGACCGACTCCAGCTCGCCGGTGTCCACCGCGACCGCGCCGACCGCATCGTTGCCGCCCTGGAGCGGATGGGCGGATCGTCGGACCTGAGTCGCTTCGCTCCGACCGAGAGGGGATGATGCACCCATGGGTGAGCGATCGGCAATCGAGTGGACGTCGGCGACCTACAACCCGTGGCGTGGCTGCGACAAGGTCAGCCCGGGGTGCGCGCACTGCTACATGTTCACCGCGCAGCAGCGCTATGGGCAGGACCCGTCGGTCGTCGTGCGGTGCGCCGACTCCACCTTCTACGCGCCGCTCAAGCGCCGGTCGTGGCTCGATCTTCCCGCCGGGTCGCCGGTCTTCACGTGCTCCTGGTCGGACTGGTTCCACCCGACCGCCGACCCGTGGCGCGACGACGCCTGGGACGTCATCCGCCAGCGCCCGGACCTGAACTGGCAGATCCTCACGAAGCGCCCCGAGCGGATCCTCGACCACCTCCCCGACGACTGGGGGACCGGGTGGGAGCACGTCTGGATGGGCGTCTCAATCGAGAACCGCAAGTTCGTCCACCGCGCCGACGAGCTCCGCGACGTCCCCGCCGCCGTCCGGTTCATCAGCGCCGAGCCGCTCCTCGGTCCGCTCGAGGGGCTCGACCTGCACGAGATCGACTGGCTCATCGCCGGCGGTGAGTCCGGGCCCGGGCACCGACCGATGAAGATCGAGTGGGCACGCGAGCTCCGCGACCGCTGCACCGACGAGGGCGTCGCGTACTTCTTCAAGCAGTGGGGCGGCTCCACCTCCAAGGCCGGCGGCCGCGAACTCGACGGACGCACCTGGGACGAGATGCCGGAGCGCAGGCCCGTCGCCGCTACCTAGAAAAGCGGGATAAGGCGTGCGTCGGGATCCAGCGCTCCTGGGTCCCCGGGCACGCGCTCGCCGACCCAGGACATGATCTTGTCGCCGACGGTGTTGTCGGACGCGAAGATCAGGTGGTACCGCAGGCGCCCGCGCTCGTTGCCCATCGGAATCGCCTGTGCGTAGCGGTATCCGAGCGTCGAGCGGAAGCGGCCTGCGTAGAGGTCGGCCCACGCCATCGCGGCTTCTTCGGCGGTGACGTCCGGGGATGCGTGGATCTCGCGAACGGTCTCATCGCCGAACAGGTCGACGTCGACGACTTCCTGGGCGCGCTTGAAGCGCTGGCTCAGCACGGCGCGCCACTCATGCGTGCCGAACGCGCGGTCAAGCACATGGTGATGCTTCGGGTCACGCAGGCGGCCAACCCACGCCGAGGGGAAGAGCACGAGCTGCTCCATCTTCCAGCCGCTCGGGTGCAGGCGGTGGCTCGCCAGGCGGGCTACGGTGCTCCACGCGACGTCGAATCCTTCGGGGTCGAGCAGGGCGAACGAAAGTGCGTCCCTCGGCACGAGTCGCAGCGCGGCTTCTAGGTGGCCTTCGTGGTCTCCTTCGAGTACGTGCGCTCGAGCGCCGTACGGGGCAAGCCGGGTCCGGAGTCGGCGGCAGCGGTGAGCGTCGCTCTCGATAGCAATCACCCCAGTGGCGGGGTGCGGCTCGGCGATCCCCTCCTGATGAGCATCGAGGATCGTTCGCGTTGAGCCGGGAACCTCTCGGCCGGTCTTTGTGACGTTCAACCCCGACCCGGCGAAGAGGTCGATCGCGTACCAAGGTCCGGCTGACCGCGAAGCGCCCGCGAAGCCGTGGAGGTACTGGCGCAGGACCTCAAGCTTCGCGAGGGTCACCGGTCCGGCCTCGTAGGCCAGCTCGCCGTCTGACGCAAGTCGGTCTCGATCTCCTGGCATTTCAGCGCCCCTTCCTGTCGCCCGCATCCTCTGTGTCCTGGACCGTGCCCTCGCGCATCCGGCTACTTCAACTTCGCGAGTCGTTCGGTGAAGATCCGATGGCACGTCGAGAGGTCCCCGCCTGGCTCCACGCGGTACTTCACCCCGACCGAGCGGTTCTCGTTCGTCGCGACCGGGTCGCCTGCGTCGATGTAGGTCTGTACGTCGGCGGCTCCCGTCAGGACCACGATGACGCCGCACTTCGTCGGCTCGTCCCACGCCGAGTCCACCGGGTCGTCGGTCGGCTGCGCTCCGGGCTTCGGCGTCAGCTGCAGCGCGTCGACGACCCGCTGGATCGAGTCGCCGGACCCGGGTTCTGGAGCCGCTCCCTCCGGGCCGTCACCGCCGCACCCCGTTGCCGCCAGGGCGAACATGATCGGCAGGCAGGCGAGGGCTGAGCGTCCGAGCATGGCCGCGCAGCCTACTTCCCGACCTGGGGTTCGCCGGCGATGCCCTCGATGTCGCCGACCGCGTCCTCGCGGATCCGGTCGGTCTCGTCGAGGCGCCGTAGGACCTCGTCGAGTTTCGCCTCGATCCGCTCCAGGTCGGACCGGGTAGCTGGTGGGTGCGGTTCCCCTTCACCTGTCGCGAGCCAGCCGGCATCGACGGCTAGGGCCTCGGCGAGCGTGTGCACCTTGTCGATCCGTGCTGTTCGCTTGCGGGACTCGTAAAGCCCGATCTCTCCAGGGCTGACGCCACTCGCCTTCGCGAGGGCGGCTTGGCTCAGGCCAGCCAGAGCACGAGCATGGGCGAGTCGGTCTGCAATGTCGAGCGCGCGGCCCACGGCGTCACCGTAACGCCATTCGCGTTACACGCGCGGTATAGCCGCGATAGCTCGCGTTGCACCCGCGCTACGCATTCGGTACGCTCGCGGTGTGAGCAGAACGGCAGCCCCACCGAACCGCTCCTTTGAGACGCCACGGAACCTCGTCGTGCGCGTCAAGGAGGAGCAGCTCGAGCGGCTCAGAGAGATCGCGAACCGCGAGAACCGCACCGTCAGCGACCAGGTCCGGCACTGGATCGATCGCGACCCGGACACGACTTCGCGAGCCGCCTGACCGAAGAAGAACGCCCCCGCGACGTAGCAGCGTCCGGGGGCTCGACCCAACAGGAAAAGACCCTGATGAGCACGACCACCGTATCCGACACCACCGACGACGACAGGCCCCGGGCCACGTCGATCCCGATCGTCTCCGAGGCCGAGAAGCACGCCTGGGACGAGGAGTACGTGCGCCCGACGACGCAGACCCTCGACGACGGGCAGGTGATCGTCGCCGGCGGCGTCGATCTGCCGGCCGGAGCGCTGAACCTCGCCGACGTTCTGCACGTCGAGTGGCTGTACACCGCCGGGGGGCGCGAGGAGGTCATCCTCAAACCGCCGTTCCAGCACGGTCAGGTCTCCCTCTACCTCGGCGGACGGCTCGCCGTCGCCGCCGCGCTGGATCGCCTCGCGGCGCAGCTCCGCTACGACCCGCCGGAGGCCTCCCGTGCCGCCCGCTGAGCTGGTCATCGACATGGTCGTCGCGGTCGCGACGATCACGGTGATCGTCGCGCCGGTCGTGTGGCTCGCCGACCGGATCCTCGAGCGACTGCACCCGACCACGCCGAGGGAGGTCAGGACGCCCGGCTCCACGAGTCGGGCCAGAAGAGCCCCGGCGGCCGCGAGGACGACGGCCGCATGCGGGCCCATCGACGGGCTCGCCGAGGGCTGGATCACCACCACTTCTCCTGACGTCACCGGTCCCCCGACCGGCGACGTCGATCACGAATCGTCCACTCGTTGGCGGCCGGCGCGGGAGGCGCCGGCCGCCGGCCACCCCGACCCCACGACCGCGAGGAGCGCGGCATGACCACCGAGACCAACCAGGGCAGCCCGAGACTCTTCTCGGCGGTCCTGGCCGACATGGAGCGCGGCCTCCTGGACCAGCAGATGGGGGAGGCGCTGCACGAGCTGATCGAGCGCGTCACCACGCTGCAGAAGGCCGGCAGCGTCGCGCTGAAGATCAAGGTCGCCCCCGACGAGGACGACGACACGCGCCTGAAGTTCGTCGCCGACTTCGACGCCAAGCCCCCCAAGCCGCAGCGCCGCGCGTCGGTGTTCTTCCGCGACCGCTCCGGTCGCCCGACGCGGCACTACCCCAACCAGATGACCGACCCCGCCCTCGGGGGCGGCCGCCAGGAGGACTGACCATGTCCGAGATCACCACCACGGACGTCCGCGAGATCGAGCGGCTCACCGAGCGGGCCGTCGGGCTCACGGCGCTCGGCACCGAGACCGACGGTGCCGTCGTCGCCACGATCACCCCGGACGACCACAAGGTCGTCCTCATCGACGGTGAGCGCCTCGGCGCTCAGGACGACCGGCCGTGGCACCGCCGTGGCTCCGTCGTCGTCGGCACGGTCGACACGTTCGTCCGCTACGTCAACCGGCACGCCGACGACGACGCGACGACCGTCTGGATCGATCACGACGAGGACGACCTCGGAACGTCCACGGCCTCGATCGGGGCGGTCACGGCCGTCATCGACGACCACGCCCCGGACGTGGCCGGGTGGGGCGAGCACCGTGCGGTGCTGCCGCTGCGCACGACGCGCGAGTGGCGTCACTGGGTCGGCCGTGACGGCCAGATGGTCGGCCAGCTCGAGTTCGCCAACCACCTCCGTCAGGGCCTGGAGGCCGTGATCGACCCCGATCACGCCACGATCCTCGAGGTCGCCGAGGCGCTCGTCGTGACGCAGTCCTCGTCGCTGGAGAGCATCGCGCGCTCGTCGGGCCAGCTGCACATCACGACCCACCGCGAGGCCAAGGGCCGCATCGCCGGCGGCAAGGAGGAGACCGAGGTCCCCGAGACCTTCCGGATCCGCGTGTCGCCGTTCCTCGGCGGCGATCCGGTCGAGATCGAGGCCCGGCTGCACTACCGCCAGGCCGGCGACGCGCTGCAGCTCGGCTACCTCCTGACCGCTCCGGCCGCCGCGCTCGAGCAGGCCGTCCGCCAGGTCACCGAAGCGGTCGAGCTCGGGATCGACAGCCCGGCCGTCCGCGACCGCGTCTACCGCGGTACCCCGGCCACCACCGACCAGCGCCGCCGGCCCCTGCCGCGCGCCACAGCCGCATGAGCATCGGTCGGCTCCTCGTCGCGATCGGGGCGGTCGGCGTGCTCGTCGCCGCCGCCGGCGCGTTCTCGTGGCCGTTCGCGGTCGTCGCCGCCAGCCTGCTCGGCGCCGGGCTGGGCGCCGGCGCGGCCCGGGACGACATCGACGCGAAGAACCGTGCGCTCACCCTCGCGCTGCTCGAGCGACTCGCGTCGCAGCCGGCCGCGAAGTCGCCGGTGCAGTCGGCGGCGACGAAGCGCCTCATGGACGACCTCTCGTTGTCGACCCGGCGGTACGGGGGGCAGGGCTGATGTTCGCGCCGACGACCGCGGTGGAGCCGCCGACCCTGGAGCGGGATCCGTGGATGACGCTCGAGCAGGCCGCCCAGGTCGCCGGGGTCGCGCCGGCCACCGTCAAGACGTGGTCGCGTCCCGGTCGCAGCCGCGGCCGGGGCGACCTGCCGCGTCTGCGGGTCTCGCGGCCCGCCCGCGGCGTCTGGCGCGTGCGCCGCTCGTGGCTGGACGCGTTCCTCGAGGAGTGCGCCCCGGAGCCCGAGACCGAAGCCCCGACCGAGCACCGGCCCCCGCCGGCGGTCATCGACGGTGCCCGCGAGCTCGCCGCGCGTCCGCGGGCACCGCGCCGGCGTCGACGCCCGTCGGCGACGGGGTACGAGGCCAACCTCCCGATCATCCAGCCGACCCGGTAGTGGCCGAGCGGGACGACAACCCGGGCCGCATGTCGCGGTCGTCCCGCCGTGGGATCGAGCGGCGCCGCTACAAGCGCGGCGACGGCCGGAGCACCACGACCTACCGCGTGCGGTTCGTCGACGCCACCGGCCGGAAGCGCTCCGCGACGTTCGATCGCCAGTCCGACGCCGAGGACTTCCAGGCCCGGATCCGCCTCGAGCGGCGCGGCGGCCGGATCGACGACCTCGACCGCGGCCGCGAGCTGCTGCGCGACTTCGTCGAGCAGACGTGGTGGCCGCAGCGCGCCGGCGACCTGGCCGTGTCGACGCAGACCGCCTACCAGCGCCACCTCAACCACCGGATCCTGACGCGGATCGGCGACATGGAGATCCGCGAAATCCGCCCCCGGACCGTGAGCGCGCTCAAGGCCGAGATCGAGCGCGAGCTCGTCGCCGCGCACGGCCCCGGCCGCGGCGCCCCCACGGTCCGCAAGGTCCTCGCGGTGCTGCAGTCGGTGATGGCCGACGCCGTGCGATGGCAGCTCATCGACGTCAACCCCGTCCAGCCGATCGCGAAGCCCCCGGCGGCCGCAATGGTCCGCGCCGTCCACCCGCCGACCGTCGAGCAAGTCGAGATCCTCCGCGGGCTCGTCGGCCACGAGTTCTCGCGCGTCCTGATCGCGGTGCTCGCCTACACCGGCCTGCGACCGCAGGAAGCCCTCGCGTTGCAGTGGCGCCACGTCCGCGAGCGGACCATCCTCATCGAGCAGCGCCTGTCCGCCGGGCAGCTCGAGGCCGGCCAGAAGTCCCGCCGACGTCGTCCCCGGACGGTCAAGATGGTCGGCTCGGTCCACGACGACCTTCGCGCGTGGTGGCACCGCCTCGGCGACCCGCCGGCCGGGGCGTTCGTGTTCGCCCGCCAGGACGGCGCGCACCTCACCGAGACCGGGTACCGCAACTGGCGCCGGATCCGCTTCCAGGACGCCCGCGACCGCGCCGGACTCCAGCAGGCCGCCCGGCGCCCCTACGACCTGCGGCACATGTGCGCGTCGCTGCTGCTCGCCGCCGGCACCAACGTCCAGGAGGTCGCCAACCAGATGGGCCACACCCTGGAGATGCTGTCCCAGACCTACGCGCACGTCATCGACGACCTCGCGGGCCAACCGCCGATCGACCTCGACGACCACATCACCACCGCCCGCGCCAAGGCCGCCCCGCAGATCGCCGAGATTCTCGCCGCCGAGGCCCGCGAGCGCGAGAAGAAGCGCGCCGAGAAGCTCCGCCGCCGCCAGCGCGGCCAGAAGAAGGGAACGCCCGATGCCACGTGAGAGCCCGCCGACGACCCGGATGCGGCTGCGTCATCCCGACGGGGGCGTCGTCGACGTCTACCTCCCGATGGACGTGTCGAGAGCGGCCGAGGTCTTCGGCGCCCTCGGGCGCGCCGGGTTCGAGCTGCGCCGCGACGAGAACGGCACCCGCGACGTCGAGCGCATGACCCCGCCGACCGACGTCGATCGCCCGCCCGGTCCCTGGACCGCCCACGCGACCGTGGAGCCCGCCGCATGATGTTCCGCCCGGAGCTCGCCGCGGCCGTGATGGCCGGCGAGAAGACCGTGACCCGCCGCGCGTGCACCGACAACCCCCGGTCGCCGTGGTGGCGCTGCTGCTGCAGCCTCAGCGTCGGCCAGTCCGTCGCGATCCAGCCCGGCCGCGGCAAGCACGCCATCGGCCGCGCCACGGTCGTGAGCGTGAAGCGGCAGCGCCTCGGTCACCTCACGCCCGCCGAGGCCCGCGCGGAGGGCTTCGCCACGCCCGAGGCGTTCGAGGAGACCTTCACGGCGATCAACGGCGCCTACGACCCCAACCTCGAGGTCTGGCGCATCGGCCTCGCGGTCGACGAGACCCGGGAGTCCACCGATGACCGATGACCGCGAGGAGCTCGCCCGCCGGCAGTTCGACCAGAGCACGGCGAACCACGAGATGCGTGTGTTGCACGAGGACGGGGTCTACCGGCACGTCCGGTTCGCGCAGCCGGGACGGCACTCCTGGAGCTACCTCTACGACCTCGTGACCTGGCCGGGGCACCTGTCGATCTCCGGTGACCTGGAGAGCTACACGTTCCGTCGCACGACGGACATGTTCACGTTCTTCAACGAGCCGACGCTCGATCGGATCAATCCGCACTACTGGGGCGAGAAGCTCGTCGCCCCGCGTGGCCGGGATGCGGTGAGGGTCTACGTCCCCGAGCTCGTCGAGGCACGACTCAACGAGTGGGTCGCCGACCAGGCGGAGCACTACGACTGCGAGGGTGAGGAGCTGGCGTCGTTGCGCGACGCGGTGCGCGACCTCGTCCGGTGGAACTCCGACATCGAGTGGAGCGAGGACGCCGCCCGGTCCGCGATCCGGGACTTCGAGCACCGAGGGCGGTCGATCTACGACCCGAGCGAGTGGTCGTTCCGCGACTGGGACCACCACTTCTTGACCGCGTGCTGGGCCATCAAGCGCGGCGTCGAGCGCTACTGGGCGCACATCGGCGGCTCGCAGGGGGCGGACCGTGGCTAGCCCGATCCGCGTGACCGCCGAGGACCCCGACACCGGGGACCGGCAGACCACAGAGCTCCCGCCCGGGAGCTACGTCGTGGTCTGCGCCGAACCGCGCCGCGTCACGCACGAGCAGCGCTACGCCAACGGCACCGTCGTCATCACGACGCGCGTCGCCGCCGCCGAAACCGGAGACACCGCCTGATGGCCACCACCACCTACAAGGTCAAGCTGGGCGAGGTCCCGCGCGACGTCCTCATCGAGCTCGTCGAAGAGCACCCCGGGGCGCTCACGCCCTCGCAGCTCGTGCAGCGCTTCGACCGGGCCGGCCGCGCCGACGAGCACGGCCTCACGACCGAGGACCTCGGCACCAAGGTCGGCAGCGCGCTCGGCCTCCTCCGGATCATGGGCCTCGCGTCCTACACCATGGACCTGGCCGAGCACCCGACGACGATCTGGACCGCCACCGACGACGGTGTCGCAGCGCTCCACACGACCCCGACACCGCCCACGAACCCCGCCCCGGGATGCCCTGACCCCATCGCTTCTCACGCGACTAGACCCCAAACGGACCCAGAACCCGCCCCGGCGACCCGGAACGAGCAAGGCCCCCACATGGCGGATCACCAGTGGGGGCCAGGAGAGAGCCTCCGGACGGACTCGAACCGTCGACCCCTTCATTACGAGTGAAGTGCTCTACCAGCTGAGCTACGGAGGCGAGAGCCGGAAGGGTAGCGTTCCGGGCATGGGAATCGTCGCCTGGTTCGTCCTCGGTCTGGTCGCCGGGGTGATTGCGCGGATGATCGTGCCCGGCCCGCACCGTCTGGGTTGCCTCACGACGGCGGCCGTCGGCGTCCTCGGTGCGCTGATCGGGGGTGCGATCGCGTCCGCTGCCGACGTCGGTGAGCTCGGTTCCTTCTACGACGCCGGCACCTGGGGCATGGCGGTCCTCGGCTCGGTCCTGCTGCTGCTCGTCCTCCGGGCGATCAGCGGTCGCTCCCGTCGCTGACGGGCCGCGGTCTCGGAACGACGCCCGACGAGACCTGCGGCGTCTGACGGCCGGCCTGCGATGGGGGCGACACCCGCCCGACCGGCATGCACGGATGCGGTCGGCCCGCGCGAACGCGACCGACACGCGGCTCGAGGACCACAACGAACGGCCAGACCGTAACGCCGTCGGTACGACGTCCGTCTATTTCGATCGGTTCGAGGCCGAATTCGGATCCGGGCGGACGACGTGGAGAAGGTGAGCTGGTGCGCGACTCGGATCGGATGGACGTCGGCTCTCGCGCTTCCGCTCTTGGTTCTGGGGGTACTGGCGGCGGCGCTGGTGGTGACCGGGCCGGTGACGCCGGCGGCCGCTGCGGCCGCCCGTCTGAGCGTCGACGCCGAACGACGCGGAGATGCCGCGCGGCTGGTCGTCAAGGGTCGTGCGGCACGTTCGGCCGGACGGACCACGGTGCGCGTCACGTCGGTTCCGGCCGGAATGGTGTGTGCCGTCCCGACCCTGACCGCCGGCGGTCGGCTGGTCGGCTCCGCAGGTGGGGTGGGGTGGCGTGCGCTCAGCCCGTTGCGTGCCGGGTCCACGCTGGCCGCCGGGCGCGCGTTCTCGATGACCGGCGACGCGGCGCTCCCCACCGACGCCGCATCCGTGGTCTGCGTCCATCTCGTCACGGTCTCCGACCGTCCACGGGTGCTCGCGACGCGTGCGGCCGAGCTCCCCAGCCGCATGACGGGCGCTCTCTCGCCCTTCGTCGGCGAGGGTGCGGCCCCGATCGTGGCCCCGGTCCTTCGGGTGCTGCTGCCCGCCGTGGTGGCGATCCTGGCGGCGCTCGGATTGGGTGCGGCGGTCCGCCGGACACGCCGCCGCCGCAGGTCGCGCGCCGCGCGTGCCGCACGTCCGCCGCGTCGCCCGTCGACGGGCCATCGGACGGCGTCGCACCGCGCGAGCGGGGACGGCAGGACGGCGGGCGACGCGTCGACCCGACGTCGGGCCGTCACGTTCGACTCCCGACATCTGCTGAGGCGGTCCGACCTGGACGACGAGGCCCTGCCGGCGCTGCCCGACGATGTCGTGGTCCCGGATGTCGTCCCGTCGTCGTTGATCGTCGACGCGAGTCGCGCGGATGGCGAGGCACCGCCGCCCCCGGCGTGGATCGTCGAAGCGCGCGATCGTGCCGGCCGACCCCGATCGGGGGCGGGGTCGTCGGGTGACGCACGCAGGCGGCGCATCGGGAGCAACGCTCTGGGGCGGATGGCCGTGCGGGCCGTTCGCCGGGCGACCGCCGACCTGGGCGCCGAGGTCGACCATGTCGTCGTTCCGCGCGGTGGTGACGACGGATTCCGTCACGCGCGCGTCGTCGTCGCCCGGTCGGGTCGGCTCGCGTTCCTGCTGGTGCCGGTGGCCGTCGCCCCGACGGCCGCAGACGTCGCGCGGGCGGGGCGATTCGCTGCCGTGGTGCGGGATCGGGACCTGAATGGCCTGGCCCCCATGCCGGTGCTGGTCCATCACGGCGACGGCACCGATGCGGTCTCCCGGGGAACGGCGCCCGACTTTCCGGCCCACGCGGTGTGGTCGGTGCCGTCGGCGGGGCTCATCCGGTTCGTGCGTGCACGAACCCCTCGTCGCCAGTCCCGCCGGGCGCACTCCCCGCACGGCGCGTGACCGGGTTGACCTAGGCGCGACGCCGGCCGACCGATCCAACATCGCCACGCATCGAATGCGTCGATCGACCGGCCCGACGACCGGCCCGACGACCGGCCCGACGACCGGGCCGACGACGGGCGCGACGACCGGCCCGACGACGGGCGCGACGACCGGCCCGACGACGGGCGCGACGACCGGCCCGACGACGGGCGCGACGACTGGCGCGACGACTGGCCCTACGGCGGGGCCGCGCTCCGGGAACGCTTGGCGATCGTTCTCGTCGTGCGAACGATCGCCAAGTGGTTCAGGGAGCGCGGCCTTGCCGGCTGCCTGGACGCGGGCGATCGGCGGCAGCTGGCCGGGGTGTGGCGCGGGGCGCCGTGGTCCGCGTCCCTGTTGTCGAAACGGTGTCGAGCCATGGCGACGGTCACCAGATAGGTCATGGTCCGAGGTGATCCGGTGCGGAGTTCGTGCCGAGTCCGTGGAGGCGCCCGGGGCGGGCGGAATCGGCTCTACGGTTCGATCCATGCTGTCCATTCGTCAGCTCCAGGCGCTGGTCGCGGTGAGTGAGGCCGAGCACTTCGGACTCGCCGCCGCTCGACTCGGGATCGGCACGGCGGCCGTGAGCGGCCTCGTGGCCCGCCTCGAACGGACCGTGGGTATCACGCTGGTCCGGCGAACCAGCCGACGCGTGGCACTCACGGCCGCCGGGATGAGCGTCGCGGCCCGGGCTCGGGTCCTCATCGCGATGGCGGAGGGCCTCACCGGCCACGTCGACGCGGTACGTGCCGGTACCGCCGGAACGGTGCGGGTCGGCATCGAGGTGGGAATCGACATCGTCACGAACGGAGACGGTGCGGTGCGTTCGGGCGGGGTGCCTGACGGGACGGTGGATCCGGGCGGGGTGCCTGACGGTGTGGCGGTTCCGGGCCGGGCGCCTGACGGGACGGTGAGTTCGGACGGTGCGCGTCGGGGAGCCGCGTCGGCGGTCGTCGATGCCGTCACGCAGCGGAACGGCGATTGGGCGGTGACCCGGGAATCCGGGACGGCGGCGGAGATCGGTGAGCGGTTCGAGGCGGGGCACCTCGACGTGCTCGTCACACGGCAGCCGCATGCACGGCGGCACCTCCCGTGGTGGCACAAGCCGTGGCAGCGCGAGCGTGCGCGACGCGATTCCCTGGGGGACCGCCGAGGCCGGGGACCGGATCTGGATCGTGTGTCGCCGCGGCCGGGGGTCGGCGCTCCGCGGGCTGCTCGCACGGGACGATGGCCCGACGGAGCGCCCGCGGGGCCCGGACGGGGTCCCCGAGCGGGGCGGGGTTCCCGGGGTCGGACGCGACTAAGGTAGCGGCGTGCCGTCGTCCGCCGGAGAAGATCCCGAGCCGCCTGCGACCGCGACGCCACGTGGGGCGACGTCGGACGGAGACGCCACGTCGGACGAGAGCGCGACGTCGGGTGGCGACGCGACGCCGGACGGTGGGGCGATGCCTCCGGGGACGCGGGGGATCGGCCGGTGGGTGATCGGGTTGGCGTTGCTCCTCGTGCTCGGGGTGGCGGGGTGGTTGCTGCTCGGGGGTGACGAGAAGCGCGACGACGATCGGGAAGCCGCACCGAAGCCCGCCCGGACCCTTGCCGAACTGCAACCCGACCGGATCATCAGGCGGGTCGAGGAGCTTCGCGGGCTCAAGCTCAAGCGGCGGCCGAAGTTCCGACTCATCACACCCGCCCAGGCTAAGCGGTACGCGGGAGCGAAGGCCGCGCGCGAGAGCGGCGACGTCAGCGAGCACGAGCAGCGGGTCTCCACGTCGCTCACCAAGCTGCTCGGGCTCCTGCCCGCCGATACCGATCTCGATGAGCTGTCCGACCGGCTCGCGGGCGACGCGTTCCTGGGCTTCTACGACGGCGAGAAGAACACGATCTTCATCGTCCGACGGGACGGCAAGCTGCCGGTGGCCGTCGAGACCACGGTCGCCCATGAGCTCGTCCACGCCATCGACGACCAGCACCACGGCATCTTCCGCCGGATGCGCCGCATCTCCAAGAGCGACGACGGAGACCGCCTCACCGCCTACCTGTCGGTGCTCGAGGGCAACGCCAGCGCGGTCGACCAGGAGTACGCCAAGCGCTACCGGGTGCCCACCGCCGACCCCGGCGAGGAACGTCGCGCCCAGGAGCTGCTGAAAGAGGTGCCGTTCGGGGTGCTGCTCCAGATCAGCTTCCCGTACGTGTTCGGCGAGGCGTTCATGGGGGCGATCTCGCACGGGCCGGGCGGGAAGGAACGTCGCGAGGAGGTGCTCGGGGCGGACGCACCCCGCACCACGGGCGAGATCCTCGATCCCGGCCGGTACCCCGGCGGTGGGCCGCGCAAGGCCGATCCAGGCGAAGCCCCCGACACCAGCGAAGCCCCCGACACCAGCGAAGCCCCCGACACCAGAGGAGGCCCCGACGACCCGGATACCGGTGCGCGCGACGCCGGGGCGGGCCCCGACGAGGCGGACGCCGGTGCGCGCGACGGAGGCGTCGGCGCCAGGTCGGCGCAGGACGCCGTCCCGCGGGTGCGGGTCGACGCGCGGCCGGTGCTCGGCGGACGGTGGAGGGTGCGCGACGCCGACACCTTCGGGGCCGCCGACGTGCTCGTGCTGCTCTCGCCCGCCGAGAAGGACAGCCTCACCGCCAGCCTCGTCGCCCGGGCCTGGCGCGACGGCCGCTACCAGTACCTGCGACGACGCAGCGAGGGCCGCCAAGGCTGCAACGACCCCTGCGTGGGTCGCGACGCCTGCGTGGGAACCATCCGGTGGGCGGGCGGCGACGATGCCCAGCGGTTCGCCAAGGCGTTCGGCGACACGATCACCGAGCACCGCGACGCGCAGGGCGCCGACGGCACCGCCGACGACGCCCGGGTGTGGCGTGTCGCCGGTGGCGG
>JBFWKS010000005.1:0-49548 GCA_050252545.1 Solirubrobacteraceae bacterium
ACCGCTGCGCGTGGACTGCCACGGCTGCGTGAACTGGAGCCGCACGTAGTGGCCGTTGGCGTCGTAGTTGCCGGCCGCGACCCCCGCGAGCCCGTTGAACAGGCCGATGATGAGGTCGCTGCCGTAGATCCGTGCGCCGCGCGCGATCGGGCGCACGTCCTTCGACGCCGCGGCGGCCGAGCGGAGGCCGGTGGAGAGCGTCGGGGCGATCGGCGCGAGCGAGGCCACCGCACGGCCCAGGGGCTCGAGCTCACGGGCCACCCGGCGTGCCACCGGCGCCGACGGGGGGAGGGTGCGGGTGAGCGCGGACAGGGCGCTGGCGAGCGGGCGGCCCACGGGAGCGGCCTCCACGAGCGCCGGGCGGAGGTCGTCCAGCGTCGCCCTCGAGCGGTCGAGCAGTCGCCTCGCGTCGCGCACCGCGGCGGGCGCGCCCTCCAGCGCGGCGCCGAGGCGGTCGCCGCGCGCGGCGACCGCGCCCAGTGCGTCGGCGGTCGACGCGACCGCCGACTCGAGCTCGGCGCCGCGGGAGGCGACCGTGGCGGCGGCGGAGCGTCCGAATCGCAGCACGTCGTCCAGGGCCTCGCCGTCGTCGCCGATGTCGCGGGCGACGGCCTCCAGCTCGCCGAGCGACGGCGCGAGCTCGCGCAGCATCGCGTTGAACCGCGGCGATCCGGAGCCGGCGAACACCTCGGAGGCGTTGGCGAAGAGTCGTCGTAGGCGCTCGCGTCGCCTCGGATCGAACGACGACAGGACGGCGTCGAGCTGGACGGGGCTCGTGGTCCGGCTGCGATCGAGGACGGCGCCGTCCGGCAACGCCCTCCGTCGCCTCGACCCCGGCTGGATCTCGACGAAGCGGTTGATCACGCCGGCCTGACCGTGCGCGCGGATCCGCGCCCGGGTCCCCTCGTGCAGCGGGACGGTCGCCGGATCGTCGATGCGCACGACGACCCTGGCCGCCCCCCCGTCGGACAGCCCGACGGCGTCGACGACGCCCACCCGACGCCCGGCCACCCGCACGGACGCGCCGGGGACGAGCTGGACGGCGTTCGTGAACTCGGCCTCGATCCGGTACGAGGCGTCGTCGCCCCCGCGCAGGAGGAGCGCGAGGCAGGCCACGCCCGCCACGAGCGTCAGCGCGATCGTCCTCTGCCGACGACGACTCACGTCATCCGCCGATCGGGAGTCGTGGATCGCCCGCCCAGAAGACCTGGCTCCCCAGGATGCCGATGACGTGGACGCCGACGAGGTTGACGATCATCGCCCGAGCGGTCGCCTCCCCCACCTCGGCCGGCCCGCCGCGCACCTTGTAGCCGTAGTAGCACCCGACCATGACGACGAACGTCGCCATCGCCATCGCCTTGGAGCCGGAGTACAGGAGGTCCATCGGGCTCTGGAACTTCCAGAACAGCTCGAGGTAGCCGCCCGCCGACACCTGGCCGACCTGCAGCACGACGGCGATGAACGACCCGACGTACGCGGTGACGACCGCGATGCCGTACATGAACGGCATGACGATCCAGGTGGCGAGGAGCCGCGTCGAGCAGAGGTACACCGGGGAGTTGATCCCCATGACGTCGAGCGCGTCGATCTCGTCGCTGATCCGCATCGTCCCGATCTCGGCGACGTAGCCCGTGCTCACCTTCGCCGCGAGCATGTAGGCGAACGCATACGGCGCGATCTCGCGGAGGTCCGCGATCGAGGTGGCGAGCCCGGCCGCGGACGGCGCTCCGACGAGGCGCGCGCCGTAGGAGGCCTGGATCCCGATGACGAGGCCGAGGGCGAAGACGAGCGCGAGCACCACCATGATCGACCCGACCGCGAGGATCGTGGCCTGGCGCAGCACCTCGACGCCGTAGCCCAGCACGCGGCCCGAGAGGATGCCCCGGAGCGTGCGGACGAAGAACCGCACCCCGTCGCCGGTCGCAGCGATCGCCTCCATCATCGCGACCACCTCGCGGCGGCCACGCCGCGACACGGGCGCCCGCCGGTCATCCGCGCACCTGCGACAGCGTCGGGCTCGTGGCCAGGAGGAACTGGGTGAAGACGTAGTCGGTGAACCCGATCGCGATGAACGCGATGACCACGGTCTGGTTGACCGCCCGGCCGACGGCCTCGGCGTCGCCGGCCACGCGCATGCCCTTGTAGCAGGCGACGACGCCGATGATCGCTCCGAACATGCCGGCCTTCAGGACGGAGGCCTGGAGCTCGAGCGCCGTCGCGTTGCCCATGAAGGTCGCGAACACCGGGCCGAGCTCCGCGCCGTTCTGCAACGACACGACGTAGAGCCCGACGATGCCGGCCAGCACCGCGCAGATGTCGAACAGGAGGGCGGCCGCGACGACCGCCAGGACTCGCGGCACGACCAGGGCCTTGATCGGCTCGACGCCGAGGACGCGCAGGGCGTTCATCTCCTCGCGCACCACCCGGGCGCCCAGGTCGGCGCAGATGGCGGTGGCCGCGGCGCCGGCGAGGATGATGCCGACGACCTGCGGCGCGAACAGCCTCACCACGATGAGCTGGTACGCCCCGCCCAGCCGGTCGAGCGCCCCGAACGTTCCGAAGAAGCTGGCCGCCTGGATGCCGGCGGGGCCGAACGACAAGGCGAAGCCCGTGAGCAGGAGCGGCAGGAGGCAGATCCGGAGGATGAAGCGGAACTGCCGCAGGAACTCCGCCCCGTAGTCGAACGGCGACGTCGTCGCCCGCCTCGCGGCGACGAAGGCGAAGCCGACCATCCCGCCGAGCTCGAGGAACGGCTGCACCACCGGACGACGGATCGAGCGGATCGTCCTCGCGCCGGCCGGATCAGCCACGCCACGCGCCCGTTCCGCACCCGTCGCCGCGACGCGTGGTCGGCTGGATCTCATCGACCGCCAAGATAGCCGCGCCTGACGACTTCGTCAACAGGCTGTTGAATCTCGTGACACGACGATGATCGGAATCACGGACTAGCCCGTGAGCCCGACATAGGATTGAGTGCCTGAACGCGCTGTTGATAGCGTGACCGTACCGCCAGACCAGGAGGAGCGCAGCATGCGAAGCACGATGCAGGAAGCCCCGTTGTCGATCGGCCGTCTCGTCCGGTACGGCACGACCGTGCACGGCGGCAAGCAGGTTCGGACGTGGACCGGCGACGGCTTTCGCACCGCGAGCTACGGGGAGGTCGGCGGTCGGGCCGCCCGTCTGGCGAACGCCCTCGCCGGGCTGGGCGTGCGCGCGGGCGACCGCGTCGCGACGTTCATGTGGAACACGCAGGAGCACTTCGAGGCCTACCTCGCCGTGCCCGGCATGCGCGCGGTCCTCCACACCCTCAACGTCCGGCTCCACCCGGACCAGATCGCGTACATCGCCGAGCACGCCGGCGACTCCGTCATCCTCGTCGACGGGGCCCTGACCCGACAGCTGGCGGACGTGCTGCCCCGCCTCGACGCCGTCCGACACGTCATCGTGGCCGGCCCCGGGGACCGCGACTGCCTGCGTGGCGCGAGCGCGCAGCTCCACGACTACGAGGAGCTGCTGGGCTCGGCGGACGACGCGTACGACTGGCCGGGCGGCGACGAGCACGACGCCGCTGCGGTCTGCTACACGAGCGGCACCACGGGCAATCCGAAGGGCGTGGTGTACAGCCACCGCTCGATCGTCCTCCACTCGATGGCGAGCTGCATGGGCGACGCGATGGCGCTGTCCCCGGACAGCCGCGTCCTCGCGATCGTCCCGCAGTTCCACGCCATGGCGTGGGGCCTGCCGTACTCCGCGATGCTCGTGGGCGCCGAGCTCGTCATGCCGGCGCAGTACCTGCAACCCGAGCCGCTGATCCAGATGATCGAGCGCGCGGAGCCCGACTTCGCCGGGGCGGTGCCGACCGTCTGGCAGGGGGTGCTCGCCGCGCTCGACGCCGACCCCGACGGACGCGAGCGCGTCCGGTCGCTCCGCGAGGTCGTCGTCGGCGGGTCCGCGTGCCCCGTGCAGATGATGCGGGACTTCGAGGAGCGGTACGACATCCGCATCCTCCACGCATGGGGCATGACCGAGACCTCGCCGCTCGCGTCCGTCGCCGGGCCGCCCCGGGACGCGGGACCGGACGAGGCGTGGCGCTATCGCGCGACGCAGGGCCGGTTCCTGGCCGGCGTGGAGGCGCGCCTGGTCGGGCCGGACGGCGCCGTCCAGCCCTGGGACGGCGCCGCCGTCGGCGAGCTCCAGTGCCGCGGGCCGTGGGTCACGGCCGGCTACCACGGAGACGACCACGACCCGTCGTCGACCGCGTGGATGCCCACCGGCGACGTCGGATCGATCACGCCCGACGGCTACTTCGTCATCACCGACCGCGCCAAGGACGTCATCAAGTCCGGCGGGGAGTGGATCTCGTCCGTCGATCTGGAGCTCGCGTTGATGGAGCACCCCGACGTCGCGGAGGCGGCCGTCGTGGCGATCCCCCACCAGCGATGGGGCGAGCGCCCCCTCGCCGTCGTCGCCCGGCGCGAGGGCGCGACCGTGACGGCCGAGAGCCTGCGGGGGTTCCTGGCGACGTCGGTCGCCTCGTGGCAGCTGCCCGACGACTGGGCGTTCGTGGACGAGGTGCCCAAGACGTCCGTCGGCAAGTTCGACAAGAAGCTGCTCCGTCGACGCCACGCCGACGACGAGCTTCCCGCCTCGACCGTTCGATGAGCCCGGCCTGCATCCCCGTAGCCCGTGCGCCGCTCGTCCCCGGCGGCCCCCGCGCGGGCCTAGACTGGGGAACCCATGGCTGAGTCCCGAGCCCGCGGCGAGCGCCGGAAGGCCACCACCGGTGGTGGGCCCGCGAAGCCCTCCCTCCGCGAGATGCAGAAGGAGCTGACCCGCGAGCGGGTCATCGAATCCGCGCTCGAGATGTTCGACGAGCAGGGATACGCGTCGACGACGATGGACGACATCGCCGTTCGCGCGAACCTCAACCGCGGGACGATCTACCTGCACTTCGAGAGCAAGGCCGAGATCCTGCGCGCGGCCCTCGTCAGGCTACGGCCGGCCGAGTTCTCCCTGTTCGAGCGCCTCGACGCCTCCGAGACGCACGCCGACCTCGAGGCGGTCTTCGACCACACGCTCGACGTCTGGCACGAGGTGGGTCGGATCTGGCACCACGCCCGCGCCGCGGCGACCACCGAGGCCACCATCCGGGAGTGGACCGACGCCGTCTTCGCCCAGCAGCGCGAGAAGACCCGCCGGGCGCTCGTGCGTCGCGGAGCCGCCGAGGCGGCGGCCGCCTCGGGCAGCACGCTCCTCGTGTCGATGTGGAGCGAGTTCATGGCCCGCTGGGCCGCCGACCAGGACGGGCTCGAGCGGCGCGAGACCGTCCTGGCCCTCGTCGCGATCTTCCTGGCCACCACCCCTGCGGCGCGCGGGACCGCGTCGAGCGTCGCGTGACCCCCGCGGCGACCTAGGATCGACGCCCGTAGGCGATCGTCAACGCCCGCTCGAGCAGGCGCGTGACGCGTGCACGGTACGGGAACATGTTGGGGTCGCGGCGGAGGCCGACGCGGGCCGTGAGGATCGTCTGCTGTCGGCAGTACTTCCGGATGCCCTCCGCGCCGTTCCGGCCGCCGAGCCCCGAGTCCTTCCACCCGCCGAACGGCGCCCCGATCTCCAGGAAGTTCGCGCACGCGTCGTTGATGCACGACGCGCCGGCCTCGATGCGCCGTGCGATCGCCTCCCCACGCCGGACGTCCCGGGTGAAGACGCTCGAGTTCAGTCCGTACCGGGAGTCGTTGGCCAGGGCGATGGCCTCCTCCGCGTCCCGGACCTTGACGATCGGGAGGACGGGCCCGAACGTCTCGTCCCTCATGCAGGACGCCGACGGGTCGGGATCGAGGATCACGGTCGGCGCGTGGAAGCTCCCGTCGGCGTCGCCGCCGACCGGGGTGCGCGCTCCGGCCGCGACCGCCGCGCGCACGTGCTCGGAGACGACCTCCCGCTGGCCCGGCCGGGCCAGCGGCCCGATGTCGACGCTCCCCGGACCGGCCGGCGCCCCCATGCGGAGGCGAGCCGCCTTGTCGGTGACGCGCCGCACGAACTCGTCGTACACGGCGGCCTCGACGTACACGCGCTCCACGGCCTGGCAGGTCTGACCGGCGTTGCCCATGCCGTAGTAGACGGCGCAGTTCGCCGCCCGCTCGAGGTCGGCGTCCGCCAGGACGATCATGGGATCCTTCCCCCCGAGCTCGACCGACGCCGGGATCAGCCGTCGGCCCGCCCGCTCCGCGACCTCGCGTCCGACCGGCGTCGATCCGGTGAACATGATCATGTCGACCGCGTCGACGACCGCTCGTCCGACCTCCGCCCCGCCCTGGGCGACGAGGCACACGTCCGGCGGGATCCCGGCCGCCCGGAACCCCTCCTCGACGATCAGCGCCGTCGACAGGGGCGTCTCGTCGCTCGGCTTGATGACGGTGGCGTTGCCGGCCATGAGCGCCGGCAGCGCGTCACCGAGCCCGAGGACCAGCGGGTAGTTCCACGGGGCGATGACCCCGACGACGCCGCGGGGGACGTATCGCACCTCCAGGCGACGACCGGCGAGCAGTGGCTGCCGGGCCCAGGAGCGGCGTGGACGGAGGTAGCGCTCGGCGCGCCGGGCCCAGAATCCGATGGCCTGGCACAGCACGACGACCTCGAGCAGCGCGTCCTCGTACGTCTTGCCCCCCTCGTCGCACATCGTCCGGATGAGGCGCCCCCGCTCGCGGACGATCCAGGCGCGCAGGTCGAGCAACCGGCGCGCACGTGCGTCGAAGCCGACCGCGCTCCACCCGGGCTGGGCGGCCCGTCCCCGGGCGACCAGGTCCTCCACCCGCGACGGAGGGGTGGCGGCGACGCTGCCGACGGTCCGCCCGTCGACGGGGCTCCGGACGGCGAGTCGCGAGACCGCGTCCGCCCCCTCGCGGCCCGAGACCCGTCGCGGCTCGCCGTCGCTCACGACCGCGTCCTCGGCCGCAGCTCGATCGGCAGGCCGTCCGCCGGCAACGGTCCGGTTCCGTGCATGATCTCCGGCTCGTACCCGTGCGGCACCGACCACGTGAACCGGCGCAGCATCTGGTGGAGGACGGCCTTGACCTCCATCGAGCCGAAGGCCATCCCGAGGCACTTGTGGGCGTGCCCTCCGAACGGGGCCCAGGCGTACTTGTGGACGCGATCCTCGCCGCGCTCCGCGAGGTAGCGCTCCGGATCGAACCGGTCCGGGTCGGACCACCACGCGGCGTTGCGGTGGGACGCGTAGAGCGACCCGAGCACGAGGGTCCCGCTCGGGACGTATCGACCGTCGATCTCCGTGTCCCGCAGGGCGGCACGGGCGACGAGGCCGACCGGCGCGTTCATCCGCAACGACTCCCGGAAGGCGAGCTCGGTCGCGGTCGAGGACCCGAGCTCCGCGACCGTCGGGCGGTCCGTCCCCAACGCGTCGGCCTCGTCACGCAGACGCTCCTGCCACTCGGGGTGTCGCCCGAGGTGGTAGACGAGCATCGACGTCGAGATCGACGTGGTCTCGTGGGCGGCGAGGAGGAAGAAGATCATGTGGTTCACCACGTCGTCGTCGGTGAACCGCTCGCCCTCGTCGCTCTCGGCCCGGCAGAGCACGCTGATGAGGTCGCGGCCGTCCCCGTTCCGCTTGTCGTCGAGGTGGGAGCGGATGAACGCCTCCAGCACGCGGCGGCCCCGCAGGCCCCGGCGCCACGCGCCGGCCGGGACGTCGGTCCGGACCACCGCCTGCACGCCGGCGAGGCAGTCGACGAACGCCCGCCCGAGCTCGTCGGCCCGCGGGCTGGGCGGGACCCCCAGGAACACCTTGGTCGCGATGTCGAGGGTGAGTCGGGCGGCGCTCGGGTACAATGGGAAGGCGGGCGAGGGCCGCCACGACGCGACCCGGTCGACGATCTCCGGGGTCATCTGCTCGAGGTAGTCGGCCATCCGCTCCCGCCGGAACGCGCGTTGCATGATGCGCCGATGGCGCAGGTGCTCCTCGAAGTCCATGAAGAGGATTCCGCGCTTGAAGAACGGGCCGCCGAAGAACCCCCAGCCCTCCTCCGCCGAGAAGGCCCGATCGCGGTTGGACAGGATCGTCTCGATGCCCGTGGGGCCCGTGAGCAGGACGCACCGGCGTCCGAACGCCCCGATCCAGGAGACCTCGCCGAAGGCGTCGGTCCGCGCCCGCATGAACGGCAGCGGGTCGACGGTGACGTTGAGGGTGTGCCCGAGGAGCGGCGCGCCGGGGTTGCCGAGCACCGGTCGGAGCCCGCTTCCGGCGGGCGGCTCCGCGAGCGCGGCGGTCGAGGAGGGGAACCGTCCGACGGCCGAGACCGCCTGCCTGCGGAGGCGCCGTCCCAGACGGCCGATGCTTCCGTCCGGCGCCGTCGTCGTCGCGCTCATGCGTCGACCGTGGCGCCGGTCGCCGGCTCGTGGACTCCGCCTTGCGGCTGGGCCGCGTACAGCCGCTCGATCTCGGCGGCGTACCGGGTCACGACGGCCTCCCGCCTGACCTTCGCCGTGAGGGTCAGCTCGTCCCCGCCGGGCTCCCAGTACGCGGGCAGCACGAGGAACCGCTTGATCTGCTCGACCCTCGAGAGGGTCGCGTTCGCGTTCGCGACCCCGGCCCTCAACGCGTCGACGACGGCCGGCTCCGCCGCGAGCGACGCGGCGGCGTGGTCCGCGATGCCGTTCCGGTCCGCGAACTGCGCGGCTCCCTCCGCGTCGAGCACCACGAGCGCCGTGACGAACGGTCGACCGTCGCCGACGGCCACGACGTTCCCGATGAGCGGGCACGCGGCCCTGACGGCGTTCTCGATGCCGGCCGGCGAGAGGTTCTTGCCACCGGAGGTGATGATCAGATCCTTCTTGCGTCCGACGATGCGCAGGTAGCCGTCGTCGTCGATCGTCGCGAGGTCGCCCGTCCGCAGCCAACCGTCGTCGTCGAGGACCTCGGCGGTCCGCTCCGGATCGCGTCGGTAGCCCTTCATCACCAGGGGCCCGCGGACGAGGAGCTCGCCGTCCGGCTCGGTGCGCATCTCGACGCCGGGCAGCGGCCTGCCGACCGTGCCCAGGCGGACGGACCCGGGCACCGAGGCGCTCGCGAACGGGCCCAGCTCGGACATCCCCCAGTTCTCGCCGATCGGGATCCCGAGCCCGGCGAAGAACCCCAGCGTGTCCTGCGGCACCGGCGCGCCGCCGGAGATCGCCCACCGCACGGCGCCGAGGCCCAGCTGGTGCCGGATCTTCGAGAGCACGAGCTCGTCGGCCTGCTTCCACTCCTGCGCCAGCTCCGCCGACATCTCCTCCCCGGCGACCTCGGCCGCGCCACGGCGGGCGGCCACGTCCAACGCCCACTCGAGCCCCTTCCGACGCTCGGGGTCGGCCTCCCGGTCGACGACGCCCAGGATGCCGGCCCGCAGCTTCTCCCAGATCCGCGGAACGGCCGGGAACACCGCCGGATGGGTGTCCGACAGCGCGCCGGCCACCTCCTTGATGTCGTCGACGACGGTCGTCTGGGTGCCGTAGAGCGCCTGGATGTACAGCGAGACGAACCGGTCGACGATGTGGGCGCTGGGGAGGTAGGAGATCATCCGGTCACCGCGGCGGATCCCGATGAGGTCGTCGAGGACCGACGTGCTGTAGAGCAGCGCCTCGTGGGTGATCTCGACGCCCTTGGGCGGCCCGGTGGTCCCCGAGGTGTAGATGAGCGTCACGACGTCGTCGGGCTGGACGGCGCGCCACGTCCGCTCGAAGTCGAAGTCCGGCCGCGCCCGCGCCTTGAGCTCGTCGAGGGTCATCGCGCCCTCGGGGCGACCGTCGACGCACACGAGGTGCTCCACGGGCACGCCGCTCCGACGGATCACGTCGACGTACCGGCTCTCGCAGAGCATCACGCGGTTCCCGGCGTTCGACAGGACCTCGCCGAGCTGCCCGGGGGCGAGGGTGTTGTAGACGGAGAACGACGTGGCCCCGACGTGCTGCGCGGCGACGTCGATCGGGTGGAACTCGATCCGGTTGCCCATCATCAGCGCCACGGTGTCGCCGCGACCCACGCCGATCCCGTCCAGGCCCCCGGCGATGGCCTCGACCTCGTCGGCGTAGGCCCGCCATGTGACGGTCCTCGCGTCCCCCGGCGTCCGCAGCGCCACCGCGTCCGGATCCACCGCGGCCGACGCTTGGAAGGCCTCGCAGAACGTCCTCGCACTCATCGCTCTCCCCAAGTCGCTTGCTTGACGCGATGTCTACCGCAACGACGCTCCGTCGTGTGGAGGCGGAGGATCGTCCCGGCACCATCGCGTCTATTTGCTCAACACGCTGTTGACAGAACGGCCGGATCGTCCCATAATCGCCGCCATGGCGCAAGCACGGACGCAGGACGGGACGACCGCGGGCGACCGGGTCGACGACACGGGGCCGGACGTCGTCGTGGTCGGAGCCGGGTTCACCGGGCTCTACGCCCTCCACCGCCTGAGGCAGGCCGGCCTCTCCGTCGTCGTCCTCGACGCGGCCCCGGAGATCGGGGGCACGTGGTACTGGAACGGGTACCCCGGCGCGCGATGCGACGTGGAGAGCGCCGACTACTCGTACTCGTTCTCGCCCGAGCTCGACCAGGAGTGGGAGTGGTCCGAGCGCTACGCGGCGCAGCCCGAGATCCTCCGGTACATCAACCACGTCGCCGATCGCTTCCGCCTGCGGCCCCACATCCGGCTGGGCGTCCGGGTGACCGCGGCGTCGTTCGACGAGGACGACTCGACCTGGACCCTGACCTGCGACTCGGGCGAGACGCTCTCCGCCCGCTTCTGCGTCTTCGCGACCGGCGGCCTGTCCGCCCCGCTGCGCCCGGGCTTCCCGGGCGTCGACGCGTTCCGCGGCGAGTCGTACATGACGTCGCTCTGGCCCCGGGACGGGGTCGACCTGCGCGGCAAGAGGGTCGCGGTGATCGGGACGGGCTCGAGCGGCCTGCAGGTCGTGCCGGAGATCGCGGACGAGGCCGCCCACGTCACGGTGCTCCAGCGGACGCCGAACTACAGCGTCCTGGGCGGGAACAGGCCGCTCACCCGCGACGACCTGCGCGAGATCCGGCAGACGTACCCCGAGCGTCGGCGCGCGCAGCGCACCGGCTACACCGGGCTCAGCCTGCGCGCCAACCCCCGGCGCGCGGCCGAGATGACCGAGGAGGAGCGACGGACGGAGCTCGAGTCCCGGTGGGAGGAGGGAGGCGCGCTCCTCTTCACCGTCGCCTTCAAGGACGTCCTCACCGACCCCGAGGCCAATCGCGTCGTCGCGGACTTCATCCGCGAGCGCATCCGCGAGCGCACCGGCGATCCGCGACTCGCGGACGTCGTGTGCCCGACCGACCATCCGTTCGCGGCCCGACGACCGTGCGCCGACCACGGCTTCTACGAGGCGCTCTCCCGCGACGACGTCGAGCTCGTCGACGTCCGCTCCGACCCGATCTCGCAGATCACCGAGACCGGGATCCGGCTCGCGAGCGGCGCGGACCACGACGTGGACGTCATCGTCTACGCCCTCGGCTACGACGCCGTCACCGGAGCGATGAGTCGCATCGACATCGTGGGCCGCGACGGCGTGGCGCTCGCCGACGCGTGGGCGGCGGGCCCGGACAACTACCTGGGCCTCGGCGTCGCGGGCTTCCCGAACATGTTCATGATCGGCGGCCCGGGCAGCCCGGTCGCGATGATGATCGCGCTCGGCGAGCGTCAGGCCGACTGGATCGCCACCTGCATCACCGAGCTCGACCGGCGGGGAGCCGCCTCGATCGAGGCGACGCCGGACGCCCAGGCACGGTGGGTCGACCACATCGACGAGCTCATGAGGCGGACGATCTACTCGCAGGCGCGCGACACGTACTACTTCGGGGCCAACGTCCCCGGCAAGGCGTTGCGCTTTCCGCTCTATCTCGGCGGCCTCGCCCACTACGAGCAGCTGTGCGAGCAGTCGGCCGCGGACGGCTACGCGGGCTTTCGGGTCTCCAGCCCCGTGAGCTCCGTCGGCGAGGTCGCGCGATGACCTCGGTGGTCGCCATCACGGGCGGCGCCCGCGGCATCGGGCTCGCCGTGGCCCGGAGGTACGCCGACCGCGGGGCCCGGGTCGCCATCGGCGACGTGGACGGCGACGGCGCGCAGGAGGCCGCACGCCGGCTGGAGGGCGCCCGCGGCTACACGCTCGACGTCGGCGATCCCGTCCAGTTCGAGCGGTTCGTCGCCGACGTCGAAGCCGACATGGGGCCGATCGACGTCCTCGTGAACAACGCGGGGATCATGCCGATCGGCCCGCTCCTGGACCAGTCGCCGGAGCTCGCGCGGCGCGTCATGGACATCAACGTCCTCGGGCCCCTGAACGGCATGCGCGCGATCCTTCCGCGCATGCAGGCCCGTGGCGGGGGGCGCATCGTCAACGTCGCGTCGACGGCGGGCCGGGTGTCGGGGCCGGGCGCGGCCCTCTACGCCGCCTCGAAGCACGCCGTCGTGGGGCTGAGCGACGGCGTGCGACAGGAGTTCGGCCGGGACGGGATCGTGATCACCACGGTCCTGCCCTCCTTCACGGACACCGAGCTCATCAGTGGGACGAGCGGCCTCCGCGGCATCCGGACGCTCACGCCCGACCGGGTGGCCGTCGCGCTCGTGCGCGGCGTGGAGCGCGGACGACCGTTCGTCGTGCTCCCCATGAGCGCCCGGGTGTCGCTGTGGCTGACCGCCCTGCTGCCCACGCGGGTCACCGACGCCGTCCTGCGCCTCACCGGCGGCGACCGGGTCTTCCTCGACGTGGACCGGGCGGGGCGCGAGGCGTACGACCGACGCATCCGCGCGCGCGACGGCGACTGATCCGACGAACGGGATCCCGGGGCGCTCCGGCCGGTCGATCCGGGCGCCCCGGGGCCGTTCCCCGCTCTAGGAGGAGGCGGACCCGCCGCCCAGGTCGTCCATGATGCTCTTGATCCGTGCGGTGTCCGGATCGGCCATGGACGCGAGCAGCGCGAAGAGCTCCTGCCCGAGGTCCCCGCGGAGGTCCCTCGTCAGCGCCTCCTTCAACGGGGCGCGCAGCACCTGGGTCGTGATCCGTCGCACCGTCCGCGGTCGTCGGGCCAGATCCTCGGCGATCTCCCGCGCGCGCTCGTACACGCGGTCCTTGGGATGCACCTCGTTGACGAGCCCGGCCTCGAGGGCCGACTGCGCGTCGAAGGCCTGCGACGTGAGCATGGCGTAGGTGGCCCGCTTGTACCCGAGGGCCGCCCGGAGCGCGGTCTGGATCCCGTCGCCGGGAACGAGGTTCGCCGGCAGGTGCGGATCGATGATCACGGCATCGTCCGACGCGATCGTGATGTCGCAGAGCAGCGCGAGCTCGGTGTGGAACCCGGGGCCGTTGATGACGCCGATCGTCGGCACCTCCACGTCCGACACGAGGCCCTCGCAGATGTTCGCGCCGTCGTAGTAGAAGTTGTCGTAGATCCCCGCGACGAGGCTCTCGACGGTGCTCGCGGCGAGCTCCTCGTGCAGCGTCGCCACGAACTCGTCCCCCGTCCCTCCGAACACGAAGACCTCGGTCTCGGCGTCCTGGCCGACCATCGTCGTCAGCTGGTGGATGGCCCGGTGGATCGCGAGCGACCACACCACCGGGCCGCCGTCGGTGTGCATCCGCGCCGTGAGGACCCCCGATGCGCTGCGGTCCAGGTGGAAGAAGCGCTCGAAGGTCTCCCGGTAGGCCTCGAACGGTACGTGCGGAATCGCATCCGCCTGGCTCAGCGCGCGGGCCTCGTCGGTCATGGCGGCAGTATCGTCCCGAGGCGCACCTGGGTCAACTCCATGTCGACTCTTTCGACATGGCGATGGGATGCGCGACCGTCGGTCCGGCGCCCGGCTCCGACGGCGCGGACCGTCCGCCGCCCCGCGGTTCCTACAATCGACGGTCCATGTCGCGGCGCCCGGTCGATCCCAACCCGTCCTTCCCCGCGCTGGAGGAGTCGATCCTGGAGCGCTGGCGCGAGCGGGACGTCTTCCGCGAGTCGCTGCGGCGCCGCGAGGGGGCCGAGCCGTGGGTCTTCTACGAGGGCCCGCCGACCGCCAACGGCCGGCCGGGCAGCCACCACGTCCTGTCGCGGACGTTCAAGGACATCTTCCCCCGGTTCCAGACGATGCGCGGGCGCCACGTCGAGCGCAAGGGCGGCTGGGACTGCCACGGCCTGCCGGTCGAGATCACCGTCGAGAAGGAGCTCGGCCTCACGTCGAAGGCCGACATCGAGGCGTACGGGGTGGCGGAGTTCAACGCCCGCTGCCGCGCGTCGGTGTTCGAGTTCCTCGAGGACTGGAACCGCCTGACCGAGCGGATCGGCTACTGGGTCGACCTGGACGACGCGTACCGCACGCTGGACCGCGACTACGTCGAGCGGGTGTGGGGCGCGATCCGGGCGATGGCCGACCGCGACCTGCTGTACGAGGGCCACCGCGTCGTGCCGTACTGCCCGCGCTGCGGCACCGCGCTGTCGAGCCACGAGGTGGCGCAGGGGTACAAGGACGTCGTCGACCGCTCGGCGTTCGTGCGGTTCCCCGTCGTCGACCCGGGCTCGTCCGCGCTCGAGGCCGGCGACGTGCTGCTCGCCTGGACGACGACGCCGTGGACGTTGCCGGCGAACGCCGCGCTGGCCGTCCACCCCGAGCTGGAGTACGTCCGCGCGCGGGTGACCGGACGGACCGTCGACGGGCACGGCGCGTCGACCGTCGCCGAGCCCGAGACGATCGTCGTCGCCGCCGCGCTGCTCGACCGCGTCGTCCCGACGACGAAGATGGGCGGCGACAACCGCCCGGTGCCCAACGGCGTCACCGTCGAGATCCTCCAGACGCTGCCCGGGTCGCGCCTGACCGGCGCGCGCTACCGGCCGCCGTTCCCGTTCATCGCGTCGCAGGAGTGGGGCCCGCGCGGCAACACCGTGCTCGAGGCGGAGTTCGTCACCGCCGAGGACGGCACCGGCATCGTCCACACCGCGCTGGCGTTCGGCGCCGACGACTACGCGCTCGGCGTGTCGGCCGGCCTGACGATCGTCAACCCCGTCGGCCTCGACGGCGCCTACGACGAGCGGATCACCGGGTACGCGGGACGTCAGGTGAAGTCCTGCGACCTCGAGCTCGTCGAGGACCTGCGGGCCGCCGGCAGCCTCTGGCTCGACCGCGAGTACGAGCACGCCTACCCGCACTGCTGGCGCTGCTCCACCGCGCTGCTCTACTACGCCAAGCCGTCGTGGTACATCGCCACGTCGAAGCTCCGCGCGCAGCTCACCGCCGCCAACGAGCAGGTCACGTGGTACCCGGAGCACGTGAAGGAGGGCCGGTTCGGCAAGTGGCTCGAGGGCAACGTCGACTGGGCCCTGTCGCGCGAGCGCTACTGGGGCACCCCGCTGCCGGTGTGGCGGTGCGACGACGAGGCGTGCGGTCACCTGCACTGCGTCGGGTCGTTCGCCGAGCTCGAGGAGCGCTCCGGCCGCGAGCTCACCGACCCGCACCGGCCGTACGTCGACGACCTGGCGTTCGCCTGTCCGGCGGACGGGTGCGACGGCACGATGCGCCGGGTGCCGGAGGTCATCGACGTGTGGTTCGACTCGGGGTCGATGCCGTTCGCGCAGCACGCCGCCGACCAGGACGCCGTCCGCGAGCAGGGCCGCTGGCCGGCGGACTACATCTGCGAGGCGCAGGACCAGACCCGCGGCTGGTTCTACTCGCTGCTGGCGGTCGCGACGCTCCTGCAGCAGCCGGTACCGGTCGGCGCGCCCTCCGACGGCACCGTGCGGGTGGGCGCGACCGACGTCGCCGCCCGACCCGACGCGCCCGCGGCGTGGGGGACCGACCGGCCGGCGTCCGAGGGCGACGGTTCGCGTCCGGCCACCACGACCGGCGACGGGGCGGTCGAGGCGCTGCCCGCCCCCGCACCGCCGTACCGCAACGTCGTCTGCCTGGGCCTGATCCTCGACGGCGACGGCCAGAAGATGTCGAAGTCGCGCGGCAACATCGTCGTGCCGTGGGAGGTCATCGACCGGTACGGCGCCGACGCGTTCCGCTGGTACTTCTTCACGAGCAAGCAGCCGTGGGACGGCTACCGGTTCTCGACCGACGCGATCGGCGAGGGCGTGCGGCTGTTCCTCCGCACGCTGTGGAGCACCTACGCGTTCCTCGTGATGTACGAGAACGCGGCCGGCGACGGCGCGAGCGGTCGTGGCGAGCAGGCGGCCGACGGCGACCCGTCGGCGCTCATGGACCGGTGGATCCTGTCGCGGTTGGCGGACACCGTCGAGCGGGTCACCGACCGGCTGGAGGACTTCGACGCGACGTTCGCCGGACGAGCGATCGCGGCGTTCGTCGACGACCTGTCGAACTGGTACGTGCGCCGGTCGCGCCGACGGTTCTGGGCCGGCGACCCCGAGGCGCTCGGGACGCTGCGGACGTGCCTCGTGACGGTCGCGCAGCTCCTCGCGCCGTTCACCCCGTTCGTCGCCGACGAGATCTACGACAACCTGGACGGGACGGAGCCGTCGGTGCACCTCACCGACTGGCCGGAGCCGGCGGCGGTCGGCGTGCCCGGTACCCCGGACGGCCGCGACCGCGACCTGGAGCGGACGATGGAGATCGCCCGCGAGACGGTGCAGCTGGGCCTCGGCGCGCGCGGCCAGTCCAAGCTCAAGGTGCGTCAGCCCCTGCGCGAGGCCGTGATCGTCGCCGCCGACCGCGAGCGCGACGCGATCGAGCGGCTGGGCGAGATCGTCCGCGACGAGCTCAACGTCCACGAGCTGCGGTTCGTCGCCGACGCGGACGAGCTGGGGTCGTACGAGATCAAGCCGAACTACCGGGCGCTCGGTCGCCGGTTCGGCAAGGCGATGCCGCAGGTCGCCGCGGCGGTCGCCGCGCTCGACGCGACGCGGGCCGCGGCGACGGTGCGCGCCGGCGGCACGGTCGGGATCGACGTGGAGGGCCAGGCGCACGAGCTGTCCGAGGAGGACCTCATCCTGCGGATGGAGCCGCTGGAGGGCTACCAGCTGGAGCGTGAGGGCAGCCACGCGGTCGCGCTCGACCTGTCGATCGACGACGAGCTGCACCGCGAGGGCCTGGCCCGCGAGGTCGTCCACGCGATCCAGGCGGCGCGCAAGGCGGCGGGCCTGGAGATCACCGACCGCATCCGCCTGTCGCTCACCGGCGACGACGCCCTCCTCGACGCGGCCCGCGCCCACGAGCCCTACGTCACCGGCGAGACCCTGTCCCTCGACGTGGCCTACGACGCCGACCACGGCACGACCCACGCCGCCGAGATCGAGGGCCGCGGGTTGACCGTCGGGGTGGCGCGGGCGGGGGCGTAGGAACCCTGAACGCCACGCTTGGACGCAACCGCCATCCACGAGTATGATCGCCGTATGACGCTCGTGCGCAAGGCCGTGACGCTCGAGGCCGACCTCGCCGAGGCGGCCCAGGCGATCGCACCCGGGGGGAACTTCTCGGCTCTGGTCGCCGAGGCGCTCGACGACCGTGTCCGCGCCGAGCGGCTGCGGCGCCTTCTTGACGAGGACGAGGCCGAGCGCGGCCGCATCCCGGCGCACGTGCTCGACGCCGTCGCTGCCGAGATGCACGACGTCGGGGCGTGAGCGACCGCCGTGGCCTCACGCTCGACGCCGGGGCGCTGTTGGCGTACGGGCGGGGTGACGACCGCACCCGCGCGTTCCTTCGGATCGCCGCGACGCGCGGCCACGCGGTCGTCACCAGCGACCCGAAGGACCTCGTGCGCCTCGCCGCGGTCCTCGGGGGCTTCCCCATCCACGTGGTGTGAACGTCCGCGCCGGCCAGGCGCGGCTCGCCTGGATGTCGACCCGCACGAGACGCCTGCCGGCGTCGGACCGGGGGCCGCCATGTTCCCCACGCCCGTGTCGGGGCGCCCCTCTGCCTGTCGGCAATGTCTTCGCTGCACGTATACTCAGCCGTATGCCTTCGACGGTCATGGTCCGAGCGCGCCCTGAGACGCGCGACCGGCTGCGCGAGTTGGCCAAGGCCCAGGGAACCACCGCGATCGAGCTCCTGGAGCGCCTCGTTCGCGACTATCAGGACCGGCTGCTGCTCGACGCGATCGCGACCCTCCCGCCGCCCTCCGGCGACGAGCGGACCGCGTGGGATCAGACGCTCATGGACGGCCTGGACCCGGCCGAGGACTTCTCCTCGTGGCGCTGACGCCGACGCCCCGCCAGGGCGACGTGTGGTGGGCCCAGCTCGACCCGATCCGCGGAAGCGAGATCGCCAAGACGCGCCCGGTCTTGATCCTCAGCGTCGACCAGATCAACCACTCCCCGGCCGGGTTGTCGATCTGCGTACCGCTGACCACCACACCGCACACGACCCGCGTCCGGATCGAGCTCCCGACCGGGGATCGCGGCCAGACCCGCGTCAGCCACGCCGATGCGCTCCAGGTACGGAGCCTCAGCCACGACCGCCTGACGGAACGCATCGCGCGAGCACCCGACGACGCATGCTCCGAGGTCGCCCGTCGGCTGGCGCTCTTCACGCGCCATGACGCCGGCGGCTGACCCGCGGCCGACGCCGCTGCTGCAGCGATGCAACGCTCTCCGTACCCCGGTCGTCCGCCGAGATCCTGTGCGGCCCATCGCTCGTAGTCCGGGCGTCGCGGCGAGCAACTCGCCGTCCGAGAACGTCGGTGCTCGCCCACTCGAACTCGCAATCCACACGCCCCACCGTCTAAATGTTTGGCGCATGGAGAACGCCATGCACTGGTATATTCCGGGCGAAGTCGCAGGGATTTCGTCATGACCTTCAACGATCCGCGCCTCACTCGCGCCCTGGCGGCCATCGACGGCGTCCTCGCCGGCGACGATGTCGACACGCACGAGAGCGAGATCCTCGACTTCAAGGAAGACGTCACGATGCGTGGCCCACGCGGCGAAGCGCGACCCGGTGCCGAGACGGATGACGACGCCGCCCGGTACTACGGCCGGGAGGCAAGTTGCCTGGCCAACCACGAAGGAGGCTCGCTGGTCATCGGTGTCGACGACAAGAAGACCGGCCCAGCGGCGTTTCTCGGCACCTCGCTCGACGGCCAGTGGCTCGCTGGGCGGATCCGCGAGCTCACCGCCGACCCACCGTTGAGGGTGGCCGTGCACGAGGAACAGGTGGCCGAGAGGCGACTCCTGATCCTGTTGGTTCCGCACAACAGCGGGAGCAAGCCCCACTCCATCCGCGAGTCCAAGAGCGGCGCCAGGGTCTACCCACGTCGGACGCAGAAGAGCTGCCACAACATGGAGTTCGACGAGCTCGTCGCATGGCGCCAGGGCCGCACCGGCTACGACTGGTCCGCCGCACCGAGCGGCCTGGCCCCGAAGGAGGCACGTGCAGGGGCCCTCGAAGCGCTGCGGGACTTCCTCCGTGAGAGCGATGAGCCCAGCAGGCAGGAGCTGGCAGAGACAGATGACCTGACGCTGCTCCACCGCCTCGGACTCCTGCGTGACGACGGCAACCTCAACGCGGCAGGTGCACTGCTCGTCTGCGCCGGGCCGACACCTCGGCTGCGGTACCTCTATCGCTCGGCCACCAGCGCACGATCCAACGCACAGGTCGAGCGGCCCGGTCTCGGACTCGCCGAAGAGCTCCGCGGCGTCCTCAACGCCTTCGCGAGCAACAACCCTTCGATGGCCCTCCACGGCCCAGGGCTCGCGCAGGGCACGGTCAACGTGATCCCCGATCTAGCGTTTCGCGAAGCGCTCGTTAACGCCATCATGCACCGGGACTGGGAGCAACCCGAGCCGGTCCTCGTCGAGCATGTCGGGGCCGACGTCACCACCAGCTCGCCCGGCGGCTTCTTCGGCGGCGTCACCGCCGATACCGTCCTGACTGCGGCGCCGAGAACCAGGAACCGTCAACTCGGCGACGCGCTCCGCTCTCTGCGGTTGGCAGAACGCGAGGGGATCGGCGTCGACCGCATGTTCATCGAGCTGATCCGACTCGGCCATGGACCACCCACGTTCACCGAGCGGGGCGAGGGCGTGCGCGTCTCGTTCCAGGGCGGCGAGCCGCTCCCAGCGGTCCTGCGGGCTCACGCCTCGATGCCCCGCTCCCTACGCGACGACGCCCGTATGTCGATCGCGATCCACCTGCTTCGCAAGCATCCATCCTTCACTGCTGACGAGCTCGCGGTCGCCGTGCAGCAACCGGCTTCCGAGCTGGACGCCTTCCTCCGTAAGGCCCAGGACGACGGCGTGCTCCACCGGACAGCCAACCCTCGTCCGGACGGCTCCCTGGCATGGCGCCTGGCCGACGACGTCCGAGACGCGTTGGGCCCGGTGCTCCCGTACTACGCGCGCTCGGGCGACGAGTCGGTGGCGCTGATCGCCGAGCTTGCCCGACGGCAGGGGACGATCCGAAATCGTGACGTCCAGGATCTCCTCGGCCTGCGGAGCAACTGGGCCAGCAGCCTGCTCGGACGCGCGGCCGAGCAGGGGTTCATCGAGCTCGGACCCGGCGCCAAAGCCCGTGGTCGCGGGACGTTCTACGTCCCCGTCACGCGTGGCGAGGGCTCCCGCGACGAGGGCCGTGGTTGACGTCTACCAGCGGAGAGCCCCATGGTTCCCGCGGGTGTCAGATTCGCGCATCTGTCCACGTCCCCGGGCCGAGCCATTCCGCGTCTGGACCGCGACGGACTAGAGTCCGCCGAGGCCATAGGCCGGCGACGCAAACAGCCGACGAGACGATGCGGGAGTGCGCGTGACGAGCAACGACGAGCAGGCTTCATCGACCGATACCGAGGTCCGCAACCACGCGAACCTCATCTGGTCCGTCGCCGAGCTGCTTCGCGGCGACTACAAGCAGGCCGACTACGGCAAGGTGATCCTGCCGCTCGTCGTCATGCGGCGACTGGACCAGATGCTCGAGCCGACCCGCGACGCCGTGATCGCGAAGGCGGCGCAGCTGAAGCAGATGGGCATCGAGAACCCGGAGGGCGCGCTGCGGTCGACCGCGAAGCTCCAGTTCTTCAACCGTCACCCGCTGCGCTTCCACCAGCTGCTGAACGACCCGGGCAGCATCGCGGACCAGCTCGACGCGTACATCGACGGCTACTCCGTCCTGGCGCGGCAGGCGATCGACAAGTTCGACTTCGAGTCGCACATCCCGCGGCTGAAGGAGGCGAACCTCCTCTACAAGGTGATCGGCCGGATCTGCGACGTCGATCTGCACCCCGACCGCGTCTCGAACGCGGACATGGGCGCGATCTTCGAGGAGCTCATCCGGCGCTTCTCGGAGGCGTCGAACGAGACGGCCGGTGAGCACTACACGCCGCGCGAGGTCGTGCGACTGATGGTGAACCTGCTGCTCGACGGCGACGAGGACGTGTTGACCCATGCCGGTGTCCGGCGTCGCGTCTTCGACTGCGCGTGCGGGACCGGCGGGATGCTGTCCGAGATGGAGGAGCAGATCCATCGCTACAACCCGGGCGCCGAGGTCATCCTCCACGGGCAGGAGCTGAACCCCGAGTCGTACGCGATCTGCCTGGGCGACATGCTCATCAAGGGCCAGGACGCGACCCACATCGTCCACGGCAACTCGCTCGCGAGCGACGGCCACGCCGGCGAGCGCTTCCACTACTGCATCGCCAACCCGCCCTTCGGCGTCGACTGGTCGAAGGTCGAGGAGACGGTCCGCGACGAGCACGAGTCGCTCGGCTTCGACGGCCGCTTCGGCCCGGGCCTGCCGCGCAAGTCCGACGGCCAGCTGCTGTTCCTCATGCACCTGCTGTCGAAGATGCGCACGCCCGAGGAGGGCGGCGGCCGGTTGGCGATCGTCCACAACGGCTCGCCGCTCTTCACCGGCGCGGCGGGCTCGGGCGAGTCCGAGATCCGCCGGTACCTGCTGGAGCACGACCTGCTCGAGGCGATCGTCGCGCTGCCCGAGCAGCTCTTCTACAACACGGGCATCGCGAGCTACGTGTGGCTCGTGACGAACCGCAAGACCCCGGAGCGTCAGGGTCGTGTCCAGCTGATCGACGCCCGCGAGACGTGGACGAAGATGCGCAAGAGCCTGGGCGAGAAGCGCCGGTACCTCACGGCCGACCAGATCGCCGAGGTCACCCGCCTGCACGGCCACTTCGACCCCGACGGCACAGAGAGAGAGCAATCTCGTCAAGCTCGTGCCGAACGAGGCGTTCGGGTACCGCACGATCACGGTCGATCGGCCGCTGCGGGCGCGGTGGGAGGTGGGCCCGGAGACGTGGGCGGGTGTCTCCGACGACAAGCCGGTGGCGAAGCTCGGGGACGCGCGCGACGCGGTCGTGGCGGCGGTCGAGTCACTGCCCGAGGGCGCGTTCACCGACGAGGCCGCGTGCCGCTCGGCGATCCGCGACGCGCTTACCGCAGCGGGGGTCGCCAAGCCCGGCGCGCCGCTGCTGAAGGCCCTGGTCGTCCGTTGCCTGACCCGCGACCCAGACCTCGATCCGATCGTCGACAAGCAGGGCAACGTCGTCGCCGACCCGGATCTGCGGGACACCGAGAACGTCCCCCTCACCGAAGACGTCGCCGACTACCTCGACCGCGAGGTCCTCCCGCACGTCCCCGACGCCTGGGTCACCGACCCCGAGGGCAGGATCGGCTACGAGATCCCCTTCACGCGGCTCTTCTACAAGTACACGCCGCCGCGGCCGAGTGAGGAGATCAAGGCGGAGTTGCGGGAGCGTGAGAAGCGAATCCGGCAGTTGCTCGAAGAGGTGTTGGCATGAGCCTCTGGCTGGAGTCGGATTTCCCAAGCAGCAGGCTGCGGCACAACTTCAGCCTTCGACGTGAGTTGCCTCTCGAGTCGGACGAAACCATTACAGCGTTTCGAGACGGTGAAGTCACCTTGCGATCGGCGCGACGTACCGACGGCTTCACGGAGGCGGTGCAAGAGACGGGCTACCAACGAGTGCTGCATGGCGATCTTGTCGTGCATGCGATGGACGCGTTCGCTGGCGCGGTCGGGGTCAGCCAAGCATCGGGAAAATGCTCTCCGGTCTGCCAGGTGCTCGTACCGACGCGGTTCGTTGACCCGAGGTACTACGCGTACGTCCTCCGGGAGGCGGCTCGGGCGGGTTATCTCCAAAGCCTCGCGCGGGGAATACGAGAGCGGTCGACTGACCTTCGCTGGGCGCAGGCACGAAACCTAGTTGTGCCTGCGCCCCCGCTTGCTCGGCAGCAGGCGATCACCGAATTCTTGGACCGCGAACGTGTCCGCATCGGGGACGCGGTCACGAGCCTGACGTGCCTTCGCTCGGACGCGAAGCGCGCGCTCGATGCGGCCGCCGAAGAGCGCATTGCCGGTTTGAGCGCTGACGTGCCGGTCCGGAAGCTGTCATGGGATGTCACGCTGCTCGGCGGATTCGCTTTTTCCAGCGCGGACTTCGTCCACGACTCGGCCGCAGGGATGCGCCTCGTCCGTGGGGTCAACGTCACTCCGTCGGGACTTCGATGGGATGACACCGTCTTCTGGCCGAGACATCGCCTGCCGGAAGTCGAGCGCTTTGCGTTGCGGGAGGGTGATCTGCTCATAGGGCTAAACCGGCCATGGGTTCGGGACGGCCTCCGAGCGGCGATCGTCACAAGATCTGACCTGCCGGCGCTCCTCCTCCAACGCGTGGCCTGCCTCCGTCCAATTCAGGGAGGCAGGCTAACGAGCTCATACGTCCGCCTTTGCATCCGAACCTCCGACTTCCGCCATAGCGTCGGTGACGCGTCGGCTGTCACGTTTCCGATGTTGGAACCGGGTCGACTGCTCGCCTACCGCGTCCCGGTTCCCGCACTAGACACGCAACATGCCCTCGTTCGCGAGTTCGAAGCCCGAGCGTCCGTCGTCGACGCGCTGGATCGAGAGATCAAGGAGCTGACGGATGGGCTCGACGCTTACTTCCAGGGGCTGGTCTTCGAATCGCTGACAGGCGGTCTCAACGTCGGCGCGGTTAGTGACGCTCAGATGGTCGAGTCCCTTTCCGCCGTCCGCGAGGGCGAGCGGCCGGAGGTGCTGTCGTCGTGATCGGCTCGCCGCTACGGCTCGCGGAGGACGTCGTGCGTCCCGACGCGTCGCCAGATCACGTGGGGCGAGCCCGGGTCGATCTCGGGGCCGTACTCGAACGTTGCCCGGCCGTCGGCGGCGAAGGTGATCTCCCAGATGCCGGCGGTGCCCTGGACACGCTTGACGCGCAGGTTCGGCGGGAAGTCCGGCGGCGACGCGCGAAGCGCTGCGATGAAGATCGGGAGCATCGCCAAGAACGCGGCGCGGGCCTCGCGGGGGAGTCGGCGCAGGTCGCGCTCGAACCGGGCGAGCGCCTCGTACGTCGGCACGCCTACGCGGCGGGGGAATTGTCGTCCGGCGGCAGATCGTCGACGGTCGCCGCGACCCGCTCCACGTGCGCGATGAACTCCTCGTCCCGGAAGACCTTGCCCTCGGTCTCGCGGATGACGTCCGACAGCCGCTCACGCGTCGGCTCCAGCACCAGCGAGCCGTCGGCGCGCCGCTCAGCGACCTCGTACGAGCCCTCGTACGCGGGTTCCCGCAACGTGACGATCGGTCGGGTTGCCATGCCTCCGATGGTACCCCCGGTTGCCGGGGAGGCCAACCGCTGATGCCCCCGCTCGACCACAGCGAGTCCGCCTTCGAGGCGCTCATCGTCGCGGAGCTCGCCGACGCCGGCTGGCTCACCGGCGACCCGAACGACTACGACGCGCACCTCGGGCTCCACCCCGACGACGTCGTCGCCTTCGTCACCGCGACCCAGCAGAAGGCGTGGATCCGCCTCGTCAAGCTCGCCGGCGGCGAGACACCCGCCCGCACCGCCATCCTCAGGCGCCTCGCCGCCCAGCTCGACAAGCGCGGCAGCGTCGACGTGCTGCGCAACGGGATCAGCGAGCGCGGCGTCTCGTTCTCCGTCCTGCAGCTGCGTCCCGCGCACGGGATCGGGCCCGAGGTCGAGGAGCGGTACGCGGCGAACCGGCTGCGGGCGGTGCGGCAGGTGCGGTTCGACCCGGCGTCGGGGAAATCGCTCGACCTGGTGCTGTTCGTCAACGGCGTGCCGACGGCGACCGCCGAGCTGAAGAACCTCTGGACCCAGCAGGACGTCACTGACGCCGTCGCGCAGTACCAGCAGGACCGCGACCCGAAGAACACCCTGCTCGGGCGTCGGGCGTTCGTGCACTTCGCGCTCGACAGCCAGCTCGCGTTCATGACGACGCGGCTCGATGGTCCGAAGACGCGGTTCCTGCCGTTCAACCAGGGCTCCGCCGGCGCCGGCAACCCCGGCGGTCAGGGGAACCCCGGCGTGCCCGACGGCCACCCGACGTCGTACGTCTGGCGCCAGGTCTGGGATCGCGACCGCTGGATCGAGCTGATCCAGAAGTTCGTGCACGTCGAGCCTGCCGACCCGGCGGCCAAGAACCGGCGCCCCGGCATCGTTTTCCCACGCTTCCACCAATGGGATGTCGTCCTCGCCTGCCAGAACCACGCCCGCCTGCACGGCCCCGGCCAGACCTACCTGATCCAGCACTCGGCCGGGTCGGGCAAGACGAAGGAGATCGCCTGGCTCGCCCACGACCTCTCGACGCTGCACCGGGACGACGACACGAAGGTGTTCGACAAGGTCGTCGTCATCACCGACCGGCGGGTGCTCGACAAGCAGCTGCGCGACCAGATCGCGCAGTTCGAGCAGGTCGCCGGCGTCGTCCGCGGCGTGACGCAGGGCTCGTCCGAGCTGACCGACGCGCTGCGCTCCGAGCAGGCGAAGATCGTCACGACGACGCTGCAGAAGTTCCCGCACGTCCTGAAAGCGCTCGACGACGCGACGCTGAAGGACCGCACCTACGCGGTCGTCGTCGACGAGGCCCACTCGTCGCAGACCGGCGAGGCCGCGACCGACCTGAAGGAGACGCTCGGCGGGCTGCAGCCCGAGGACCTCGACCTGGACGAGGACGACGGGACCCCGCCGGCGCTGCTCGCCCGTCTGGCCGCCCGAGGCCGGCAGCCGAACATCTCGTTCTTCGCGTTCACCGCCACGCCGAAGGGCAAGACGCTCGAGCTCTTCGGCGAGCGCGGCCCGGACGGCGAGCTGCACGCGTTCCACACGTACTCGATGCGGCAGGCGATCGAGGAGGGGTTCATCCTCGACGTGCTCGCGAACTACACGACCTACGAGCAGCTGCGGCGGCTCGAGACGAAGGCCGGCGAGGTCGTCGAGGTGCCGTCGGGCAAGGCGTCCAGCCGCCTGACCCGCTTCGCCGAGTTCCACCCGTACGTGAAGGCGCAGAAGGCCGCGGTCGTCGTCGACCACTACCGTCGCGTCGTCCGACCGCTGCTCGGCGGAAAGGCGAAGGCGATGGTCGTCTGCGAGAGCCGCGAGGAAGCCGTGCAGTGGAAGCGCGCGCTGGATCGGGAGATCGAGCGCCACGGCCACGACGACGTGCGGACGCTCGTCGCGTTCTCGGGCGAGGTCACCGTGCAGAACCCCGAGGCCGACAACCGCGGCATGGTCTACACCGAGCCCGCCATGAACGCGATCGGCGGCGTGCCGCTGCCCGAGACGAAGCTGCCCGACGAGTTCAACAAGCCGGAGTACGGGATCCTCGTCGTCGCCGAGAAGTACCAGACCGGCTTCGACCAGCCGAAGCTCTGCGGCATGTACGTCGACAAGAAGCTCGGCGGCGTCAACGCCGTGCAGACCCTGTCGCGACTGAACCGCGCGCACCGCGGCAAGCAGGACGTCTACGTCCTGGACTTCCGCAACTCCACCGAGGAGATCCAGAAGGCGTTCGAGCCGTACTACGGCCGGACGGAGGGCCTGCCGACCGACCCGAACACGCTCTTCGACGCCGCCGACGCGGTGCGCGCCTTCGGCGTGATCGGCGACGACGAGCTCCAGGCGTTCACGACCACGCTCGCGGGGTTGGACGAGGTCGACGAGGCGAAACGCCACGCGATCCTCTCGACCGCGACTCAGCGGGCGTTCAACGCGGCGATGGAGCTCGAGTACGACGATCGGCTCGCGCTGCGCAAGGCCCTGGACCGGTTCGTCCGGCTGTACGCGTTCCTCAGCCAGGCGCTGCCCTACATCCCGCCCGCGACCGAGGTGCTGTTCCAGTTCACGAAGGTCCTGCAGAAGCGGCTGACGACCGACAACCCGGCCGAGGGCCTCGACCTCGGCGACCTCGTCCTCACGCACTACCGGCTCGCCGAGGTCGGCAGCGAGAGCATCGGCCTGACCGGCGGCCACGATCCGCTGGAGGCGATCCGCGGCGACGGGACCGGGCCGACGGGCACCGGCGACGTCCCGCTGTCGCTGTTGGAGGAGCTCGTCGAGCTCTTCAACGAGCGCTACGGCGCCGGACTCGGCGAGGGCGACATGCTCCAGGTCGCGCGCGACGTCCGCGACTCGATCAAGGCCGACGCCCCACAGCTCGCCGAGCAGGCGGCGAGCAACAGTCGCGAGGACTTCGTCCGTGACCGCGACGGACTGCTGATCGACGCCGCGATGAACGTCGACGCCGACCGCGACCGCCAGGCCGCGCTGCTCAAGGCGTTCCTCGACGACGACGACTTCCGCGCCCGTGCGGGCATGGCGATCTTCGGGGCGATCTACGACGGGTTCCGGGGTGAGGCGGGGCGCTGAGGCGGCCAGCGTCTGACCGTCCGGGAGTTATGGCATATTTCGACGAGTTCCCGGAATTGGTCGAAGAATGCCATACCCACTCCTCCATCCTTCCGACACGCGCCCGAGGCCGCTATCACTGTCCAGCACGGAGTTTGGGCGGGAGTTCCGTGAGAGCGAGTACGTCGAGTTCAAATCCGGGATCGGCACTGGCCAGGTCGAATCGAGTGCCGTCGCGTTCATGAACACGCGGGGCGGCCTGATCTTCGTCGGCGTCACCGACAACGGCGAAGTCCGCGGACGGACACTGGACGCCGGAACCCAGGACGACATCCACCAGCGCATGCGGACGATCGTGACGGGCTCCCGGTACGCGATCGAACCGTTGGACGTCGACGGGATCGAGGTGACGGTCGTTCGTGTGTGGCCACTCGAGGAGGGTTTCGCACAACTCGCCAACGGCCGAGTCCTGACGCGCAACGGCACTCGCGACGACCCGCTGCTGGGAAACGCGCTTGCTCGCTTCATCGGCGAGCGCGCCGGAATGCTCAGCCGCGCCGAACGTCGCCTGACGCCGTGGGCCAAGGACGACGCCGACGGCGAGCTCGCAACGCGACTCGAACAGGCGAAGGGCTGGCAGTCCTGGAGCGCGCTACAGCTCGCGGAGCGCAACGGGCTCGCCAAGGAGGGGCGTCTCACCATCGCCGGAGCGCTGTTCCTGCGACGGGACCACCACCTCGAGATCGGCCGCTCCACGATCGAGCTCCTGCGGTTCGCCACCGACGACGGCAACGACTATGACCTCCGCCGGACCGTCGAAGGTGCGATCGACGACCAACTCCGTGACGCCGGGGACTTCGTCCTCGAGCTCCTCGGGTTCCACACCGCCTTCTCGGGGGTCGAGCGGGTAGAGATCCCACGCCTACCCGAACGCGTCGTTCGAGAAGCCTTGGTGAACGCCGTCGCGCATCGCGACTACTCACGTGAAGGGTCGTCCATCGTCGTCGAGCTTCGGCCTAGCGCACTCGTCATCCGCTCGCCCGGGGGGCTGCCTCCGGGAGTCACGGTCGATGGTTTGCGCGAGGCCCAGGTCTCCCGTAATCCGGTGGTCGCCGACCTCCTCCGCCACTACCGGCTGGCCGAGCAGCGCGGTCAGGGCATCGACCTCATCCAGGACGAGATGCGGGACGCGATGCTGCGGCCCCCAGCGTTTCGAGACCACGGAGACCGCTTCGACGTCGAGCTCCCGCTCGCGGGCACGGTCAGCATCGAGGAACGCGCCTGGGTTCGGGCCCTGACGACCCAGGGTCGCCTGCATGCGGGCGACCAAGTCGTCCTCGTCCACGCGACGCGCGGGGAACGGCTCACCAACGGGCGCGTGCAGGCGCTGCTCGGCATCGGTGAGCGTGAGGCGCGCGGAGTGCTGCGTCGCCTCGTCGATGCCGGGCTGTTGCACCGTGAAGGCGATCGGGGTGGGACGTCGTACCTCCTCGCTCCAGACGAACGCCGCCGCGTGCGGGCCGGGCTGTCCGACGCCGACGTCCGCGACGTCATCCTCGACCTCCTTCGCGACCAGGCAGTCGTCACCAACGCCGACGTCCGGCGCGTCGCGAACGTCGACCGGCAGACGGCCCTTCGCCAGCTCGAGCGGCTCCTCGAAGAGGGCGCGATCGTCAGGGAGGGCGAGCGACGAGGCACGCGCTACCGCATCCGGTAGAAGGTCACCGCCGCCGGAACCCGCGGGCCGGGGCGGGCTCCAGCGGGCTCGCCGGCAGGCCGGCCCCCACGACGCCGGTGGGTGAGGCGGGGGCTTGACGGTTGCTCGCGCCCCGGTCGCGCCGCGCCCGGCCACCGCTTCCGGCCCAGTAATGACCGTCGGTATTACCGCTGCTACGCTCGGTCCATGCGCGTGACGAGCAAGGGCCAGGTGACGATCCCGCAGGAGGTGCGGCGGCGGCTCGGCATCGAGCCCGGGAGCGAGGTGGACTTCGAGCTCGATCAGGACGGCGCGCGCCTCGTGCGCCGAACCCGCACCGACGGTCGGTCGCTCGTGGCGGCGATGCGCGGTCGCGCGACCACCACGATGAGCACCGACGAGATCATGGCCCTCACCCGCGGCGAGGGCTGAGCGGTGTCCCGCCTCGGGACGCTCGTCGACGCGAACGTCCTGCTGGACGTCTTCACCGACGACCCGGTCTGGGCGAGCTGGTCGGTGAGCCATCTGGCCGAGGCGTTCGACGCGGGAGCGGTCCTGATCAACCCCCTGATCTACGCCGAGCTCTCCGTTGGGTTCGACCGCATCGAGGACCTCGAGGACCTGCTGCCGGACCGGATCGAGCGCGAGGATCTGTCGTGGGACGCCGCGTTCCTCGCCGGGCGCTGCTTCCTTCGCTATCGACGAGCCGGCGGGCCGAAGCGCTCGCCGCTCCCCGACTTCTACATCGCCGCCCACGCCGCGGTGACCGGCCGGGCGCTCCTCACCCGTGATCGGCCCCGCCACCTCGACCTCCTCCCCCGCCTCCACATCATCGCGCCGGAGTAGCGGTCCCACAGATCACGGGACGGTCCGCGCGGGTGCGCAAGCTTTCCCCACGACGCGCGGTAGGAGAGGTTAGGGGCAGATCCGTTCCCAACGGACGCTCCGCTTCCCTCACCGCCGGCGAAAGCCGCGGTCCGGGGCGGGGTCCAGCGGGCTCGGCGGCAGGCCGGGCGGCGGGTCCTCGAGGTTGTAATCCGACGGCGCGATGTCGTTGGGGGCGTCGGGATGGAAGAGCGCCGCGAGCAGCTGCGCCTGGCCACGGCCGACGCCGAGCTCGCCCATGCCGCCGTTGTACATCCGGATGCCGGCGGACTCGCAGTGCGCGTAGAGGCGGCTGAGCTCCTCCAGGCGGCCGACGCGGCAGGGCTTGACGTTGACGATCCGGACCTCGACCGGCAGGGCGCCGATCGACTCGACGGTGGTGATCGGCGCGTCGTAGGAGACGCGGTCGGCGATCGGCTTCAGCAGCTCGAGCACCGCCGGATCGTCGTGCGGGTCCTCGAAGACGGCCTCGGTGAACGTGGCCAGCGTGCGCTCGTACATCGCCCGCAGCGCCGCCTCGTCCTCGACCTCGATGCCGTACTGGCCCTTGAAGTCGATCGTCGCGACGCCCTCGACGGCCGCGACGCGGTCCATGATCTCCTGCGTCCACGACGGCGCGACGTCGAGCTTGAAGCCGACCGTCGGCTGCCTCGCCCGCCGATCGGCGACCTTGTCGATCTCCGGCGGATCGCCGAGCCCGAACGAGTTGACGAACGTCACCGGACGGGGCGTGCGGCCGAGGGCCTCGGGCAGGCTGGTCGCCGACTGCCGCAGCGCGAGGTCGAGCGCCGCGGACTCGAAGGTCCAACGCCGCCAGTTGCGGGCCAGCTCGAACTCGGGCGGCTCGGGCCACATCTCGATCGCGTCGAGGTGGACGAGGAAGTCGGCGAGGGTGTCCCACGCGCCGGTCAGCGGGAAGGCGCTCCCGCGCAGCTCCTCCTGGGCCTCCAGCATGCCGACCTGCTCGCCAAGGCCCTCCTCGCCCCGGCCCCGCAGGCGCAGCTGCGTCGTCGCGTAGTCCTCCATCCCGGTCGGGCCAGGCGGCACGAGCGCCTCGAACGAGCACGACTCGATCGCGATCGGCAGATCCTTGACGGCGGTCCAGAGGTCGGTCATGGCAGCCCTCGTAGGTCTACCAGTCAACCGGCGGGATCACCATCGAGCGGGCGCGCTACGACCCGGTCCGTACCAGTCGCGCCCACACCGCCCGGTGGTCGCTCCCGGTGACCCCGACCACGCCGGCGTCGGCGGCACGCCACGGCGCGGTCGACAGCACGTGGTCGATCTGCGGACGGACGGTCCCCAGCGGCCCTCCGGTCCAGGTGGCCTGCACCCCGTGACCCGTGCGGACCGCGGCGCTCTCGCACCCCGCACCGAGCAGACGTCGCAGCGGTGAATGGTCGACGGTCGCGTTGAGGTCACCGGCGACGATCACGTCGCCGCGCTCGCACAGCGGCTTCAGGGCCTTCAGGTCCCGCCGCCACGGGTCGGTGCTGCGGCGCAGCAGTGGCGGCTGCGGGTGGACGGCGGCGACCAGGGGCCGGCCGGGCACCCCACCCAGGCGGACGCGCACCTGACCGAACGCCCGACGACCGGCGGACGGCACCGGCTCGGGCATCGCACCGAGCCGCTCGCGCGCCAGGAGCGACGTGGGCGTCGGCGTCGGGACGTCGACCGATCCGCCGGCCGCGTCGGTGAACGCGTCCCAATCGCCGGTGCCGGCCTGCTCCAGGGCCCGGACGATCTCGGCGGCCCGCGGGCGATGGGTCTCGGGCAGGGCGACGACGTCGACCCTCCGTTCCCGGATCAGCCTCACGATCTCTTCGACGTCGGCGCTCCCGGCCAGGGTGTTGGCGGTGGCGACGGTCAGCGTCACCGCCCCCGCGGGCGCGTTCACGCCGCGATCGAACGTCCGTGGCAGCGTCTGCACGAACGCCCCGAGGCCGGCGACGAGCACGATCGCCGGAGTGGCGATCCGGGTGCGCGTGGCCGGGAGCCCGGTGAGCAGCCGCCACGCCGTGAGCGCCGCCCCGATCAGTCCGACGATGACCGCCAGCCCCGCGATCGTCGGACGCATCGCCTGCAGCTGCGCGGCCGGGGGCTGCACGTCCAGACGCCCGCCCGGCCACGGCACGTACGCCGACCACAGCAGCAGGGCCACGATGACCGCCACGACGAGGCCGGCGACCTCGCGCGGTCGGTTGCCGGATCGATGCCGGGATCGGGGTCGGGACACCGCGCGAAGGGTACGGGCGGAGGGCTCGCGCGGAGGCGGAGCCGGTCGGGACCCGCGCCCCGCCCGAGGCGCGCCGACCTCAATCCACCGACAGGATCGTCACCGCCGACGCGCCGGCGTCGGCGACGATCGTTCCGCCGGCGTTCTCGGCCAGGCCGATCCGGGCGCCGGGCACCTGCCGGTCGCCGCACCGTCCGCGCAACTGGTCGGCGAGCTCGACGACCTGGGCGCAGCCGGTGGCACCGATCGGATGGCCGCGGGCGATCAGGCCCCCACCGGGGTTGACCGGGATCCGTCCGCCGAGCGTCGTCGCCCCGGACGCCAGCAGCGCCGGCCCACCCCCGTCGGCGCAGAGGCCGAGCTCCTCGTAGGCCAGCAGCTCGGCCGGGGCGGCCGCGTCGTGCAGCTCGACGACGTCGAGGTCCTCCGGCCCGAGTCCGGCCTCCTCATAAGCCTTGTCCGCGGCCCGGTGCGCCGCCGACGGGTCACCGTCGACCGTGCCCGACACCAGCGACGACGCCCGCAGGCGCAGCGCCGGCACGCCCAGTCCGGCCGCCCGCTCGGGCGTCGTGACGACCACCGCGGCGGCCCCGTCGCCGATCGGCGAGCACATGAGCAGCTTGAGCGGACCCGATACGTCGCGGCTCTCGAGGACCGCGTCGATCGTCGTGGTCGAGCGGTACTGGGCCTTGGGGTTGAGCGCCCCGTGGGCGCGGTTCTTCACGACGACGCCGGCGAAGTCCTCGGCGGTCGCCCCGCTGCGCTCCACGTAGCGGACGGTGCCGTACGCGTAGAAGTCCATGAAGATCGACCCGTTGCCGACCGTCCCGGTCTCCTCGCACAGCTCGCGCAGGTCGCCCATCCGTTCCTGGTCGACGGCGCACGTGAACGCGGCGAAGGTCCGCTCGCGGTCGCGGTGGGTGAGCTTCTCCGCGCCGATCGCCAGCGCGACCTCGCACGCGCCGGCCCGCACGGCCATCGCCGCCATCTGGATCGCGGTCGACGACGCGGCGCAGGCGTTGTCGACGTTGATGATCGGCAGGCCCAGCAGGCCGGTGTCGCGCAGCGCGGCCTGACCGCGGATCGACTCCTGGCCCTGGGTGACCCCGCCGGCGGCGTTGCCGTAGAAGACCATCCCGACATCGGCCGCGGTCAGGTTGGCGTCGGCCAGCGCCTCGGCCACCGCGGCGGTGCAGTGCTCGCGCAGCGGTACGCCCCGGAACTTGCCGAACGGCGTGATCCCCGTCCCGACGATCACGACCGGGTCCACGGGGCCCCCTCACGGGTCGGTCGGGCACGTCGGGCGGATGCGGGCATCCCCTCCTACGTCATCGCGCCCGCGCGACGGTCGCAACCACCCGCGCCGACCGTCCCCCCGATGCGGCGGTCGGCCGGCGGCGACGGTCCCCCCGACCGGGTGGCCGGTGCTCGGTCCGCACCCACCCTGGGCCCCGGTCGACACCACGGTCCTACAGGCCCGCACGACGCCTGCAGAGCGAGCGCTTGCGACTCTACTGCTCCACAACTAAACAGTGGTACGCTTTCCCAATGGAACTCCCCCGTCCCATTCCCGAGGAGCTCGCGACGCTCATCGCCGAGCGGTTCCGCGTCATCGGCGATCCGACCCGGATCCGCCTGCTCGACCACCTGCGCGAGGCGTCGGCGACGGTCGGCGAGCTCCACGCCGCGCTCGGCGGCAGCCAGCAGAACGTGTCCAAGCACCTCGGCATCCTCCACCGGGCCGGGATCGTGTCGCGGACCAAGGAGGGCACCGCGGTGCGGTACGCGGTGACCGATCCGACGGTGTTCGCCATCTGCGAGACGGTCTGCGGTGGCCTGCGACAGCAGCTCGACGAGCTCGACGCCCTGCTCGGCGGCCAGACGGGGGTGACCCGATGACCCGTCCACGCACCCGGGCCGGCGGACCGATCCCGACACCCTCCAGCGCGATCGCCGGCACCGCGACGCCCCCCACCGCGACCACCGGTCCCGTGCCGTCCCGCTGGCCGCTGGAGCGCGCGCTGTTCGCGCTCGCCGGCACGGTCACGCTGCTCTCGGCGCTGCTCGCGGCGACGGTGTCGACCTGGTTCCTGCTGCTCACCGCGTTCGTCGGGGTCAACCAGTGGCTGTACGTCACCTTCGGTGCCTGCCCGGCGTCGGTCGTCATCGGCCGCACGCTCGGCCTCCGTCCCGGATGCCCCAGGACACCACGATGAGTCCGATCATGTCGCCGGACGCATCGTTGCGGGCCCCGGGGTCCGCGCCGGACGGTCCCACCCCCGGCACCACCGTCGGCACGCTCGGCCGGCTCGGCCGCTGGACCGCGACGCACGCCCGCGCCGTCTTCGTCACGTGGGCGCTCCTGGCGGTGGTGCTCGCCGTCTTCGCCCCGCGGGTGGAGTCGGCCCTGTCCGGCGCCGGCTGGGAGGCGACCGGGTCCTCGTCGGTCGAGGCCCGGCAGATCATCGACCAGCACCTGGGCGGCGCGTCGAGCTCCGCCCTGATGGTCGTCGTCCACCACCCGACGCTCACCGCCGATGACGGGCGGTTCGGCGACGTCGTCACCCGGGTATCCGACGAGCTGCGAGCGACCGAGCACGTCGGCGATGCGGTCGCCCCGCGCGCCGGGACCACGATCTCGCCCGACGGGCGGACCGCGATCGTGCTCGGCACCGCCACCGGCTCCGCGAACGAGATGGTCAACGCCGCCGACGACGTCAAGGAGCGCCTACCGACCGGCACCAGCGGGTTCGAGGTCCACCTGACCGGTGCCTCCGGGCTCTGGTCGGACTTCAACCACGCGAACCTCACGGCGATGCTGCGCAGCGAGCTCACGTCGTGGCCGATCACGCTCGCGATCCTCGTCGTGGCGTTCGGGTCGCTCGTCGCCGCGGGACTGCCATTGCTGTTGACGATCACCGGGCTGGTCGCCGCCGCCGGATCGCTGTTCCTCGTCGCACAGCTCATCGACGTGTCGATCTGGGCGTTCAACTTCGCCATGATGTTCGCGCTGGCACTGGGGATCGACTACGCGCTCTTCCTCGTCATGCGGTTCCGGGCGTCACGCCGCGAACGGCCCGACGCCGCCGACGCGGTGGCCGAGACGATGGACACCGCCGGCAAGGCCGTGCTCTTCAGCGGCATCACCGTGCTGGTCTCGCTCACCGCGGTGATGCTCGTGCCCAGTCCCGCGTTCCGCTCGATGGCACTGGGAATCATGCTGTCGGTCATCTTCGTCCTGGCGGCGACGTTGACGCTGCTGCCCGCCGTGCTGGCCCGTCTCGACGGTCGGCTCGACCGTGGCGCGGTGCCGGGGCTGCGGCCCGGTGTCGGCCGGTCGGCGCGGTTCACCGCCTGGGGCGAGCGCCTGTGGCGCCACCCGGTCCGGTTCGGCGCCGCGGTGACCCTCCTGCTCGTCGTGCTCGCGCTGCCGGTGCTCGGCCTGAAGACGGGGATGCCGTCGATCAAGGTGGTGCCCGAGGGCGACGGGTCGCGCGTGGGCTACGGCCTGGTGCAGGACGCGTTCGGCCCCGGGGCACCGGGACAGCTCGCGCTCGTGACGACCACCGCCGACGCGCCGTCGGTCGCCCGGGTCGCCGCGGACGATCCCGGGATCGCGGCGGTGCTGCCGCCGATGACCGGCGGCGAGGACCGAGCCCTCGTCTCCGTGGTGCCGACGGTGGATCCCTCCGATCCGGCGCTCGGTGACACGATCGACCGGCTCCGGCGGACGTTGCCGAACGGCACGCTCGTCGGTGGGCAGCCCGCCGAGAACCACGATCTGGAGGAGGCGCTCGCCTCGCGGACGCCGATCGTCGTCGGCGTGGTCCTGGCGCTCGGGTTCCTGTTGCTGCTCGTCGCGCTGCAGGCACCGGTCATCGCCGCTGTGGGCGTCGCGACCAACCTGCTCGCCGTCGCCGCGGCGTTCGGCGTCGCCCGCCTGATCTTCCAGGAGGGCCACCTGAGCGGCGTGCTCGGGTTCGACTCCCAGGGCTTCCTCGACGCGTGGGCGCCGGTCTTCTTCTTCGCGATGGTCTTCGCCATCTCGATGGACTACACGGTGTTCCTGCTGTCGGCGGCGAAGGAGCGCTGGGACGCCACGGGCGATCCACACGAGGCCGCGATCGGCGGCCTGGCCCTGTCGGGACGGGTCGTGTTCGCCGCCGCGGCGGTGATGGTCGCCGTGTTCTTCACGTTCGCGCTGTCGGGGCCGATCCCGCCGAAGGAGATGGGCGTCGTGCTCGGCGTCGCGGTGCTGCTGGACGCGGCCCTCATCCGACTGGTACTGCTCCCGGTGGCCCTGCGCCTGCTCGGGGCGCGGGCTTGGGGTGCGCCGGCCTGGTTGCGCCGGATCCTTCCCGAGATCCGCTTCGGTCACTGACGCGGGCGGGGGTGCGGGGCCACCGTCCCGCACCCCGTCACCGCCGACCACACCACATCCCCGAACCGAAAGGACCACCGCCCATGACCTCTCTCCCTCCCCTGCGCCGCGCCACCGCGCCCGCCGGTCACGAGCCGGTCCGCGTGCCGACGATCACCCCCAGCGGCACCGTCGAGATCGACCCGTGGTGGGGCACGATCCAACCGCTGCGGCTGGATCCGGCCCTGCCGACGTTCGGTGAGCTGGAGGTCATCGCCCACATCGAGTCCGGTGGGACCGTCGTCGACACCCGCCGGCCCGAGTACGTCGCGGCGTCGGGGACGATCCCCGGCGCGCGGGTGATCCCGTGGGAGGAGATGGCCGAGCGGGTCGACGAGATCGACCCGGACGCCGTCACGGTCCTGTTCTGCAACGGCCCGCAGTGCGCGGCCACGCCGCGCGCCGTGACCGTCCTGCTGGAGCACGGCCGCGATCCGCGGTCGCTGGCGTACTACCGCGGCGGCCTGCAGGACTGGGTCGGCCTGGGACTGCCGACCGTCGCCCCGGCCTGAGGAACCGGTGCCGGGCCGTACGACCGGGCACCGCCCTCGACGCACAGCCGTGATGCCGCGGGGCCCCGGGGCGCCCCCGCCCGTACGCCCCCGCCCGTAGCTTCACGAGGAGGCGCGAGACTGCCGCGATGAGCACCGTGTCCGATCGCCCGTACGTCGACATGCCGCTGCGGGTCCGCTACCACGAGTGCGACCCGCAGGGCGTCGTCTTCAACGCCAACTACCTCGCGTACTTCGACATGGCCGTCGGCGAGCTCTGGCGCCAGCTCTACGGCTCGTACGCGGCGCTGGTGGCCGAGGGGGTTGACACGATGGTCGCCGAGACGACGTTGCGTTACCGGGCCGCGGCGCGGTTCGACGAGGAGCTCGTCGTCCGTGCCGGCGTCGACCGGATCGGCACGACGTCGTTCGTCATCGCCTTCAGGGTGGCGCGCGGCGACGACCTGGTCGCCGAGGGCGAGTCGCGGTACGTGTTCGTCGACGCGACGACGTTGATGAAGGCCGAGCCGCCGGCGGAGGTCCGCCGGCGGCTCGGGGGAGGGGACTGACGCCCGGGGTGCCGGGGCGACCGCTCCGGCCGCGGCTCAGCCGAGGATCCGGTCGATCTCGGCGTTCAGGCGCGGCTTCGGGTGCGCGCCGACGATCTGCCCGGCGGGGGCGCCGTTCTTGAACAGGATCATCGTCGGGATCGACATGATCCCGTACTTCGCGGCGGTCGCCTGGTTGTCGTCGGTGTTGAGCTTGACGACGCGCACGTCGTCCCGCTCGCCGTCGATCTGCTCCAGGATCGGGCTGACCTTGCGGCACGGTCCGCACCAGGGAGCCCAGAAGTCGACGAGCGTCGGCACGTCGGACTCGATGACCTCGGCCTGGAAGTTGGTGTCGGTGACGTCGGCCGCCATGGCGTTTGCTCCTCGGGTGCGTTCGTTGGGGCCCGGTCGGGCCAGAACCACCTACCACTATACAAAGTGAAGTAGGGGTCGGCCAGGGACGGGGCTCGCGCCCGACGTCCGTGGCCCGTCCGTCCACCCTACCCGGGTCGGTGGGCGGCCGAAACGGTCCCGCGGGCGGGCCCGTCGGGCACCGGGCGGCTCGTGGCTCAGGCCCGGTCGGCGGTCTCGCGCGGAGCGATCTCCGTCACGCGCGCGGGCGGCTTCCACCCGGACCGCCGCAGCGCCGGGACGAGCACCGCGGCCTCGCGGGCGATTCGCCACGACATCTTCGACTCGCCCTCGACGCGATCGCGGAAGACGATCGGCACCTCGCGCACGGTGAACCCGGAGCGGAGCGTACGCCAGGTCAGCTCGACCTGGAACGCATACCCGCGCGAGCGGACCGTCGGCAGATCGATCGTGCGCAGCACCTCGGCCCGGAAGCACTTGAACCCGCCGGTCAGGTCCCGGATCCGCAGGCCGAGCGCCCGGCGGGCGTACCACGAGCCCCCGCGCGAGATGATCCGCCGCAGCAGCCCCCACTCCTCGACCCCGCCGCCGGGCACGTAGCGCGAGCCGAGCGCCAGGTCGGCACCGTCGCGGGTCGCCGCCAGCAGGCGCGGCAGATCGGCCGGGTCGTGCGACAGGTCGGCGTCCATCTCCATGACGTGCGACGCATCACCGTCGAGCGCGACCGCGAACCCGGCCAGGTACGCCGGCCCCAGGCCCTCTGGACGCTCGCGGTGCAGGACCGCGACCTCGTCGGGATGCTCTGACGCCAGGCGGTCGGCGATGTCCCCGGTGCCGTCGGGCGAGCCGTCGTCGACGACGAGGATCCGAAACCCGGCAGGGCACGCCGGGGCCAGGTGCTGCCGGGCCAGGCCGACCACGCGCTCGAGGTTCTCGGCCTCGTTGTAGGTCGGGATGACCAGCCAGGGACGGGGGGACGGCGCGGCCATCGGTGCGGAAACGCTAGAGGGTCGCGCGTCGGGTGGCGGCGCGGGTCGTCCGGTCACCCCAGCAGGGCCGGCAGCAGCTCCGTCGCGACGACCCGGTCGACCCGATCGGCGGCGAACCGGTCGGCGAGGATCCGCCGCAGGGCCGCGGCATCCCGCTCCGCCACGTCGCCGGGAACGTCGAGCGCCGCGCGGATCACCCCGGCCAGCGCTCCCGGGTCGTCGACCGCGTCCACCACCGCCCCCGGGCTCTGCGACCGGACGATCCCCAGGGCCACGTAGGCACCGGGGGCGACGGTCGTCACGAGGCGGGCACCGGCGGTCAGCGCCTCGAGCTGGACCAGGCCGTGGTCCTCCCGGCGGGGGGCGCAGACGAACGTCCGGGCCCGGCCCAGCAGCGCCGCGAACGCGTCGGCGGTCAGCGTCCCGGCGTCCTCCACCCCCGGCGTGCCGGGCGGCACGGCACCGGGAGGAGCACCGCAGACCACGAGCGTCTCGTCGTCCCGACGGGCGCGCGCCCACGCCGCCAGCGTGCGGTCCAGGCCCTTCTTGCGCGGGTCGGCCGCATAGGTCACCGCGGCGACGTCGCGATCGGACCACGGTCGGGGATCCGGCCCGAGATCGAGCGGGGGCGGGACGACGACCGCCGGGGGTCGCGGCATCGGCACCTCGGCCAGCGCCTCGGCCGACTGCGGCACGATCAGCGGACTGCGCCGCAGCAGCCACCGCTCACGCGGGCGCTGCCAGACGCCGTGGCGACCGGGGCGATTGGCGGCCATCGCCGCGTCCAGGCGGATCGCTCCGGGCCGCGGCCAGCAGAGCGCCGCCCCGACGCTGCCGTAGAGCACCGCCCGTGGCCGGTGGCGACGCAGGCCGTCCTCGGCCGCCCGCCGTGCCGCCCACGCCCAGGCCAGATCGGTGAGTGCCATCGTCCGCACCGGCCGGGGCGCGACGGGACGGACGAGCGCCACCCGCGCGCCGGCCCGCTCCATCGACGTGGCCAGCACATCGTCCACCGCCCGCAGCCCGGCGGTGGACCCGAGCGACACGAAGAGGACGTCGGCGGGGAGGGTCATCGGGATCGGGAACGGCGGACGACCGGTGCTCCGCGGACCGCTACGCCCCCACCGACTGGCGCTTGTGCTCCGGCCGGTTCTTGCGCAGGCCGGGGAGGCGGACGAGCTTGAGCGGGCTGACGAGGCCGGTGCGCACGACGTGGAACTCGACGCCGTCGCGCTCCTCGATCGCCTGCACCGCGAGGTCCTGACGGCGCAGGAGCAGCGCCCACAGGAGGTAGAACCCGACGGCCACGCCGGTGACCTGGGGCACGATCACGATGAACGCGCCCGACACGAGGGCGACCGACAGCAGCGGCCACAGGCGGTTGAGCAGCGTGCGCACCGGGCGCTGCTCGGGGAACGACTCGGCGGGTCGCGCGTCTGCCAGCGCCCGCGCCACCTGCGGGTTGGCCTCGTCGCCGCCGGCCGACGTCGTGCCGATCAGCGTCGCCACGAGCCACCAGAGCGCGCAGATGACGGTGAGCTTGGGGTCGTCGTCGACGACGCCGCGCAGCACGACGAGCAGCGCCAGCGCGGTCGCCGTCCCGTTGGACAGCAACACCGTCGATCGCAGCAACACGCGGAAGCTCACGGGCGCAGGAGCTCCTCGAGCAGCTCACGAACCCCGTCGGTGCCGTCGACGACGATGTCGCCCGCGTCGACGAGCTCGGCCGGCGATTCCTCCGCCGCCGCGACGACGCAGACCACGTCGGAGACCTTGCCGTCGTCGCGCGAGGACCACAATCCGGCGAACGCGTCCAGGTCGGTGCGGTCGTCGCCGGCGTACACCGCGGCGTCCCACTCGCGGCGCTCCAGCAGCCAGCGGACCGCCTGGCCCTTGTCGAACCGGAGCGGCGGGCGGAGCTCCAGGACCTTGCGTCCCTCGTGCACCGCCAGCCCGCGCTCCTCGGCCGCGCGTCCCATCGCACCGACGAGCGCCTCGGCGGCGCCCTCGTCGGAGCTGCCGCGCCAGTGCAGCCCCTGGATCGGCCCCTTGTCCTCCAGCCAGACGCCGAGCGCCTCGGCCTCCGGGCACGCCGCGAGCAGGTCGGCGGCGACCGCCCGGACCCGAGGCTCCCACTCGGCGACGACCGGCAGTTGCTCGACGTCGGTCCGTCCGCGACGGATGATCTCGGTGCCGTGGTTGCCGACGTAGTGCAGGCCGTCGACCGCGACCATCCGCCGGGCCTCGGCGGCGCGGCGGCCGCTGATGCAGGCGACCATCCCGAACCGCGCGGCCAGCCGGACGAGCAGCTCGCGGACCGGCTCCGGCACCGTCGCCTCGTCGGCGTGCTCGGCGATCGGCGCCAGCGTCCCGTCGACATCGAGCAGGACGGCCGTGCGGGACGGATCCGAACGAAGGGGCGCGAGGAACTCGGCGTGCCGCGCGACGGTCACCGGTCAAGTCTCCCACGCGGGCGGTGTCGTGGCGTGGCCGACGGCACCGGCCGGCCCGGTGGGTGGCCGGCGCCGCGGGCCACGTCCGTCGCGGGGGCCACCGCACCCCGGCCGGTGCCCCATCCCGGCCGGTGGCGTCGCGACCGCGTCGCGACGGAGGTCGACCAACGGCCACGCGCCCAATTGGATCCAATCCCGCGCGGCGGTGGCGCCAGGACCTAGGATCCGCGCGGTGATCTCTCGCCGCACCCTCGTCCTGATCGGTATCGGCTCCGCCGCCGGCGTCTTCAGCGGCCTGTTCGGCGTCGGGGGCGGCACGGTCATGGTGCCGCTGCTCGTGCTGGCGATGGGCCTGGACGAACGGCGGGCGACGAGCGTGTCGCTCGGCGCGATCGTGATCATCGCCGCGGCGGCGGTGATGGCCCAGGGCGCGTACGGTCAGGTCCGGGTCGTCGAGGGCCTCCTCGTCGGCGTGCCCGCGATAGGCGGGGTGCTCTTCGGTACCTGGCTGCAGCAACGGATCCCCGCCCGACGCGTGTCGTTGCTGTTCGCCGCCCTGCTGTTCGCGGTCGCGGTGAGCATGGTCTTCGGGGTCGAGGCCGACCCGTCCGACGAGGTCACCCGCGACGCCGCCCACGTGGCGATCGCCGCGGTCGTCGGCATCGCGGCCGGGGTGGCGGCCGGCCTGTTGGGCATCGGCGGCGGCGCGCTGTTCGTGCCCGCCCTCGTCCTGGCGCTCGGCCTGTCGCACGTGCAGGCCGAGGCGACGTCGCTGCTGGCGATCGTTCCGGTGTCGCTCGTCGGAGCGTGGCGTCAGCACCGCTACGGCAACCTCGACATCCGGATGGCCGGCCTGCTGGGCCTGGTGGCCGTACCCGGGTCGCTCGTCGGCGTCGTGCTCGTCAACAACCTGCCGTCGCGCGTGGTGCAGATCGCGTTCGCGTGCTTCCTCGTCTTCGTCGCGTCGCGGCTGTGGAAGCGCGGCCGGTCGAAGGCCGCCTGACGATCCCCGGGCCGCGGCGCGGTCCGGCCCGAACCTCCGCCCGTCGGGTCCACACCAAGATCGTCCACCCCTCGCCCGCTCCGCGTGGCACAATCCGGGGCGTCGGATCCGTCCGACACGAGCAGGGGGTCACCGCGTCACGTCGTGAGACGGTCCCATCCCCTCCGCAACCCACGGCGCCGACCCACGCCGGCGGAGGAATGCGCCTCGCGCTCTGCGGATCACACCGTCCGCAGCTCCACGCGGTACACCCTCCGGCGCCGGCGATATCCACCCCCTATCGCCGGCGCCCGCTCGTCCTCCCGTCACGCGGTGGACGGCCAGCCGAGCCGGGCCCCGGACGCGCAAGGCCCAGGACGAGCCGGGCCGAGGACCGATCCGGCCCAGCACGAGCGACCGGCAGCGATTGGCCCGCCATAGGCGGGTGAATGACTCCCGGTCGCCCCCAACCCTCCTCGCCCCAAGGCCTCGCCGTCCGGTCGGCCTCCGCCAACCCGACGCGCCCAGGCGACGCTGCCGAACCGCCCGTCAGCCGTGGCCCAACCCGTGCACCAGCGCGTCCTTGACCGCCGCGTCGACGGCGTTGAGTCGGAACAGCGCGGCCGCCTCGGCGGAGCGGAACCGGCCGCCGACCCGGTCGGCACCGTGGTGGGTGAGCACGCAGTGGGCCAGGTGCGCCCACCGCTCCTCGTCCAGGCCCGCGCGGCGCGCCGGGTCCGACAGCACCCGCAGCCCCAGCTCGACGTGGCCGAGCAGCTCGCCGGCGGACGTCCGGCCGAACTCGGCGCCGTAGGTGAACTCGCGCGTCTTGCCCAGGTCGTGCACCAGGCACGCGGTCAGGAGCAGGTCGCGGTTGAGCCCCGGGTGGTGCACGCAGGTCTCATTGGCCAGTGCGGCGACCGCGACCGTGTGCTCCAGCAGCCCGCCGAGGTAGGCGTGGTGACCGGCGATCGAGCAGGGCGCCCGACGCCACGCCTCGCGCAGGCGCGCGTCCTCGATCAGCTCGCGCAGCAGCCCACCGAACCCGTCGTCGCCGACCTCGGCGGCCAGGCCCTCGAGGAACCCGTCGAGCTCGTCCAGGTCGCGCAGCGCGACCGGCAGGTACCGCGCCGGATCGACGCTGCCCGGGTCGGCCCGCCGGATCGCGGTCAGCTCGGCGACGAGGCCGTCCCGGTAGCGGTCGACCGATCCCGTCACGACGACGACGTCACCGCGATCGAACTGCGCGTCCCAGCGGTCCACGTCCCGGAAGATCCGGGCCGCCAGGGTGCCCGTGCGGTCGCGCAGGTCGAGCGCCAGGTAGGGGCCCGACCGTCCGCTGGAGCGGTCCTTGCGCACGCAGGCGAACTGCCCGGCGAGCCGATCCCCCGGAGCGAGGGCGGCGATGGTGGGCTCGGTGGCCGGTGGCACAGGGGCCATCTTGTACGGTGGACCGGATGATTCCGCTGCGCTGGGACGACCACCCGGTCGGGCTCCGAAACCCGGCGCTGGTGTGCGCGTTCACCGGATGGACCGACGCCGGGGACGCGGCGAGCTCGGCGGTCGGCGTGATGATCCGTCGCCTGGGCGCGCAGCGGTGCGCGTCGATCGACCCCGAGCTGCTCTACACGATGCAGGCCTACCGGCCCCAGCTGCGGCTACGGGACGGGGTGGCCGAGGACCTGACCTGGCCCACGGTCGAGCTGCACGCCGCCGTCATCCCCGACGGGGAGCGCGACCTGCTGATCCTCGCCGGACCGGAGCCGTCGATGCGGTGGCGGTCGCTGGCGGAGACGGTGGTCGAGACGGCACGCAGCCTTGGCGCGACGTTCGTCCTGACCCTCGGCGGCCTGCTGTCCGACGTGCCCCACACCCGGCCGGTGCCGCTGACCGGCCTGGCGACCGACACCGACGTGCTGGAGCCGATCGGGGCGATGCTGCCCGACTACGAGGGACCGACCGGCCTGACCGGCGTGGTCCACTACGAGGCGTCGCGTCAGGGCCTGGCGGCGGTGTCGCTGCTGGCCCATGTGCCCCACTACGTCGCCGGCGTCCCGAGCCCCAAGGCGACGCTGGCCCTCGTCGAGGCCGCCGAGCAGCTGACGTCGGTCTCGGTGCCCACCCGCCGCCTGCGCGAGGCGTCCGACCGCTACGTCGAGCAGGTGACCGCGGCCGTGGAGCGCGACCCCGAGCGTCGCGAGCTGCTGGAGCGGCTGGAGCAGATGGCCGATCTGCGGGACGTCGTCGGCGAGAGCGAGATCGACGAGCTGCTCGACGGCGACATCCCGGGTGACGACATCACCCCGCTGTCGTTGGGCGAGATCCCCTCCGGCGACGCGCTCGCCCACGACTTCCAGCGATTCCTCCGCGATCAGCAGCCACCCGGCGGCCAGCCGGACGACGACGAGTAGGCGGGCGGACGGTCGCGGCACCTCCGTCCCCGCCACCCGGTGAGACGCTCGGGCCGGCGCGCGACCGCCCGCGCCGCGCTCAGGCCAGCGCCGCCCTGATGTCGCCGGCGTCCGGCACATCGGTGATGAAGAAGTCCGGCGCGAGCTCGCGCGTCTCGCCGTCGGGGTGGTACCGGGCGAGGTCCTGCACGCCGGCGCGGACCAGGACCTCGTCGTCGATCAGGGCCTGCCCGGTGCCCGCGGCGGGCGGGCGGCTGAGGATCTCGTAGGCGGCGTCCGCGACGATCCCGGTCGTACGGGCGCGAGCCATGGTCGCCTCGCCTCCGAGGAGGTTCTGGACCGCCGCCGTCTGGATCGCGGTGCGGGGCCACAGGCAGTTGGCCGCGATCGTGGGCTCGTCCGCGGCCAACCCCAGCGTCAGCATCGTCATGCCGTACTTCGAGAGCGTGTAGGCGGCGTTGCCGGCCAGCCAGCGCGGTGCGACGTCGAGCGGCGGGCTGATGCTCAGGACGTGCGCGTGGGACGAGCGTCGCAGGTGCGGGAGGCAGGCCTTCGTGACGACGAACGTGCCGCGGTGGTTGACCGCCTGCATCAGGTCGTAGCGCTTGACCGACAGCTCGCCGATCGGCGCGAGGCTCACGGCGCTGGCGTTGTTGATGCAGATATCGATACCGCCGAACCGGTCGACGGTCGCCGCGACCGCCCGCTCGACCGCGTCGGCATCACGGATGTCGCCGACGAGCGGCAGCGCAAGGCCGCCGGCGGCCTCGATCCGCTCGGCGGCCGAGTGGACCGTGCCGGGCAGCGACGGGTGCGGGGTGTCGGTCTTGGCCACGAACGCGACGTTCGCGCCCTCGGCGGCGAGTCGCTCGGCAATCGCCAGGCCGATGCCGCGGCTGCCGCCGGACATGAAGACGGTGCGGTGCTCCAAGGTGCTCATCGTCGGGACCGTAGGCCCGCTCGCCGCGATCGACAACGGCCATTCACCCACTCGGGAGCACAGGTTGCCCCCAGAGAGCCTTTCCACTCCCACGGGGGCCGCAGAGAGTAGGCGTCATGACCGCAACGGTCCTCCCCGCCGCGACGTCCGCCGCCGAAGAGCTGCGCCGCGTCCTCGATGCCGCGTTGCACGACGCGGACGTCGCGAGCCGGCTTCGCGTCGTCGATACGACCGCCCGAATCCGGATCGGTGACGGTCCCGTGGTCGCCGTCGCACTGGACGAGGATCCGCCGCGGATCGTCGACGCGAAGGTCTCGACCACGATCGAGCTGTCGGTCACCGTGCGCGACTGGGAGGCGTTCCTGAGCCGTCGGTTGCCGCTCGCGGTCGCAGTCGCCGAGACGCACCGGGGGCCGGTGCGCAGGCTCCTGCAGGTCATGCCGATCGTCCGGTCGCTGATCGAGCAGACGCGCAGCGGGAGCCCTCGGTGAGCACGTCGCCAAGGCCGGACGTCGGCTACGCACTGCACCACGGCGCGCTCGAGGTACACGAGGAGCGCCCTGGCGACTTCTGGTCCGTGGAGGCCCGCGACGTCGTCAAGCGGTTCGGAGCCACGCCCGTGCTGAACGGCCTGTCGCTCGGCATCCCGGAGGGTGCCATCACCGTCGTCCTCGGACCGTCCGGCACCGGCAAGTCGGTGCTCATCAAGCACCTGATCGGGCTCCTCTTCCCCGACCGCGGCGATGTGCTCGTCCACGGACGGTCCGTACCGCACATGGAGCTCCGCGAGCTGCTCGAGATGCGACGGCGGTTCGGGGTCCTGTTCCAGGACGGCGCGCTGTACGGGTCGATGAACGTGTTCGACAACGTCGCGTTCCCCGTGCGCCAGCACACCGATCTGTCGGAGGCCGCCGTCACCGACATCGTGCAGCGGCGCCTCGACGACGTCGGCCTCGGCGACGTCGGGCACCGGCGTCCGAACGAGCTGTCCGGGGGCATGCGCAAGCGCGCCGGGTTCGCGCGGGCGCTCGTGCTCGAGCCGGAGATCGTCGTGTTCGACGAGCCGGACTCGGGACTGGATCCGGTCCGCACGGCGCTGCTCTGCGAGCTCATCGAGACGATGCACGCCGAGCACGGCGGGACCTACGTCGTCATCACCCACGACATCGCGTCGGCGCGCCGGATCGGCGAGTTCCTCGCGGTGCTCTGGAAGGGCCGGGTCGTCGCGTCCGGACCGGGGCAGGAGATGCTCGACTCCGACAACCCCATGGTCCAGCAGTTCCTCGCCGGAATGCCGCGCGGACCGCTCGGGATGGACTGACCGGTGCCGGCCGACCTCACGCTCCGTGGACCCGTTCCGGGCGACGTCGAGGAACCGGCCCGGCAGCCACTCGGTGACGGGCCGGTCGGTGCGCCGGTGCGGGCGATGGAACAGGCCGCCGGGATGGTCCTGCTGACCGTTCGCGTGGTGGCGACCTCGGTCGCTCCGCCGTACACCTGGCGGACCGACGTGATCGACGAGGCGTACCTGCTGCTGCGCCGCTGCCTCGTCCCCATGATCTTCTCGACCGTCTTCTTCGGGTTCAGCGCGCCCGGACTCCAGGCCTCGAACTTCCTCAGCCTGCTCGGCACGACCGACCGGCTCGGCGCGTTCTTCGTGATGGCGTCGGTCCGCGAGTTCGCGCCGTGGATCACCGCGATGGTCGTCGCCGGCGTGGCGGGTACCGCGATCTGCGCCGACCTCGGTGCGCGAAAGGTGCGCGAGGAGCTCGACGCGATGCAGGTGATGGGTGTCGACCCGATCCGCTCGCTGGTGGTCCCGCGCTTCTACGCGCTGGGCATCATGACGTTCCTCCTGAACATCATCGCGCTCGTCTTCGGCGTGATCGGCGGCTGGGTCTCCGCCGTCGTCGTGTTCGGTGAGTCGACGGCCGGCTTCCTGTCGACCTTCGCGTCGAACTTCACCCTCCCGGACCTCATCGGCAGTGTGCTGAAGACCACCGGATTCGGGTTCATCGTCGCGATCGTCTGCTGCTACAAGGGCATGCACGTCAGCGGTGGATCGTCCGGGGTCGGGCGAGCCGTGAACCAGGCCGTCGTCGTCTCGTTCGTCGGGATCTGGGTCTTCAACTACGCGTTCACCTCGACGCTGCTCGCCGCGTTCCCCGAGACGGCGAACCTCCACTGAGCACCGGGATGGACGCCGCTTCCCGATACGAGCAGCAACCGGTCGGTCCGTTCCGCCCGGGCCAGGCGCCGAGCCCGGTCCGGCGGCTCTCGCGCGGGCTGGGGGATCCGGTGCGCGGCGGCCTCGGCGAGGCCGGTGAACTGGCGACCTTCGTCGGCCGGACACTGCGCGAGCTCCCAGGGGTCTGGCGCTACACCGGCGAGATCCTGCGCCAAGCCGCGCTGCTGGTCTCCGGATCGGCGCTGGTGATCTGGTTCATGGAGTTCATGGTCGGCACGATGTGCGGGACCGAGGCCAACTACGTCCTGCGCGGGTACGGCGCGACCGCCTACGCGGGACTGTTCACCCAGGGCTGTGGCCTACGGGAGCTGACGACCTTCATGTGGGGCTACGTGCTGGCCGCGAAGGTCGGCTGCGGACTGGTCGCCGAGATCGGATCGATGCGGATCAGCGACGAGCTGGACGCGATGGAGGCCCAGGGCATCAATCCGATGCGCTACGTGATCGCGACCCGGCTCGTCGCGGCCTGGCTGGTGTTCCCGTTCCTCTACATCGTCGGCCTCGGCTTCTACTACCTCGCCAACTACCTCGTGCTGATCGTGCAGATCGGCGAGGTCTCCCAGGGCGGCTGGGAGCTCACCCACTGGGCCTTCGCCGACCCGCGCGACGTGCTCTACGCCGTGATCAAGGCGATGGCCATCGGCTCGGCGATCACCCTGATCGGCCTCTACTACGGCTTCCGGGCGCGAGGCGGGCCGGTCGGGGTCGGGACGGCCACGGCGAGATCGATGATCCTCAACCTCATCGTCCTGCACGTCATCGGGGCCCTCGGGACGATGATCTTCTGGGGACTCAACGCCCGGTGGCCGATCGGCGGATGAAGCGTCTCGGTCACATCGTGCTCGATCGTCCGTGGGTGATCGTGCTGAGCCTGGCCGCGATCCTGCTCGCCTGGTGGGCGATCGGCACGCGCAGTCAGCCGCACCACGTCCGCGTGGTCTTCTCTGCCGCGGTCAGCCTGACCCCCGGCCTCGACGTGCAGGTCGACGGCGTCGATGTCGGCAAGGTCTCCGACGTCGACTACCGCGACGGCCGGGCGGTCGTCGAGCTCGGCATCGACGACGATCGCGTCTGGCCCCTGCGCCGCGGGACGACGGCCGAGATCCGCTTCGGCTCGACCGTCGGCAACGGGACGCGAACGGTCCAGCTGCACCCCGCCCGGCGCGACGCGCCCGAGATTCCCGACGGCGGCGTCATCGGCCATCGGGACACCCGGACACCGGTCGAGCTGGACCAGTTCT
>JBFWKS010000006.1:0-42567 GCA_050252545.1 Solirubrobacteraceae bacterium
CCGGACGAGCCGGCCTACGGTGCCCTCCACCAGGCCGGCAAGCTTGCTCTCGATGTCGCGCAACTCAAGGGGTCCAGACTCGGGGCACAGGATGCTACGCGCTGCGGCGCCGCGGCTGGGCCCGGGGCACGACCCCGCGACCCACGAGCACGGCCACCGCCGACCGTGCGGGGCCCCCCGCGCGACGGACCAGGGGCGGGATCGCCGGCACGGCGGCCATGAGCGCGGCCACCACCGCCGCGACCGGCCCGGCCGTCCCCATCACGACCGGTACGGCGACGCTGGCGGCCCCCGCGACGACTGCCATCAGGACGACGACCGCGCACGCCCGGCGACGGGCCGCGTCGGCACCGGCCGCCACGGCTACGGCGCCGATCACGATCGCCACGGCGAGCGCGGCCACCACGGGACCCAGCAGGCCGCCGAGCGCCGCCGCCGCGGGGAGCGCCGCCCGGAGCGGGCCCGCCGGCGCCGGCGCCGCGCGTTCCTCGTCCGCCGACTCGTGCCCGACCGGATCGACCGCCGGCGCGACCCGGACGCCGCGGCGACGCAGCTCGGCCCGCACTGCGTCACCGAGCTCGGCGGCCGTCCCACGGGCGTCGGGATCGGCGGTGCAGGCCCGGTCGATCGCCGCGATCAGCGCCGCGTCCAGGTCGGGGCGACGGCCCGCCAACGACGGCAGGTCGCGGTGCTCGCGTACGAGCGCGCCGGCCTTGGGCGCCTCGCCCGCGCCACCCGCGGGGTGCTCACCCACCAGTGCCTCGTGCAGCACGACGCCGAGTGCCCACACGTCGGACGTCGCGTCGCCGACCGCGCCCTCGAGCCGCTCCGGTGCCATGTACGACAGCGTTCCGACGATGCGGCCGGGCGCGACCTCGTCCTCGCGCGGCGGACCGGCCTGTCGGGCGATCCCGAAGTCGGCGAGCTTCGCCGGCGCGACCCCGTCGCGGCACGGACGACGCTCGTCGTCCCCGAACGCCCCCGCGGGGACGAGCACGTTGCGCGGCGTGACGTCGCGGTGGACGATGCCGCGGTCGTGGGCGTGTTGGAGCCCTGCCGCCAGCGCCACGGCGATCTCGAGGATCTCGACGTCGGAGTGGGTGTCCTCGATGATGGTCCGTCGCAGCGTGTCTCCGGCGACGAACTCGGTGACGATCCAGGTGGCGGTCGCCGTGCGACCCAGCGCGTACACGGCGACGATCGCCGGGTGGCCGAGGCGCGCCGCCGCGCGTGCCTCCTCGACGGCCCGTCCGCCGCGCTCGCGCGGCAGCGACTTGATCGCCACGTCGCGGCCGAGCTGCTCGTCGGTGGCCTGCCAGACCGTGCCTGCGCCGCCGCGACCGAGCACGCGCCGGAGGCGGTAGCGACCGAGGACCAGGTCGCCCGGTACGGCGCTCGCGCTGGTCGCCGGCGACGCCGCGCCCACCGGGGATGCCGGTGCCGGGACCGACGCCGGCCCGGCCTGGGGCGCGTCCGTCGACCGGATCGGCGTGGCGGGATCGGGGACCACGCCCCCGGTTTCGCCCGCGGGGGGCGAGGTCCTCCCTGCTCCGCCTCCTGCCCACGCGCGCTCCGCGGGTCGCCGAGCGGATCGCCCGGGACCGCCGTGCGGCCGCGGCACGGCTCGTCCGGCACCGCCCAGAGCGACGTGCATCGCCCGTCGTCCCGACCGCGACCGACGTCCGCCGTGCGTCCGGTGGCTGCGACGGGGAGGAACCGCAGGCCTTACGGTGAACCCTGGGCAGGACCGGTCACGCCACCACCCGGTGTCGGACCGCGAGTACCGCCCACTGCCCAGGAGCCACCCGTGTCGTTCTTCGACGACGACGACTTCGATGAGCCGACCGACGCCGGATTCGATCCGGTGTCGCGGCGTGCGTCGCGCCGGACCGGTGGTCTGACGGCTCCGGGCCGTCCCGATCCGCACACCGCCCGCGTGCGGCAGATGGTCGCCCTCGGGGTCATCGTCTTCGTCCTGATCCTCCTGACCCTCGCGGTCAACGGCTGCGTCAAGTCCGGCCGCACGAACGCCCTGAAGGACTACTCGCGCGACGTCAGCTCGCTGCTCCAGACGTCGAGCGACGAGGTCGGGCGTCCGCTGTTCGAGACGCTCTCGTCGGGCGGGGACGCCAACACGCTGCGCCAGAGCCTCAACCGGCTGCGCGAGAACGCCGAGAGGACCGCGTCGCGCGTGGAGGCGCTGTCGCCGCCGGGCGACGACCGCGGCCGCTCGACCCAGTACTCGCTGGAGCTGGCGTTGAACCTGCGCGCCCGCGCGCTGCGGATCATCTCGGCCCAGATCGCGGACGCCACGGCCGACCAGGGCGATCAGGCGATCTCGCAGATCGCCGGCCAGATGCAGGCGCTGGTCGCCAGCGACGTCATCATCCTCACGCGGACCAAGCCGCTCATCGACGAGGCGCTCAAGGACGCGGACGTGTCGGGCCTGGAGGTCAACGCCCCGCGAGTCATCAGCGACATCGCCTGGCTCGATCCCGACACCGTCGCCCAGAACCTCAGCGGCACGGCGGGCTCGACCTCTGGCGGCAGCCGCAACCAGGAGGTCACCGATCGGTCCGACGAGACGCCCACGGGCACCGGACCGCACGGCAGCACCCTCAACGCGGCCCGCTACGGCGACGTGACGCTCGAGGGTGGCGGCGCCGACAACGCGGTCACCGGCCGCAAGGTCAGCGTCGACGTCGCGAACACCGGACAGTCGGACTCCAGCCGGATCGACGTCGGCCTGATCTTCACCCCGGAGGGCGGTCGCGCGACACCGGTCAAGAAGACCGTTCCCTCGCTGGCCGCCGGCCAGTCGACGACCGTCGAGCTGACGATGCCGCGCGCCGCCAAGGCGGGCGTCAGCGGCCAGCTGGAGATCAAGATCGGCGGCGTTCCCGGCGAGGAGAACCTCGACAACAACTCGGGGACCTACGCGATCACGATCGGCGGTTGATCGGTGCCGGAGCACCCCGACACCTGGTCGGTCGTCGCGGTGGCGGCGGTCGGTCTGGCGCTTCTCGCGCTCGTGGCGGTCGTCGTCCTGTCGCTCTGGACCCGCCGGCTGCGCCGCGCCCAGACCGCGGTGCTCGGTCCCGACCGCACGGAGGACCTCGTGGCGCACGCCGCGCGGCTCCAGGAGCGGGTCGACGAGGCCACCGACCGGTTCACGGCGCTGTCGCAGCGGTTCTCCGAGCGGATGGAGGGGATCGAGGGCGCGCTGCTGCGCGTGCTGTCGCGTCACGCCATGGTCCGCTATGACGCCTACGGCGAGCAGTCCGGCCATCAGTCCTGCTCGTTGGCGCTCCTCGACGTCGTCGGCGACGGCGTGATCCTCACCTCGATCCACCATCGCGACCAGGCCCGGATCTACATCCGACGGATCGAGGCCGGCAAGCCCGAGCACCGTCTGGCGCCCGAGGAGGAGCAGGCGCTCGCACTCGCCCTGCGCCGCGGCCCGATCGGCGATGACGGACAGGTCGACGACATCCCACCGATCCCGCGGCGAGGGGTCTGACGGGCGCCGCCCGGGCTCGAACCCCGGCGGGGCCCCGTGACGATCCGGTTATCGGCTCAACTCCCCCGATCAGCGGGGTATCCTCGTGCGCGGAGCGCATCCGTGCACACCAGCGACCCGCCAGCCACCGCGATGGTGCTGTCGTCTCCGGACGGCGAGCGGTCCCTTGCGGCCCGCGCACCCCGGATATCGAGCCACGTGCTGGTGCTCAACGCGACGTACGAGCCGATACACGTGTGCGGGATACGCCGCGCGGCCGTCCTGCTCCTGAAGGAGAAGGCCGAGGTGATCGAGCACGGTGTCGGCGAGCTCCGCGCCGAGCGGACCGCGTTCCCGCGACCGGCCGTGATCCGTCTGCGGACCTACGCGCCGGTGCCACGCCACGGTCGACGGCGCCTGACGCGACGTGCGGTCTTCGCACGCGACGACTGGACGTGCCAGTACTGCCAGGCCCGCAGCGACCTGACGGTCGATCACGTCATCCCGCGGTCCAAGGGCGGATCGAGCGAGTGGGAGAACATCGTCACCTGCTGCGCGACCTGCAACCGCCGAAAGGCGGACCGGCTCCCCCACCAGGCGCGGATGTTCCCGCGCCGCTCCCCGCGGGCGCCGCACCCGTCGGTGTTCATCCAGGTCGCGTGCCCCCGGGTCCCGGAGAGCTGGCGCGCCTGGCTCCCGGCCCTGGTCTAGGCCACGGCACGGGTCAGCGGATCGACGCGGCCAGCGACCGCACGCGACCCCGGCCGCGCGACCCCGGCACGTCGACCCGGACCGTGGTGGCATCGCCCGAGACGCTCGCCCGGACCCTCCAGCGGCCCCTGCGGTCGGTGCGCGGGCGGGCCACCGTCCGCCAGCGACCGCACCCGACGCGCGCCTGCACCCGCACACGCCCCTTGCGGGTGCTGGTGCCCTGGACCCGGGCGTGCGCGCCGTCGCGCCGGACGCTCGAGATCCGCACGCGACGGACGCGGGCGGTCGCGGCCGAGCGGGCGGTCGCGATGTCGACGCGGTAGCGGGTGCCGCGCGCCCTCGATGTCGCGGCACTCAGGGTGATGCCGCCATCGGCGCGGACCCTGCCGCGTCGGACGACGTCCCAGGTCCGCTGCGAGGCGGTTCTGCGACGCAGCACGACGCGCCGTCCGGCGTTGGACGGCGACGTCACGGCACGAACGACGTCGCGACGCGACCCCGGCCGCACGTCGCCGATCACGACGTCCCGCTTCGTGCACTGCAGCAGGCCGTCCTCGACGGGTGCCGTCGGGCGCGGCTCCTGCTCCGCGCACCGGAACCCGTCGACCACCCGCTTCGTCCCGCCGGCTCGGCTGACCGTGAACGCGTCGAGCGTCGCCCCGACGGGCAGCTCGGTCGTCGTCGCATCACCCTTGCCGGTGATCACCGCGCGCAGCGAGAGCGTGTCGTCGGTGACGCACACCTCCTGGTACGTCGAGGTCTCCCCCACGACGAGCTTCGGCGTGGCGCCGTGCGCCTTCCAGTCGGCGCCGGGATCCCCGAGCTCGTAGTACTTCGGACCGCTGGTGCTCACGACGTACTGCGGACCGTCGGCACGCCCCGCGTATCCGCGGGCGTAGGAGTGGGTGTGGCCCTGCAGGACGAGGTCGACGTCGGACCGCTCGACGAGATCGAGCCACGAGGACCGCACCCGCGCGGACTGCGAGTGGTGCTGATCGGAGCTCGAGAAGAACGGGATGTGCAGGACGACGACCGTCCAGCGGTTCGGGTTGTCGCGCAGGAGCCGGTCGAGCCAGGCGCGCTGCTGGGGGCTCGGGTCGTAGGCCATGTTGTCGCCGGTGTTCAGGGCGATGAACCGAACGCCCTGGTAGTCGACGGTGTAGGCGGTGTTGCGCACGCCTGCCGGGCCGTTCAGCGGATGGTTGAAGTGGGCGCGGAAGTTCTCCGCCGTACCGTCGTGATCGACGAACGGCAGCTTGGACATCGTGCCGAGGTACTCGTGGTTGCCGGGGATCGCGAGCGTGTTGATCCGATCGACGTGCCCCTTCTGCGCTCCGAACCACCGCGCCCACTCCTCGCCCTGGTTGGGCGCGTTGATCAGGTCGCCGGCGTGCACCACCAGGCGGGCGTCCGGCACGTCGGCGTAGGAGCGCCGCACCCACGGGGTCCACTCCTCCAGGCCCTCCTGCGTGTCCCCGTGGTAGAGCCACCGCCACGCCCCGGGGTGTCCCGATGCTGCCGTGCGGAAGGTCATCCACCCCGTCCAGTGGGCGTCCCGCCCGACGCGGTACTCGTAGGTCGAGTCGGGGGCAAGCTCGTTGACGGTCACGGTGTGATGCCGTCCGTCTCGCACGACGACGGTGCGCACCGCGGCGATCTCCCTGGCGCCCCCACCGGGACGCCGGATCTGGACCGCGTGACCCGTGTCGGCGGCGGGCGTGTGCCAGGTGATGGTCTGCGAGACGGCCGGGCGCTCGGTCGGGCTGAGCACCACCCGATCCGGCACGGCGGCACCGGCGGACGTGATCGGGCCCAGGAGTCCCACCAGGGCCGCGAGCGCGATGGCGACCACGACGGCCGGTCGCCTGGGTGAGCGGATGGGCGCGGTACGGCGGGCGACGGGCATGGCGAGCAGGCCGACGAGGGTCGACCTACTCGAGAGTACCCTCGCGACGTGACGGGTGGGTGATCGTCGCGTGAACGCCGACGCGGCGCCTCTCGGCGCCGCGTCGGGTCCTGCATTCCGGTGGTCCGGTCGAGGAGCTTCGCGTCCCCACGCCAGTACCGTGGGCGCGTTCACGCTGGGACGAGGGCGAGCTCCTGCCTGGTTCGATCTCGGATCGGGCACCCTTCCGGGCTGCCCGGCCAGGGTCACGACCGGGGATCGGCGCACGCATGCGCCGACGGGAGGCCCGGTCGGCCACCCCGTGCTCGGTGTTCGTCGGCCTGTCGGCGACGAACATGAGCTACGGGGAGGCCACCTCCTGAGTCCCGTACGACAAGTCGTTGATTCGGACCACCTCCTTTCTCTGGCTTGGTGGACCGAACGTACCATCCCGACTCGTGCGGGTCGAGGGGTGCGGACGCCCGGGCGCGTCGCCGCTCCCGGTTCGAGTCCTACGCCTCGCCGGAGCCGTCCTCACCCGCGTCCGGAGCGGCCGATCCGTCGGCCGTGGGGGCGTCGTCTGCCACCACGTCGTCGGTGTTCGACACCTCGCCGTCGGGCGCCCCCTCCACGACGGCGGGCGCGCCGGTGCCGGCGGTGGCGACGGCCTCGGGATCGTCCTCGGTCTCGATGATCCGGGCGACCGCACTGACGCGGTCGTCGTCCTTGATGTTCATCACGCGGACGCCCTGGGAGTTGCGCCCGTAGCGGTTGATGCCGCCGACCGGCGTGCGCTGCACCATCCCACCCTCGCTGATGAAGACGAGGCCCTCGTGCTCGCGCACGACGAGGGCGCCCGCCAGGCCGCCCTTGGTCTCCGTGAGCTGGATCGTCTTGACGCCCTTGGCCCCGCGGCTGGTCTTGCGGTACTCGCGCACGAGCGTCCGCTTGCCGTAGCCGTTGTCGGTGACGACGAGCAGGTCCAGGTCGTCCTTGGCGACATCCATCGCGATGACCTCGGACTTTCCGACGTCCATGCCGCGCACGCCGCTGGTGTCGCGACCCATCGACCGGGCGTCGCTCTCGCCGAACCGGACCGTCAGGCCGGCCTTGGAGACCATCACGACCTCATCTCCCTCGTTGACCCCCCGGACGGCGACCAGCTCGTCCTCGTCCCGGATCTTGATGGCGATGATGCCGTCGGCCTTGATCGGCGTGTTGTACGCCTGCAGCTCGGTCTTCTTGATGGTCCCGTTGCGGGTGGCGAAGACGAGGTACGGCGTCTCGGTGAAGTCGCGCGTGGACAGCACCGACTGCACGCGCTCGCCCTCTCGCAACGGCAGCACGTTGCCCAGGAAGCGCCCCTTCGCCGTGCGCGAGGCTTCGGGCAACTCGTAGACCTTGGACCGGTAGACCTTTCCGCGGTTGGAGAAGAACAGCAGGTAGTCGTGACTGGAGCACACGAAGAGGTGCTCGATGTAGTCACCGTCCTTCATGTTCATCCCGCTCACGCCGACCCCGCCACGGTGCTGCTGCCGATAGGTGGCCAGCGGCAGCGACTTGATGTACCCCGACTGCGTGATGGTGATGACCATCTGCTGGTCGGCGATGAGATCCTCGATGTCGATCTCGTCCTCGGAGTGCGTGATCAGCGTGCGCCGCTCGTCGCCGAACCGCTCCTTGATGTCGGTGAGCTCCTCCTTGATGAGGTCGAGCACCGCCTGCTCGTCGCCCAGCAGCGCGCGCAGCTCGGCGATGCGCTCCATGACGTCGGCGTGCTCGGCACGGATCGCGTCGCTCTCCAGCGCCGTGAGCTGGGCCAGGCGCAGATCCAGGATCGCGGTCGCCTGGATCATCGACAGGCCGAACTCCTGCATCAGCCGCCCGCGGGCCGTCTCGCGGTCCTTGGAGTTGCGGATGACCGCGATGACGGCGTCGAGGTTGTCGAGCGCGATGAGCAGTCCCTCGAGGACGTGCGCCCGAGCCTCCTTCTGCGCCAGCTCGAACTTGGCGCGGCGGACGACGACCTCGCGCTGATGCCCGACGTAGGCGTGCAGCAGCTCGCGCAGCCCGAGCGTCCGCGGCACCCCGTCGACGAGCGCGACGGCGTTGACACCGAACGTCGTCTGCATCGGCGTGTGCTTGTAGAGCTTGTTGAGCGCGACCTTCGGGATCGCGTCGCGCTTGAGCTCGATGACCAGCCGCATGCCGCGGCGATCGGACTCGTCGTTGACCTTGGTGCACTCCGGGAGCTTGCGCTCGAGGATCAGGTTGTCGATCTTCTCGGCGAGGCCGCCCGATCCGCCCTTCTTGACCATGTAGGGCAGCTCGGTGACGACGATCGCCTCCTTGCCCTGCCCGATCGGCTCGATGTGCGCCTTGGCCTGGACGCGGACGCGACCACGACCGGTCTCGTACGCGTCGCGGATCCCGGAGTGGCCCAGGATGATGCCGCCGGTCGGGAAGTCCGGTCCCGGCAGATGGGTGAGCAGTTCGTCGATCGTGATCGACGGGTTGTCGATGTAGGCGATCGTCGCGGCGATCGTCTCGCCGAGGTTGTGCGGCGGCATGTTCGTCGCCATGCCGACCGCGATGCCCGATGCCCCGTTGACCAGCAGGTTGGGGTAACGCGCCGGCAGGACCGTCGGCTCCTGCTGCTGACCGTCGTAGTTCGGCTGGAAGTCGACGGTGTCCATGTCCAGGTCGCGGAGCATCTCCGCCGCCAACCTGGTCATCCGCGCCTCGGTGTACCGCATCGCGGCGGGCGGGTCGCCGTCGATCGAGCCGAAGTTGCCCTGACCGTCCACGAGCTCGTAGCGCATGGAGAAGTCCTGCGCCATGCGGGCGAGCGTGTCGTAGATGGCCGAGTCGCCGTGCGGGTGGTACTTACCCATCACCTCGCCGACGATGCGGGCGGACTTCACGTACGGCCGGGTCGGACCGTAGCCGCCCTCGTTCATGGCGAACAGGACGCGGCGGTGGACCGGCTTGAGACCGTCGCGGGCGTCGGGCAGGGCACGCCCGACGATCACGGACATCGCGTAGTCGAGGTACGCGGTCCGCATCTCGTCCTCGAGCGCACGCGGCTCGAGGTTGCCGCCGCTGATGACGTCGGTGCTGCTCATGCGTCGGTCTCCTTCGGTCGGCGATCAGACATCGAGGTTGACGACCTGGCGGGCGTGCTCCTCGATGAACCCACGTCGGAACTCGACCTGGTCACCCATCAACATCGAGAACAGGCGGTCGGCCCCGGCCGCGTCGTCGATGCTCACCTTCTGCAACGTGCGTGTGGTCGGATCCATCGTGGTGACGCGCAGCTGCTCGGGGTTCATCTCGCCGAGGCCCTTGAACCGGTTGAGCGTGCCGGCGGTGCGAGCCGCCATGTCCATGATCACCCCGTGCAGGTCGTCGAACGTGGCGGCCTCGCTGGAGCGGTCCTCGAGCGTGACGGTGAACGGCGCGCGACCGCAGAGCTCGACGAGCTGGTTGTGGACCTTGGTCAGCCCGACGAGCTCCGGGCTGTCGAACAACGACCGCTTGATCCGGTGGCTCTGCGACAGGCCGGTCTTGCGCTCGATCGTGCGAATCCACAGCTCGACCGGATCATCGTCGAGCAGGTGGACCTCGTGGCTCGTGGTCTCGTCCTTCTCGACGGCCCGCAGGTGATCGATCACCTTGTCGGTGCCGACGATCCCGTCGCGGACCAGGCCGGTCGTCTGCAGGAACCGCACGACGGCGCCGCCGTGCTCGGCCCGCAGCGCACTGGCCCAGCCCTCGTGCTGCTTGCGCAGACGGCTGAACCGCTGCCAGCGCGCATCGGTGAGCGACAGCTCGCGATCCCGCGAGTCGGTGATCCGGAACCGCTCGAGCTTGTCGGACAACAGCACGTCCTCCAGCTCGGACTCCTTCTCGATGTACCGGACGTTCTGGCCCTTCTTCAACCGGTACAGGGGCGGCTTGGCGATATAGACGTAGCCGGCCTCGAGCAGCTCCTGCATCTCGCGGAACAGGAGCGTGAGGATCAGGGTGCGGATATGGGCGCCGTCGACGTCGGCGTCCGTCATCAGGATGATCTTGTGGTACCGCGCGTTCTCGATGTCGAACTCGTCACGGACACCCGTTCCGACCGCGGTCACCAGCGACTGGATCGCGTCGTTCTGCAGGACCTTGTCGATCCGGCTCTTCTCGACGTTCAGGATCTTGCCGAACAGCGGCAGGATCGCCTGGGTGTTGCGGTCCCGACCCTGCTTGGCGGAGCCACCGGCCGAGTCACCCTCGACGATGAACAGCTCCCGCAACGCCGGATCCTTGACCGAGCAGTCCGCCAGCTTGCCCGGCAGGCGGGAGTCCGATCCGGCCTTCTTGCGGGTCAGGTCACGCGCCTTGCGGGCTGCGGCCCGGGCCTGCGACGCCTGGACCGCCTTGCGGACGATCGCCCGCGCCTCCTGCGGGTTCTCCTCGAAGTACTCGGCGAGCTTCTCGTTGACGATCGTCTGGACGGTGCCGTCCATCCCGGGGTTGCCGAGCTTGGTCTTCGTCTGCCCCTCGAACTGCGGGTTCGTGAGCTTCGCCGAGATCACCGCGGTGAGGCCTTCGCGCACATCGTCCCCGGAGAGGGCGAGATCCTTCTCCTTCAGCTCCCGGTTGTCGCGGGCCCACTTGTTGACGGTGCGGGTGAGCGCCGACCGGAACCCCGACAGGTGGGATCCGCCCTCGTGCGTGTTGATGTTGTTGGCGAAGCTGTGGATCGACTCCTGGTAGGTGGAGTTCCACTGCATCGCGACCTCGACCGCGCCGTCGGCACCCTCGCCCTCGAACGAGATGACGTGCTTGCCGATGCCGTCCTTGCCGTCGTTGAGGTAGGAGACGAAGTCGGCGATGCCGCCCTCGTAGTGGAACTCGATCCGCTTGCCCTCGCCGCGCTCGTCGGTGATGACGATCCGCAGGCCACGGGTGAGGAAGGCCGTCTCGCGCAGCCGCTGCTCGAGGGTGCTCCAGTCGAACTCGGTCGTCTCGAAGATGTCGGCGTCGGGCAGGAACGTGATCGTCGTCCCGGTCCCGTCGGCCTCGGTGATCTTCTCGCCCTGCTCGAGCGGTCCGAGCACGTCACCACGCGAATAGGACTGCCGCCAGACGTGACCGTCACGGCGGATCTCGACCTTGAGCGACTCCGAGAGCGCGTTGACGACCGAGCTGCCGACGCCGTGCAGGCCGCCCGACACCTTGTAGCCGCCACCGTCGCCGAACTTGCCGCCGGCGTGGAGGACCGTCAGGACGACCTCGACGGCGGGGCGGCCCTCGGACTCCTGCATCGCCACCGGGATGCCACGGCCATCGTCGCGGACCGTCACGGAGTTGTCGGGGTGCACCGTCACGTCGACGGTCGTCGCGTGGCCGGCCAGCGCCTCGTCGACGGAGTTGTCGACGATCTCCCACACCAGGTGGTGGAGCCCCCGGACGCCGGTCGACCCGATGTACATGCCGGGTCGGTGACGGACGGCCTCGAGGCCCTCGAGGACGGTGATGTCCGATGCGTCGTAGGTCCCGCCCGAGGCGGGGACCTCCACGTCGTCGGGTGTCGGGATGTCGTTCGTCGCCATGGGCCTCCGTGCAGCAGAAACGCCCCGGCCGGAATCGGATGAATCCGGCCCGAGGCGCACCGAGCGAATCCGCGGAAGTTTACCATATGCGGCTCCTCGAACCGCCCCTCAGCGGCCCCGGAATCCGCTGCAAATCAGGGGATCACGGCGACGACACCCAGCCGTTTCGGAGCGGACCCTCCGACCGGGCGCGAACCGCGGGTCGGGTCGGTCGGACGCCGGGTCGCGTCAGGAGGCCTCGACGCCCGTCCGGATCGCCCGCACGCCCTCGACCCCAGGCGCTCCCCCGTCCCGCAGGCGGGCGATGATGTCGGACTCCATGAGCTGCAGCGTGTGGGCCCACGTGGCGTCGGCGCACCGGACGTGCAGGACGCCGTCCTCGATCGCCACCGGCCTGCCGGCCTCGGCGATCGCCGCCCCCACCGAGGCGGACCACGCGTGCTGCAGCGCGCCGAGGTCGTCGCCGGGCGTCAGCTCGCCGAGCAGGCTCCGGAGACCCTCGACAGGCCGGCGTGGGTTGGAGCGACGCCGACGGGCCACGCCCCCATCATCCTCCCTGCGCGACGCGGAGGACCTCGGCACGGCCGGGCGCAACGTCGATCCGCCCGATCCGCCCGTCGTCGGCCCCGGGGACGTGATCGGCCTCCGTGACGGTGACGAGGACCTGCCCCCGGCCGCGGACCGCGTCGACCAGGCGCTCCCGACGGCGACGGTCCAGCTCGCTCATCACGTCGTCGAGCAGCACGATCGGGCGACGACCGGTCGCCTCCTCCACCGCGTCGGTCTCGCCCAGGACGATTGCGAGGAGGCCGAGCCGCTGCTCACCCTGCGACCCATACCGGGCCAGGAGACGCCCGTCCCGGCGGACCGCGAGCTCGTCGCGGTGGGGGCCCTGGTGCGTGAACCCCCGCTCGACGTCGCCGGCGTGACGGTCCCGCAGCGTCGCGAGCACCTCGTCGGGATCGACGGACGCGCGTGCCCGGTAGTCGAGCGCGAGCGATCCCTCCAGCCCGAGCTTCTCGGCCCGGGCCGCGACCGACCCGGCGATCTGGTCGACGGCTGCGGCACGAGCGGCGGTGAGCTCCGCCGCGGCCACCGCGAGCGAGCGATCCCACGGGTCGAGTCTCGACGCCGCGCGTGCAACGCCCCCTGGTCCCGGAAGGGCCCCGGTGTCCCGCAGCTGGCCCAGCAGCGCGTTGCGCTGGCGGAGCGCCTCCAGGTAGCGTCCGCGGACGTCCGCCGCCCCGGGCCGCAGCGCGACGAGCAGCTGATCCAGATGGGCACGACGGAGGGCCGGTCCACCCTTGACGAGCACCATCCGGTCGGGGAGGAAGACGCTCAGGCGCGGACGGGCCGGGTGGTCCAGGAGCCGCTCCACCGGCTGACCGTCGATCGAGGTCCGTCGACGCTCCTCCGGGCCGATGCTCACCCCGACGCCGAACCGGTGGGTCCGCCCCTCCCCCGCGCGAACCTCGGCGGTGACATGGCCGGCGTCGGCGTCCCGGCGGACCAGCTCGCGGTCGGGCACGTGGCGGAACGACCGGCCGGTGCACGCCAGATAGGCGACCTCGAGGAGGTTCGTCTTGCCGGCACCGTTCGGACCGGCGACGACGGTGAGCCCCGGTCCGAGCGGCACGTCCGCCGCCTCGTAGGACCGGAGATCCCGGACGCGAAGGTGCGCCAGATCCGACAGCGTCGTCCCGCTCAGTTGTTCAGCCGGATGGGCATGATGAGGTAGAGGAAGCCCTGATCGTCCGCCGTCTGCAGCAGACCGGGACGGATCGGGCTCGTCAGGCGCAGGAGCACCTCGTCGCTCTCGATCGACGCGAGACCGTCGCGCAGGTACTCGGGGTTGAACCCGATGTCGAGCGGCTCGCCGTGGAACGGCACGGGGAGCGACTCCTTCGCCTCGCCGACGTCCTGCGTCTGCGACGACACCGTCAGCTCGCCCTCCGAGAACGCGAGCCGCAGCGCCGCGGCCTTCTGGGCGAGCAGCGACACCCGTCCGACGACCTCGCGCAGCTCCGACGTCGAGATCCGCAGCTCGTGGTCGAACGTCTCCGGGATCAGCGAGCGGTACTGCGGGAAGGTGCCGTCGACCAGGCGGGAGCTGAGCACGTGGTCCCCCACGGTGAAGAGCACCTGGTTCTCGCCGCGTGCGACGGACAGCGTCTCGGCGCCGGTCGCGGGGACGAGACGCTCCAGCTCCTGCATGACGCGTGCCGGCACGTTGGCCTCGAAGCCACCCTCCAGGGGCGTCTCGAGCGTCGTCCGCTTCTCCGACAGGCGGTACGAGTCGGTCGCGACCATCGTCAGGCCATCGCCCTCGGCGCGGACGAGGACGCATGCCAGCAGGGGCCGCGTGTCGTCGCGGGCCGCGGACCGCACCACCTTCGTGGTGGTCGCGACGAACGCCGCGGCGGGAACCTCGACCGCGGTCGCGTCGGCCGGCTCCGGCAGGGGTGGGAAGTCCTCGGCCCTGAGGGTCCGCAGCTGGAACACCGCCGAACCGGCGGTCACCTCGACGTCCTGCTCGTCCTGGCGCAGCTCCAGCGAGATCCGTGGCCCCGGAGCCTGGCGGGCGATGTCGAGCAGCAGGCGGGCCGGCAGCACCACGGTGCCGGGCTGCTCGACCTCTCCCTCGATCGCGATCCGCAGACCGATCTGGAGGTCGGTGGCGCGCAGCTCGATGCGATCGGCGGTCGCGGCGATCTGGACGCCGGACAGCGTCGGGTTGGCCAGGCGCCCCGATGCGATGCGGCTGAGGGACTGCAGATGACCGAGCAGGTCCTGTGCGGGGGTGTGCAGTTTCACCTTGTAGTCCTCAAGGGAGAAGGAGGTACAGGAGCAGTGGTAAGGGGTGTGCGGTCTGTGCCCGGACGGAGGTCGCGAGCCCGGATCGCGCTCTGTGGCGGCCGCTGCGGGAGCCGGGCCGGAGCACAGGGGTGTGCGCAGTCTGTCACCCGTCCCGGCGGGCTGTGCCCCGGTCGTCGGCGCCGAGCACAGCCGCGAGCCGTTGACGCACACGCGACAGGTCGGCCTGTGCGTTCGGATCGTGCGCGATCCGGTCCTCCACGCTCCGGACGGCCTTCATCACGGTCGTGTGGTTGCGGCCACCGAACCCGCGCCCGAGCGTGGGGTAGGACGCGTCCGTCTCCTCACGCGCGAGATACATCGCCAGCTGCCTCGCCCAGGCGACCCGACGCTCGCGCCGGGTCGAGAGCAGCACGTCCTGGGACAGCGAGAACGTGTCGGCCGTCGCGGAGATGACGTCCTCGAGCGTGGCGCGTCGGTCGGCGGCCGCATCGCGTCGGCCCGGGCGCCGGTCGGAGGAGGGGTACAGCGAGCCGAGGACCTCGCGGGCGAGGCTGCGGGTGACCGGTCTGTCGGTGAGGGAGGCGAAGGCGACCACACGGGTGAGCGCGGCCTCCAGCGCGCGGACGCTGCCGGTGACCTCGTGCGCGATCTCCTCGAGGGCAGAGGCCTCCTGCACCGGCACGGCGTGGCCGCGGAGTCGCTTGCGCAGCACCATGAGTCGCGTCGCGATGTCCGGTGGCGAAACCTCGGCGACGAGGCCGGCGGCGAACCGGTCGCGGAGCCGGTCCTCCATCTTCGCCAGGTCGTCCGGCAGCCGGTCCGCGGTGAGCACGACCTGGGCGCCGGCCTCGTGCAGGGCGTTGAAGGTGTGGAAGAACTCCTCCTCGGTGGCCCGCTTGGCCATGAGGAACTGGACGTCGTCGACCAACAACAGGTCGATCGAGCGGTACCGGCGCTTGAAGTCGTCGATGCCGTGGCGACGCAACGCGTGGGTGAACTCGTTGGTGAACGTCTCGGCCGTCGCGTAGCGGACCCGGATGCCCGGGTGATGGGCCTTGGAGTAGTGCCCGACGGCGTGCAGGAGGTGGGTCTTGCCGACGCCCGGCGGCCCGTAGAGGAACAGCGGGTTGTAGGCGACGCCCGGGTGCTCGGCGACGGTGAGCGCGGCGGCATGGGCGAAGTGGTTCGACGGACCGAGGACGAACTCCTCGAAGCGGTAGGCCGGAGTCAGCGGGCGGTCGACGTCGACGTGGTCGTCCGCGTCGCCGATCCGGCCGCGTCCCTGCGCGCCGGGGCGGCGGGATCCTCCCCCGCCCGTGGCGCTGCGGGGGTCGGCGATGACACGGACCGTCACGGGCGCCTGGAGCGCACGGGAGGCGCTGGCGCTCAGCAGTGGGCCCAGGCGCTCCGTGATCCAGGCCACCGACTGGGTGGGGGCGGCGACCCGCAACTCGTGGCCGTCCATCCCGACGGGCCGCAGGACGGCGAGCCAGGTGTCCCACGCCCGATCGGCGATCCGGGCCCGAGCGTCCTCGACGATCGCGGACCAGGAGGCGTCGGGATCGTGGGGAGGGGCCGTCACGGGACAGGTGGCGACCGTCCGAGGACGGCCGGGCGGAGCGCAGGCGGTGGAGACGGTCGAGGCCGCTTCCGAGGGGGTCCGCGACGTCGTCACGGCGTCCGGTGAATATAGCAACGGGGAGGCCGTCGGTCGGGACCGTCCGGGCGTCCTGATAGGTCGATCCCGGAAACAGCGGGAATCCTCTCGCGGGCCGTCCGCGGCACGACCTCGACGGCAGCCGACGGTGCCCTCGGCGACCGCGCTAGACTGCTCGATCCGTGCCTGTGGCGGGCGCGTTCTTCACGCTGCCCGCCCCCCAGCGAGGACACTGACATGAAGCGCACCTACCAGCCCAAGAAGCGCAAGCGCGCACGCACCCACGGCTTTCGGGCCCGCATGGCCTCGAAGGCCGGCCGCGAAGTCCTGAAGCGTCGGCGCACCAAGGGTCGCCGCCGCCTGACCGTCTGACCCGATGGCCGACCCCCGTCCGGCCGCCAGGCGGCCGAAGCGGGGCCGGCTCACGCGCAGCGCGGACTTCGACCGGGTCTTTCGACGCGGTCGGTCGTTCGGCAACCGCCACTTCGTGCTGCATCTCTTCCCCCGTCCCGAGGACGGCGCGGACGAGCCCCGCGTCGGGCTGAGCGTCTCTCGCCGCGTGGGCGGCGCCGTCGAGCGCAACCGCGTCAAGCGCCTGCTGCGCGAGGCGTTTCCGACGCTTTCCGACAGGCTGCCCGACCAGGTCGACGTCGTGATCGTCGCCCGGTCCGGCGCACACGACCTCGCCGAGCGGGACGGTCTCTCGGGTGTCACGACGGCGCTCGGGGAGCTCGTCGACCGGGCGGCGAGCGCGGCCGAGAAGGGCGCATCGTGAGGATCCTGCGCGAGATCCTCGTCGCACCGATCCGGGCCTACCAGCGGTGGATCAGCCCGGCGCTGCCGCGATCCTGCAAGTACGAGCCGACCTGCAGCCACTACGCGGTGGAGGCGATCCGGACGCAGGGAGCCCTGCGTGGCACGGTTCTCGCGGTCTGGCGCATCCTCCGCTGCAACCCTTGGAGCCACGGCGGCTACGATCCCGTGTCGGATCAGCGCGTCTTCCGCTCGCGACATCCCTCCACCCCCAGCTGAACGAGGCCCATGCCTGCCGCCGTCATCGCGCCGATCCAGTGGCTCATCGAGATCTTCCTGCCGGTCCTCGAGTTCATCGAGGGCATCGTCGGCAACTGGGGCGTCTCGATCATCCTGCTGACGATCCTGCTCCGCCTGGCGGTGCTGCCACTGGGTATCAAGGCCTTCAAGGGCATGCGTGGGATGCAGGTGATCGCGCCGCAGCTCAAGGCGCTGCAGGCCAAGCACAAGGACGACCGCCAACGTCTCCAGCAGGAGACGATGAAGCTCTACTCGGAGCACAAGGTCAATCCGTTCGCGTCCTGTCTGCCGATCCTCGTGCAGATCCCGTTCCTGATCGCGTTCTTCTACATGCTGCGGACCGATCTCCGGGACGAGATCTGCGGCCAGACGGCGCAGCCCTGCGGCCTGATCGGCGGCGGCGGCCACGGCGAGGGATTCCTCGGGATCGACGACATCACGGCGTACCCGGCGGTGGGGCTCCTGATCTTCCTGCTGGTGCTCTACATCGTGTCGCAGATGGCGTCGTCGATCGTGAACATGCCTCCGACGGCGGACAAGAACCAGAAGCGCCTGATGATGGGTCTGCCGCTGGTGTTCGCGTTCTTCCTGATCCCGATCAAGCCGCCGTCGGGCCTCTTCCTCTACTGGATCACGACGAACGTCTTCACCCTCGTGCAGCAGTGGGGCCTCATCAAGGTCTACGGGCACGTCAAGCCCCTCGAGGTCCCCGAGGACGAGGACCCGCCGCGCAAGGGCAAGGGCGGATCGGCGACCGCGGCCGTGGCCGGCGCGCCACCGCCGCCTCCCCCGCGGAAGAAGAAGAAGAAGAAGTCCGGAAGGCGCCGCTGAGCATGAGCACCGACGAGGAGACGGGCGAGCGGATCGCCTCGGAGGTGGGTCTGCTGGTGGGCCGGGTGGCCGCGGCGATCGACGCAGGCGAGGAGGTCGAGGTCACGCGCAAGGGCGAGCGGATCACGGCGACGCTGCAGGGTGACCGGGTGGCGCCCTTCATCGGTCGCCACGGCCAGGTCATCGACGCGGTGCAGCACCTGGCGACGCGCGTCGCGGCGCGCCACGCCCCGGGCGGACGCTGGGTCGTCACCGTCGACGCGGGCGACTACCGGACACGGCGGGCGGCGATCCTCACGCGTATCGCGACCGACGCCGGCGATCGCGCCGTGCGGTCGGGAGAGGCCGTGGCGCTCGACCCGATGACGGCGAGCGAGCGGCGCTTCGTCCACGAGCAGCTGCGGGAGCGCGACGACGTCGCGACCCACAGCGAGGGGGACGAGCCGGATCGCCACCTCGTCGTCACACCGCGCGCGCGGTGACGGACGCGGCCTGGGACGTCGCCGAGCGTCGCCTGGCGACGCTGGCCGAGGAGTATCGCCTGTCCAGCGCGACGGCGACGGCGTTGCACGATCTCTTGCAGGTGTTCGCGACCGACGAGCACGCTGCGACGACGGTTCGGGCTCCCGACCTGGCGGTCGATCGCCACATCGCGGACGCCCTGAGTGGCCTGACGGTCGACGCGGTCGACCGGGCCGAGCGACTCGTGGACATCGGGACCGGGGCGGGGGTGCCGTCCCTGGTCCTCGCAGCCGCGCGGCCGGAGTGCGCCGTCGTCGCGCTCGACACGGTCGGCCGGAAGGTCACCTGGGTGACGGGCGTCGCGGAGCGTCTCGGACTGGGGAACGTCGCCGGCGTGCACGCGCGAGCCGAGGACTGGCCGCAGGGTCGGGATGCCCACGACGTCGTCACGGCCCGCGCCGTGGCGCCCCTGGGCGTGCTGATCGAGTACGCCGGGCCACTGCTTCGGGTCGGCGGGTCGCTGGTCGCCTGGAAGGGCGCGATCGATCAGGACGAGCGCGCGGAGGCGGACGTCGCCACGCGAGCGCTGGCGATGGGGGCGATCGACGATCGTCCGGTGACACCTTGGGAGGGTGCTCGGGACCATCGGCTCGTCGTGACGACGAAGCGGGGGGCCACCCCGCAGGGCTTTCCGCGTCGGGTGGGGCTGGCGCGACGCAAGCCGTTGGGGTGATCGCCTCGCACGCGGTGGGCGCGGATGGACGACGCTCCCGGCGCGTTTCACGTGAAACATCGCCGGCAAGGGGCGGGCCCGGTGGGCGTGGGTTGGTCGCTTCGGGGCACGACGCCGCACATACGTGGCGGGGGATCGGCGGCGACGTGCACGGTGGGGGCAGGGGACGTCGCTCGACAGGGTGCGATCTCGGACCGGCGGTCGCGGCGGATGACGCGTTTCACGTGAAACGCACCGGGTGGGCGGGCTCAACCGTCGGGGCGGCACGGCCGACCCGCTGGGCCGGGGATCTGTTTCACGTGAAACCGTGACCGGGGCCGACCGCGACCGGATCGGACCCCCCCGCGCGGTACGGTTCCAGCCCCTTGGGCACCGTCTACGCGATCGCAAACCAGAAGGGCGGGGTCGGGAAGACGACCACCGCCGTCAACCTCGCGGCCTGCATCGCCGAGGCGGGGTTCGCCACGCTCCTCGTCGACATCGACGCCCAGGCCAACGCGACGGTGGCTCTCGGCGCGTCGAAGACCGGCGAGCCGAGCGTCTACGACGTGATCCGGGGCGACCTGGCGGCAGCCGACGCGGTGATCGCGACCGACATCCCCGGCCTGTCGCTCCTGCCGGCCCACCCGGACCTGGCGGCATCGACCGTGGAGCTCGCGCGCCAGAACGGCAGCGACCACCGGCTTCGCGACGTGCTGGCTCCGATTCGCGGCGACTACGAGTTCATCCTCCTCGACTGCCCTCCGTCGCTCGGGCCGCTGACGATCAACGCGTTGGCCACCGCCGACCGGGTGATCGTCCCGGTGCAGACCGAGTACTTCGCCCTCGAGGGACTTGCGGGGCTCCTCGAGACGCTTCGGCTCGTGCAGCTCCGGCTCAACCCGCGCCTGGCGATCGCCGGGATGCTGCTCACGATGCACGACACGCGGACCCGGCTGGCGCACGACGTCGCCGAGGAGGTCCGCACGCACTTCCCCGACCTGGTCTTCGACACGGTCATCCCACGGAACGTCCGCATCAGCGAGGCGCCGAGCTTCGGCGTTCCCGTCATCCATCACGACCCGCACTCCAGTGGTGCGGCGGCGTACTTCGATCTGGCCAAGGAGCTGGTCGCGCGTGGCTAGACAGCGAGGCATGGGCCGCGGACTCGCGGCGATCCTGGCGACCGACGAGCTGGGGGAGGGGACGGACTCCCCGATCGAGCTGCGCACGCTCCCGGTCGAGCTCGTCGTTCCGAACCCGCAGCAGCCGCGGAGGACCTTCGACGGCGAGGCCCTCCAGGCGCTGGCCGGTTCGATCGCCGAGCGCGGGGTGCTCCAGCCGGTGCTCGTCCGTCCGTTGCCGGGCGGGCGGTACCAGATCGTCGCCGGCGAGCGGCGCTGGCGAGCGACCCAGCTGGCCGGGCTCGAGGAGATCCCCGCCATCGTCCAGGAGCACGACGATGCGACGGCGTTGCAGTCGGCGCTCGTCGAGAACATGGCACGGGCCGACCTCAACCCGGTCGAGGAGGCCCGGGCGATCGCGGCGCTCGTCGAGGACCTCAACCTCACGCGCGAGGCGGTAGGGCGGATGGTGGGGCGCTCTCGCGTCGCGATCTCCAACCTCCTGCGGATCCTCGATCTGCCCGACGAGGTGCTCGACCTCGTGGGGGACGGCGCACTGACCGAGGGTCACGGTCGTGCGCTGCTCCTGGCGGAGACGCAGGAATCGCGGCGCTCGCTCGCCCGCCAGGCCGCCGACGAGGGCTGGTCCGTGCGCGTGCTGGAGCAGCGCGCGCGGGCGCTGGCCGCGGAGCCGGGTCGTCGTGGTGGGCGTCGGTCTGCGGTTCCCGCGGACCAGGCCGCCGCCGCCGACGACCTGGCGCGTCGCCTGGCGCAGGCGATCGGCCACGACGTCCGCGTTCGCGCGAAGGGTGACGGCTTCGTGGCCGAGATCCCCCTCGACGATCTGGAGCAGGCGCGGATCCTCGTGTCGCGTCTGGAGCCGTAGGCCCGGGTCTCGATCCCGTCAACGCGCCCCGGCGTGGTGACGGGAGTCCGCCGTGTCGGTCGGCTTTCAGCACGACCTCGCGAGCGAGCACGCTGCCCTCGTCCTGCGCTACCCTTCCGGTCCCTTCGGGCGATTAGCTCAGTCGGTTAGAGCGCTTCTCTGATAAGGAAGAGGTCCCTGGTTCGAATCCAGGATCGCCCATCGCACGGCCCCGCTCCGCGGGGCCGTCGTCGTCTCCGGGCCGTCGTCGACGTCGGGCCCGCCGCGTTCGTCCGCTTCGTCCAGGGTGGCGAGGTCCGCTTCGTGGTCGCCCGCTGGATCGTGGAAGCGCGCACCCGAGGATTCGTTTCGGGCCCGGAGGACGGCCTCCTGCGGCGGGCGCGGAGGCACGGCCGTCCGCCGTGGCGGGACGCGCGGCGGACGGGCCTATACTGCGGGTACCGCCGACCGTTCGAACGCTAGATCGCACGGACCGCGCGGCCCCGCATATGCAGGAGATGACCATCTACGGCGTGAGCTTCGACATGGTCGGCAAGCAGCCGATCGTGCTGCTGAAGTGCGCCGACTCCAACCGCTTCCTCCCGATCTGGATCGGGCATCCCGAGGCGGCCGCGATCCTCATGCGCCTGCAGGGGGCGGCCACGCCGCGCCCGATGACCCACGACCTGATCGTCGACGTGCTCGGCGAGTTCCAGGTCAAGTGCCTGCAGGTCGCCGTCACCGAGCTGCGCGACAACACCTTCTACGCGACGATCACGCTCGAGCAGAACGGCCGTGAGGTCGAGATCGACTCGCGCCCCTCCGATGCGCTGGCGTTCGCCGTGCGCTGCGGCGCCCCGATCTACGCCGCCGACGCCGTGATCGAGGAGTCGGCGATCGAGTTCGAGCGCGACGCCGAGCAGACCGACGACGTCGTGGACCGCTTCCGCAGCTTCCTCGATCAGGTCTCGCCCGAGGACTTCGGGTCCTCGCAGGGCTGACGGCTCGTCGCCGCGCACCGTGCCGGAGAGCCCGGCGCCGCGTCGCGAGGCGGCCGCCGCAACCGACCCGCGTGACCGTCGTCGACCGCGTATCACCGCCGGCGCCCGGTCGCGGGCCGTGCGTGGTCCTCAGTCTCCCGACCCGCCCTCCAGTGCGAGCGCGAGCAGCCGCGCGGTCAGGGCGTCGAACTCGATCCCGCCTGCTTCGGCGGCCACCGGCAGGTAGCTCGTGTGGGTCAGGCCGGGCACCGCGTCGACCTCGAGCACCGTGAGCTCCCGCGTGCGCCGGTCGAGCAGCAGATCCACGCGGGCGAACCCGCGGCAGCCCAAGGCCTTGAACGCCCGCAGGGCCAGCGCCTCGGCAGCGCTCGCGGTCGCCGGCTCCAGATCAGCAGGACAGGTAAACGCGGTCTGTCCAATCGTATACCGCGCGGAGTAGGGGTCGCCGTCGGCGGGGTGCACCTCGACGATCGGCAGCGCCTCCTCGCCGAGCACCGTCACCGACAGGTCGTGCCCGTCGACCCGGCGCTCCATCAGGACGCGGTCGCCGTACGACAACGCCGCCATCAGGGCATCCGGGGCGTCCTGCGGGCGCGGGACGAACCGCAGCCCGAGGGCCGATCCCTGACGTGCGGGCTTGACGACCAGCGGCCATCCCAGCCGCTCGCCGATCCGACCGATGGCGTCGGCGGCGCCGAGCCGCTTGAAGGCCGCGGCCGACACGCTCACCGCGTCCGGCGTCGCGATGCCGGCCCGCTTGAGGTGCCGCTTGGCGACCACCTTGTCCCAGCATCGCTCGCAGGCGGCGGGGCCCGATCCGGTGTACGGGATCTCCAGGACCTCCAGCAGCTCCTGGACGGTGCCGTCCTCGCCCTCCTCGCCGTGGACGGCGACGAACGCGACGTCGGGACGCAGCGCGACGAGGCGCGCCACGAGCCCGGGGTCGACGTCCACCCCGTGGACCTCGTGGCCCTGACGGCGCAGCGACTCCTCGACCCGCTGGGAGGACTGCAACGACACCTGCCGCTCCAGCGAGCTCCCGCCCTGCAGCACGGCGACGCGCATCAGCGGGCTCCCCGTCGACGCCCGGCGGTTCGCAGCGGCACGATCGGGGCGTCCCCGGTGTCCGAGGCCGGCGCGGGGCGCTCGGTCGAGGGCCGGGTGCGCGCAGCGCCCGGTCGGGGACCGCCGGTCAGGGACGCGTACAGCTCGGCCTGCTCCGCGACGACCGTCCCGATCCGGGCGACGCCCTCGCGGATGTCGTCCTCGCCGACGCCGGAGAAGTTGATCCGGGCGCTCTGGGCGCCGCGCCCGTCCAGGTACGCGGCACGCCCGGGAACGAACGCGACGTTGTGCTGCAGCGCGCGGGCGAGCAGGTCGGTCGTGTCGAAGTACGACGGCAGCGTCAGCCAGATGAACAGCCCACCGGCGGGGGTCGTCCACGTCGTGCCCTCCGGCATGTGCCGCTCGAGGGCGTCGAGCATCACGTCGCGACGGGCGCGGTACACGGCGGCCTGGAGGCGGACGTAGTCGTGCCAGTCCCGCTCCCGGAAGTAGTACGCGACCATCATCTGGCTCAGCGACGACGAGTTCAGGTCGCTGCCCTGCTTGCCGACGACCATCTTCTGGCGCACGGGAGCGGGGGCGAGGGCCCAGCCGACGCGGATCCCGGGGGAGAGGATCTTCGAGAGCGTGCCCGCGTAGACGACGAACCGTCCGCCGTCGAGCGAGAAGAGCGTCGGCAGCGGCTCGCCCTCGTAGCGGAGCAGACCGTACGGGTTGTCCTCGAGGATGAGGATCTCGCGCTCCCGGGCGATCTGGACGAGCCGTCGGCGCCGCTCCAGCGACATCGTGACCCCGCCCGGGTTCTGGAAGTTCGGGATCGTGTAGATGAACTTCGGCCGGCGACCCTCGGTATCCAGTCGCGCGAGCGTCTCCTCGAGCACGTCGATCCGCATGCCGTCGTCGTCGAGCTCGACCTGCACCACGTCGGCCTCGTAGGCGCTGAAGGTCGGTACCGCGCCAGGATAGGTGGGGCCCTCGGCGATGATCACGTCGCCCGGGTCGACGAGCGTCTTGCAGACGAGGTCGATGACCTGCTGGCCGCCGGTGGTGACGAGGATCTCGTCGGGGTCGACGTCCATCCCCTCGGCGGCCATGACCTCGGCGAGCGCCGGGCGGATCTCGCCCATGCCCTCGGTGGGCGCGTACTGCAGCGCCCGTGCGGAGCTCTCCGCCGCCATCTGGGACAGGACCTTGGCCAGGTCCTCGGCGGGGAAGAGTGTCGTGTCCGCCAGGCCGCCGGCGAGCGAGATGATCTCGGGCCGCTCGGTGAGCGCCATCAGGTCCCGCATCGCCGAGCTCTTCATCACCCGGGTCCGCTGCGCGAACAGTCCCGCGTAGCGCTCCCGATCCGACGTCGGGAGCGGGCCGCCCGCGCCGGGCCGCCGATCCGGGTCCTCTACAGTCATGCGGCGAACGGTACTCGCCTCATGACCTATCTCCTCGACATCCTCCAAGGCGTCGGCATCGCGGCGGCCGCCGGCGTCAGCCCGTATCTGCCGCTCGCGGTCGCCGCCGCGGCCGGCCTGCTCGACCTGGGCGCCGACTACGACGGCACCGACCTGTCGTTCCTCGAGTCGCCGGTCGTCCTCGGCCTGGCCGTCGTCCTGGCGGTCGTCGCGCTCGTCCTGCGCCGGCGGCTCGAGGCCCCGGCCGCCGAACGGGTCGAGATCGGGATAGCAGCGGTGGTCGGTGCCGTGGCGACCGCCGCGGCCGTCGCCGACAACAGCTCCACCTGGTGGCCGGGCCTCGTCATCGGCGGTGTCGCGGCGCTCGTGGCGGGCGCGGGATTCCGGACGCTGCTGCGGCGGACGCGCGATCGGCTCGACGAGGACACGCGCCTGACGCTCGCCGCCGGCGCGGCGCTCGGCGCGCTCCTCGTGGCGATCCTGTCGGTCGCCCTGCCGCCGCTGGGTCTCGTGGCCGTGGCCGTCGGTATCTGGCTGCTGCTCGGGGGTCGACGACGCGAGCAGAGCAAGCACGCCGGCCTGCGCGTCCTGCGCTGAGCCCGTGGCCCGCCCGCTGATCTTCGCGGTCATCGACGGCTGCGGTCCTCGGCAGCTGCGCCGGGCGATCGACGAGGGACGTGCGCCGCTGCTGGCCCGCGCGGTCCGCGAGGGGGCGATGCACGAGTCGATCGCCGCGTTCCCGTCGGTGACGCCCGTCTGCGCGACGGCGCTGGCGACCGGCGCCCGCCAGGACGGGCACCGCATTCCGGGGATGAACTGGTGGGATCGCAGTCGCGGACGCTACGTGGAGTACGGATCGAGCTTTCCGGCGTCGCGTCGACTGGGGATCGCGCGGCAGCTCGCGGACACGGTCTACAACCTCAACGGTCGTCACCTGGCCCCGGAGCTCCCGACGGTGTTCGAGGCGCTCGACGACCGTGGCGTCCGGACCGCGGGGACGACCTTCCTCGTCTACCGCGGGCGTCACCGGCACGAGCTCGCCACCGGCACGACGATCAACCGGGCGGTCGCGGCGGTCTTCCGCCGGCCGGTGATGGGCCCGCGCGAGCTGTTCTACGCCGACCTGTTCGCCAGCCGCGACGTCGACTGCCACTCCCAGTTCGGCATGCCCGGCCAGCGCGACCAGCACTCCGGATGCGTCGTGGCGCACCTCGTCGAGCGCGATCTCGTCGACTTCGCCCTGCTGTCGCTGCCCGACAACGACACCCACAGCCACAAGCAGGGGCCCGAGGCCCAGATCGACACGATCGCCGCCGCCGACCAGCAGCTCCGGCGCGTGGCCGACGCCGCCGGCGGAATCGACCGGTTCTTCGCCGAGTGGGCGCTCGTGGTGGCGTCCGATCATGGGCACGCCCTGATCGAGCGGATCGCGTCGATCCGGTCGGCGTTCGAGCCGTTCGGGATCGCCGGACCGATCGATCCCGACGCGACCGGTCGCCGGACCCCGCGATCGTCGCGTCGCGGCGGGGCCGCGCCACGGATCGCGTTCTGCCCCAACTCCCGCGCCGCGATGGTCTACGTCCTCGACCGCGACGAGCGGGACGCCCTGCTGCCCGACCTGGTGCGGGCCGCCCGTGGCGCCGACGGCGTCGAGCTCGTGATCTGGCGCGACGATGAAGGCGGCCACATCGCGTCCGGTCCCGGCGCGCCCGATCGGCGCCTGCGGTTCCGCCCGGCCGGATCCGACGAGGCCCTCCCGGACGAGGCGACCCTGCACGACGAGCGGGGCGGCGTGTGGCACGTGCACGGCGACCTGGACCTGGTGGGGCTGGACGTCGTCGACGGCGTGGCCCGGAGCGGCAGCCACCCCGACCCGCTCGGGCGATGCTGGTCGGCGCTGTCGTGTGCGACCTCCGGGGACGTGCTGATGTCCGCGGTGGCGGGGGCCGAGTTCCCGGACCACGGCGGCGTCCACCACCTGGGCGCCGGCAGCCACGGGTCGCTGCGCGCCGAGGACAGCACCGGGGTCCTCGTCCACGTCGGGCTGGAGGACGAGGATCCGCGTGGCGACGCCGACCTGGACCCGGCGGCGTGGTCGATCGCCGACGCGACGCCGATGATCGTGCGCCACTTCGACCGCGACCGGGCCGCACCGTGACCACCCGCTCGCCGTCGCGCCGTCACCCGCGGCGAACGGGCATCGCGCGCCGTGCGGCGACGGTGGTGGTGGCAGCGCTGCTGGCGCTCCTCGGCTCGGCGGGTGCCGTGGCAGCCCAGTCCGGCGGGGCCGCCTCGGCCGGCGGAGCGCCGGCAGCGCGGGAGTCGGGGGCGGTCACCACCGGCGGCGCGAAGGCGGGCGACGCGTCCGCTGCGACCACGAAGGCGACGACGACCGCCACGGTCACGCGCGCCGGATCGACCGACCCCAACGAGGCGACCTTCGCCGAGGAGCGCGACAAGGCGCCGGCGGGGCACCGGCTGACCGCGGCGCAGGCCGAGAGGATCGCGCTGAAGGACCCCAAGTTCCAGCGCAACCGCCGCGAGCACCGCGGCAGCACGATCCAGATCTACCTCAAGGGCCAGACCCGCTGGCAGCTGTCGCTCTTCCCGCCCAAGGACGAACCGCGCATCGAGCTGGCCCAGGTGATCGTCGACGACGGCACGGCCAGGATCACCGAGTCGTGGGACGGCGTGTACGTGCCGTGGACCATGGCCCGCGGCTACGACGGCGCGTTCGGCCGGTCGATCACCAACCCATGGGTGTGGGGGGTGCTGCTGATCCTCTTCCTCCTGCCGCTCGTCCGGGCGCGACCGCTGCGGCTGCCGCCGTTGCCGATCCTCGTGCTGGGCGCGTTCACCGCACCGTTCGTCGCGTTCAACAACGCCCGACTGGACTGGGCGGTGCCGCTCTCCGCCGCGCTGCTGCTCGCGCTCGTGGTGTGGGGACTGACGAAGGCGCTGCGGCGCCGCGAGCACGCACCCCCGGCGTTGGCGATGTGGATGCCGGCGGTCGGGCTCGGCGTCCTGGCGGTGGGCCTGCTCGTCTTCCGTGCCGTCCTCAACGTCACCGACGGCAACGTCATCGACGTCGGGTACGCGAGCGTCGTCGGTGCCGACCTGATCGGCAAGGGCGACCCGGTGTACGGGGCGGGCACGTTCCCGTCCAACGTCGCCACCGGCGACACGTACGGGCCGTTCACGTACCTGGCCTACCTGCCGTGGGAGCAGATCTTCCCGTGGAGCGGCAGCTGGGACGACCTGCCCGCCGCCCACGCGTCGGCGCTGGCGATCGACGCCCTGGCCGCCGTGCTGTTGTTCTTCGTCGGGCGGCGCCAGGAGCAGGACCGCCGGGTCGGCAACCGGCGCGGCGTGCTCTACGCCTACCTGTGGCTGGCCTGTCCGTGGACGGCCTACGTGCTCAACAGCAACTCCAACGACGCACTGGTCGCGGTCGCGATGGGCCTGCTGCTGATCGTCGCCGCCCGTCCCGTGGGGCGCGGCCTGGCGGCGGGCCTGGCGGTCGGGGCCAAGATCGCCCCGGCGGTCGCGCTGCCGGTGCTGGCCACCCGCCGCGGGGTGGCCGCCACCGTCCGCCACCACCACGGCCGGCCGGATCTGCACCCGGGCCGGATCGCGCTGGTGCTCGGGGCCGCCGTGCTCCTGATCCTCGTCGGCACGCTGCTGGCGCTGCAGGGCGAGTCGCTGCGGACGGCGTTCGACCGGATCATCGGCTACCAGGCGGGCCGCAAGGCGCCGTTCATGCCGGTCGGGTGGTACGAGGCCTCCGACACGATCCGTCTGATCGTCCGCGTCGGTGTCGTCGTGGTCGGCGTGCTCGTGGCGCTGCTGCCCCGCCGCCACGACCTCACCGGCACCGCGGCGGCGGTCCTGGCGCTGCTGGCCCTGATCCAGTTGGCCACCGAGTACTGGATCTACCTGTACCTGGCGTGGCTCGTGCCGGTCCTCTTCGTCGCGACCTTCGGCGACCGCGAGCTGCGCTGGCCCGAGGGCCGGGCCGCCACCGCGGTCACCCCGCGGGTCCTCGGCCCGCTACCGGAGGAGGACGCTCCGTGGGCGGCGGAGGCCCGGCGGGACGCGGCGGGCACGTCGTCGTCGCCGGGGAGCGACGAATCCCCCCGCGCCTGAGCGGAGGGTGTGGTGTCGGCGGCTCGGCGACGCTCCGCCGCGGCGATCGAGCAGTGGGTGTCGGCGGGTGCGGGGCCGACAGGCACGACGACTGGATGTCCGGTCGCCGGCATACCCGGACCGGTGTCGCGGAGGCGCCGACCACCGGAGCCCCTCGTCCCTAGACGCCTCGGGCCGTCACCCCACGACGTGCGGCGACAGCTGGATCGGCAGCACCTCGACGGCGCGGTTCGGTCGGTCGCCGCAGCGCACGAGCACCGCGCACACCCACGGGTCGCCCTTGGCCGGCTCGAAGCGGACGGGCATCTTGGTGCGCATCGCCTCGATCGCCAGCTCCTTGCGCACGCCGATGACGGAGTCGCGGGGACCGCACATGCCGACGTCGGTCATGTAGGCGGTGCCGCCGGGCAGCACGCGCGCGTCGGCGGTCGGAACGTGGGTGTGCGTGCCCACGACCGCGGTCACCCGGCCGTCCAGCTCCCAGCCGAGCGCGACCTTCTCGCTCGTGGCCTCGGCGTGGATGTCGACCAGGATGTGGTCCACCCCGGCCCGGCGCAGCTTCTCGACCTCGACCTCGGCCTGGGCGAACAGCACCCGTCCCGGATCCAGGTACAGGTTGCCCATGAGGTTGAGGACGCCCAGGCGGATCCCGTCGCGCTCCACGATGCAGGACCCGTGCCCCGGCTGGGACTGCAGGTAGTTGGCGGGACGGACGATCGCGTCGGTCTCGTCGAGGTACCGCCACACCTCGCGCTGCCGGTACGTGTGGTTGCCCAGCGTGATCGCGTCCACGCCCCATCCGAAGAGCTCATCGGCGATTCCCGGGGTGATGCCGACGCCGCCGGCCGCGTTCTCGCCGTTGACGACGACGAACGTCGGGTCGTGCTCGGCCCGCAGGACCGGAAGTGCCGCCCGCAGCGCCTGCCGGCCGATCGACCCGATCACGTCGGCGACGAACAGGATGGAGGGTCCGGCAGCCATCGGAGCACTGTCGCACGCGGAGCGTCCGATCGCCCTCGACGCGCGCCCTCCACCGGCGGAGCTCGCGCGTCCCCGTGCCGGCGTGGGACGCACGTCACCCGCGGGGGCCTGCACCGCCGGGACCGCCAGCCCCTACGATCCGCGCCGTGCCCTCCGACGCCTCGACCGCCGGTCCCGCCGGCGAGCCCGTCCTCCGAGCGTCGGGGCTCGTCCGGCGGTTCCGGGACCGGGTGGCGCTCGACGGGGTGTCGATCGACGCCGCCCCCGGCGAGGTCGTCGCGATCCTCGGTCCCAACGGAGCGGGCAAGACGACGCTGCTGTCGCTGCTGGCGGGACTGCAGGTCCCCGACGCGGGGACCGTGGGGCTCACCCCGCGCGAGATCGGCTGGATCCCGCAGCAGCCGGCGCTCTACCGGCGGTTGACCGTCCGCGAGAACCTGGCGCTCTTCGCCCGCCTGGACGACGTCGTCGACCCCGACGCCCGCGTCGCCCGGATGCTGGAGGAGGCCGACCTGGCGGACCGGGCCGACGACCGGGTCGGGTCGCTGTCGGGCGGCGGTCAGCAGCGCGTCAACGTCGCCATCGGCCTGCTGGCCGATCCGCCGGTCGTCCTGCTCGACGAGCCGTCCAGCTCGCTCGATCCACGCCAGCGCGAGCGGATGTGGCGATTCCTCACCGGGCTGGCCGGCGGTGGCCGTGCCGTCCTGTACTCCACCCACGACGTCGCCGAGGCCGAGCGGTATGCGGACCGGCTCGTCGTCCTCGTCGGCGGCCGCGTCGCGTTCGCGGGGACCCCGGCCGCGCTGGGGGCGACCGCCGACGGCGACCTGCTGCGGGCGTTCGTCGACCTCGTCGAGCGCGCCGGGCCGGAGGACGACCGCCCCGGCGGTGGCGCCGCCCGGTCCGACGGTCGCGGCGTGGTCGCGCCGTCGGAGGCATCGCCATGAGCGGCACCCGTGCCCGTCCGCCGGCCCGCGTCGGCGGCACCGTCCCGCTCCTGGTGGCCAAGGACGCACGCGTCCTGCGGCGCTCGCCCCTGCTGCTGGGCCTGCTCCTCGTCTACCCGCTGATCGTGGCGCTGCTGCTGGGCCTGGCGCTCTCGCGCGGGCCGTCGGAGCCGACGGTGGCCCTGGTCAACCAGGTGCCGGAGGGCGGCAGCACCGTCGACCTCGGTGGGGAGCGGCTCGACGCGCGCACCTACGCCGCCCGGCTGCTGGAGGGGACGAAGCTCGTCAACGCCCGCGACCGCGACGAGGCCGTGCGGCTGGTCCGCGACGGCGATGCGGCCGGGGCGATCGTCATCCCCCGCGACACGGTGGAGCGCCTGCGCAGTGTGCTGTCGCTCGGCGGCCAGAAGACCCTGCCGACGCTCGAGGTCCTCACCAACGACGGCGATCCCGTCCGGGCCACCGCCCTGCGCAGCCTCATCGAGGCCCGGCTCGGCGACGCCAACGCGGAGCTCAGCCGGCAGCTCATCACCGTCGGCGGCCGCTACCTCGGCGTGCTCCTGGAGGGCGGCGACCTGCGGCTGCTCGGCCTGAGCGGCGGGGTGCTCGGCCTGCGCCAGGCCAGCGAGATCCTGCGCGAGACGGCGGCCGCGCTCCCGGCCGGAAAGCAACGCGACGACGTCGAGCGGGTCGAGCGGTTCGCGCGCCTGGCCGTCGACAACCTGGCGTTCGCCGCCCCGATCCTCGAGTCGATCGCCGACCCCATCCGGGTCGAGCGCACGAGCGTCACCGGCCCGGCCGTGTCGCTCGACGTCTACGCGGGAGCCGTCGCCGCCAGCGTCTCCCTGCTGCTCGTGGCCGTGCTGCTCGGTGCGGGGCTCGTTGCCCTGGAGCGCGAGGAGCGCACGCTCGGGCGGCTCGTCCGCTCCGCGATCCGCCCGGGACCGCTGCTGGGCGCCAAGACGATCCTGGCCGGTGCGGCCGGAGCGTTCGTCGGGCTCCTTGTCGTCGCCGGGCTGGCGCCGTTCGTCGGCCTGTCCGCCACCCGCATCCCGCTGTGGATCGTGGCGCTGCTCGCCGTCGGTGCGGCGAGCGGGGCGCTCGGGGTCGCGATCGGCGCGTTGGCGACCGAGGTCCGCGCCGCGAGCCTGCTGGCGATCCTCCTGCTCGTGCCGCTCGTCGTGGTCGGGCTCGTGCCCGAGGGAACGGTGTCGTCGGTCGTCGGGGTCGCGATCGACGGCGTGTCCGGCGCGTTCCCGTTCCGGCCCGGGCTCGACCTCGTGACCGCGGCGGTCGACCGCGGCCCGTTCGTGGGACCGCTCATCCACCTGGTGCTGCTCGCGGTCGCGTGGGCCGCGATCGCCCGCGTCGCCCTGCGCCGCGCCGACGCTGCGGCCTGATCCGGTCGCCGGTCGGGCATCCCGGTCCGTCGCTCGTCGCGGTGATCGGTCCTGGACCGCGTCCTGGGGGCGGAGCCCCGCGCGTGCGCGCGCTACGTTGCGCCCATGGCCTTCCCCCGCTCGCGTCCCCGTCGCCTGCGTCGCACCCCGGCGCTGCGGGCGGCCGTGCGCGAGACGACGCTCCGCCCCGAGCAGCTCGTCCTGCCGATCTTCGTCGAGGAGGGCCTGGAGGGCACCGACGGCGACGGTGCCCCGGCGTCGACCGCGATCGACGCGATGCCCGGCGTGTCGCGCTGGGGGATCGACGGGGCGGTGGAGCTCGCCCGCCGGGCCGCCGACGCCCGGCTGGGAGGGGTGATGCTCTTCGGCATCCCCGCGACCAAGGATGCGGAGGGCAGCGGGGCGTGGGACGACCGCGGCGTCGTGCAGGAGGCGACGCGGGCGATCCGCCGTGCGGTGCCGGACCTGACCGTCGGCACCGACCTCTGCCTGTGCGAGTACACCGATCACGGGCACTGCGGGCTGCTCGACGGCCACGGCGGCGTGCAGAACGACGCGACGCTGGATCTGCTGGCGCGGGCGGCAGTGTCGCAGGCCGACGCGGGCGCCGAGGTGCTGTACCCGTCGGACATGATGGACGGCCGTATCGGCCGGATCCGCGACGCGCTCGACGAGGCCGGCCACGACCGGGTCGTGATCGTCGCCCACAGCGCCAAGCTCGCGTCCGCGTACTACGGGCCGTTCCGCGAGGCGGCCGGGTCGACGCCGTCGTTCGGCGATCGGCGCAGCTACCAGATGGATCCGGCCAACGGCGACGAGGCCGTGCGCGAGGCGCTGACCGACGTGGACGAGGGCGCCGACGTCCTGATGGTCAAGCCCGCCGGGCCCGCGCTGGACCTGATCCGCCGCGTCAAGGACGCCACCGCGATGCCGGTCGCCGCCTACCAGGTCAGCGGGGAGTACTCGATGATCAAGGCGGCCGCCGCGGCGGGCTACGTCGACGAGGAGGCGGTCGTCATGGAGTCGCTGCTGGCCATCCGTCGGGCGGGCGCCGACCTGATCGCCACGTACTTCGCGCTCGAGGCGGCCGCCCGGTGCGATTCGCCCGGTACGGGCGGGTGAATCGCACCCGGTGGCGCGGTCGACGGTCCTTCGCGGCGATGCGCTCGGCCTCATCGGCCCGCCCGATGCGCAGGCCGCGGACGATCGAGCGTCCGGACCGCGTCCCGATCCGTAGGATCAGAGAGGAGCGCGACGCACGCCTGGCGCGTTCGGGACGAGGATCACCCCGGTCGCGTCCCCTCCGGATCCGGTGGGGGCCAGCGTCGTAGAGCCGTCGCGTCGACCCCAGGAGGAGCCCCATGGCCACCAGTGACACGACCCGCACCGACGGCGTCCTTCCCGGCGTCGGCAAGGTCCGCGCCCGCAAGGACGGCGCCGCCGTCGACCTCGACGCGCTCGACAAGCAGCTCCTCAACCGGCTGCAGGGCGCCTTTCCGCTCGTGCCCCGCCCCTTCGCGGAGATCGCCGTGGAGCTGGACGTCACCGAGGAGGAGCTCCTCACGCGCACCGAGCGGCTGCAGCGGGAGCGGATCATCCGCCAGGTCACGCCGATCTACGACACCCGCGCGTTCGGGTACGGGTCGATGCTCGTGGCGGCGAAGGTCGATCCGGAGCTGCCGTGGCGTCCGGCGAAGATCGTCAACGCGCACCCCGGCGTCAGTCACAACTACCTGCGCAACCACGAGTTCAACATGTGGTTCACGCTCGCCGTCGAGGAGGACTCGTCGCTCGGGCTGCAGGGCACCCTCGACGTGCTGCAGGAGCTCACGGGCGCCGAGTCGATCCGTCAGCTGCCGACGCTGCAGCTCTTCAAGATCCGGATGGACCTGGAGATGGAGGGCGGCACCGATGCGCTCGCCAAGGCCGGCGAGGCCGTCCCGCCCGCCGAGACCGAGCGCCAGCCCTACGACGAGTTCGACAAGCGCGTCGTGCGCGCCACGCAGGGGAGCCTGCCGATCGTCTCGGAGCCGTTCGCCCCGGCCGCCGAGGAGCTCGGGATCTCGCAGGCGGCGCTGCTCGAGCACCTCGAGGGGATGACCGAGCGGAAGCTCCTCCGTCGCGTGGCCGCGATCCTCTTCCACCGCCGCGCCGGGTTCTCCGCCAACGGGATGGGCGTGTGGCAGGTCGATCCGGACCGGATCGAGGAGATCGGCATCAAGATGGCCGCCTACCGCGGGATCTCGCACTGCTACCAGCGCCCGACGTACGCCGACTGGAAGTACCAGGTCTTCACGATGGCCCACGGACGCTCCAAGGAGGAGTGCGACGCGATCCTCGACGCGATCCACACCGAGGTCGAGGGCATCGAGGACCGCGCCACCCTCTACAGCTCGACCGAGTTCAAGAAGATCCGACTGAAGTACTTCACCGACGAGTTCAAGGCCTGGGAGCGCGAGCACGCCGGGGTCTGAGCGCCGATCCCGGGCGGCCGGATCGCGGATCGCCGACCGGACGCAGCCCATGCGGCACCGCGTCGTCGTCGAGCCGCCGCCGTCGTGCTCCCGGGGCCTCGACGCGGTGCCGTCCGCCCGTCCCGCCACACTTCGCCGTCGCCCGTGCCCGTGTCCCTGACCGACGCCAAGTCCGCCGACCTCTTCGCCCGTGCGCGCCGGGTGCTCCCGGGGGGAGTCAACTCCCCGGTGAGGGCGATGGGCGCCATCGGGCGCGAGCCGCTCTTCGTCGAGCGGGCGGCCGGCGCCGAGCTCGTGGACGTCGACGGCAACCGGTTCGTCGACTGGGTGTGCTCCTGGGGGCCGCTGATCCACGGCCACGCCCACCCGGAGATCCTCCGCGCGGTGGCCGAGGCCGCCGAGGCCGGCACGACCTTCGGCGCGCCGACCGGGCGCGAGGTCGAGCTCGCCGAGGAGATCGCCCGCCGCGTCCCCTCGGTCGAGATGGTCCGGATGACGTCGTCCGGGACCGAGGCGTCGATGAGCGCCATCCGCCTGGCGCGCGCCGCCACCGGGCGCGAGGTGATCGTCAAGTTCGCGGGCGCCTACCACGGCCACGTCGACGGGCTGCTCGCCGACGCCGGATCGGGTCTGGCGACCCAGGGCATCCCCGCCTCGGCCGGGGTGCTCGAGTCGGCGGCCCGCGCCACGGTCGTCGTGCCGTGGAACGACACGGACGCCGTCGACGCGGCGCTGGCACGCGGCGACGTGGCCGCCGTGATCGCGGAGCCGACGCCGGCCAACATGGGCCTCGTCCCCGCCGCCGAGGGATTCCTCGAGCACCTGCGTGCGGCGACGAACGCCGCCGGCGCGCTCCTGATCTTCGACGAGGTCATCACCGGGTTCCGCGTCGCTCCCGGCGGCGCCCAGGAGCTCTTCGGGGTCACGCCCGACCTGACGGTGATGGGCAAGGTCATCGGCGGTGGGCTGCCCGCCGCGGCGTTCGGCGGCTCGCAGGCCCTGATGGAGCGGCTGGCCCCGGTCGGCGACGTCTACCAGGCGGGGACGCTCAGCGGGAACCCCCTCGCGGTGGCCGCCGGGCTCGCGAGCCTGCGGATGCTCGACGACGCCGCCTACGCGCGCCTGCGCGACAGCACCCGGACGCTGGCCGCCGGCCTGCGCCAGGCGGCCGAGGGGCGGCCCGTCCACGTCGTCGAGGGCAACGGCCTGCTGACCGTGTTCTTCCGCGAGGAGCCCGTGCGCGACTACGCCGATGCGCGCGCGTGCGACCACGACGCGTTCGCCCGCTGGTGTCGGGCGTTGCTGGCCCGCGGCGTGTACGCCCCACCGTCGCAGTACGAGGCCTGGTTCGTGTCGCTCGCCCACGACGACGAGCAGATCACCCGCACCGTCGAGGCGGCCGCGGCGGCGTTCGAGGCCACCTGGTGAGCGCGTCGGGCGCGCCCGACGTCGCCCTGGTCCAGCTCGCGGACGCGCTGCCCGCCGAGGGCGGCCTGCTCGGCGAGGTCGCCATCGATCCGACCGCCGACGCGGACGGCACGATCGCCGCGGCGATCGCCATAGGTCCGCGCGCGGCCGACATCGGTCGCGACCTGGCACTCGCCGCCGAGGCGACCCGCGAGGCGGAGCTGCTCCATCACGCCCCCGAGCACGCGCGGGTCGTACGCACCGACGACCGCGACCTGGCGCTCCTCGTCGGTGACCGTCTCCTGGCCCTGGGGCTGCAGCGGCTCGCGGCGGGAGGGTGGGTGGCCGAGATCGCGATCCTCGCCGACGTCGTCGCGATGGTGGCGACCTTGCACGCCGGCGACGCGTGGTCGCAGACCGATCGCACGGCCGGCACCGGCCATCCCGACGAGGCACGCGACCGGACGCGCACGCTCTGGGCGGTGGCCGCGCTCGCCCTCGGACACGGGACCGGGTCGCCCGCGGCCGTGCTCCTAGCCGAGATCCGGCGGGGTCGGGCGCCCACCGCCGAACGCCTGGAATCCCTGCTCGCCAGCGGTTGACGAGCCCGCCGCGCATGGGCTGGCGGTGACGGTGCCCTCGCCGTAGGCTCAGGGCCGATACGATCCCGGCCGTCCCGCACGGCCCCGTGGGATCACGCAGGAGTTCATGTGTCCGAACGACGCCCAGAGCAGAGCAAGTACACCCTCGACCGCGGTATTCCCGGCGCCTTTGAAGGCGAGACGGTCACCCGTCGGCGACTGATGTCGCTCGCGGCGAACGTCACCGGTGGCATCGCGATCGGTGGTGTGGCCCTCTCCGCCGCCGGATTTGCGATCGGCCAGCCGTTCGTCGAGGTCGACACCGGCTGGCACGATGTCGGTCCGCTCGACGAGATCCCCGACGAGACCTACGTCCCGCGGGTGATGACGCTCGATCCCAAGACCGGCCAGATCGGCAAGACGACGCTGTACGTCCGCCGCTGGAACGCCGATATCGACGGTGACAAGGACGTCCCCGGTGGTCGCAAGGCCGCCGAGCGTGCCGACCAGTGGAACGAGGTCATCGCGATCTCGTCCCGCTGCATGCACATGGGCTGTCCCGCCCGGTACGTGCAGGCCGCCAAGCACTTCATCTGTCCGTGCCACGGTGGCGTGTACGACTTCCGCGGCAGCGTCGCGGGTGGCCCGCCCGTCCGCCCGCTGGACCGCTTCTACACCCGTCTGGTCCGGGCTGACGGCACGCCCCTCCGTCCCGTCGCCGAGGGTGAGGCCGGCGAGGCCGGTCACACCGCGTCGAGCGCTCCCGCCGGGACGCGCGTCCAGGTCGGCAAGCGTTTCTCCGTCAACCAGGAGCTCCGCCGGTTCTCGCCGCGGCCTCCCGGACAGCCGCTCGACGGCGTCGGGCAGTACTTCTTCCCGTCGACGCCGACGATGCGCAAGCTGCCCGCCACGCCCGGCATCCCCGGCTCCTGATCACGGACGACGAGCTCAATGGCGAAGTTCAAGATCCTTCCCTCCCCGCCCGCCGCGGTGCGGCCCCAGCCGAAGCGGCCCGACGACCCCTCGGTCGACGACGGCTTCGTCGACAAGGCCAAGGACGCGGGCATCAGCGCCGCCGACTGGGTCGACGAGCGCACTGCGCTTTCGGGAACCGTCCGCTGGGTGATGTTCCGGCCGATCCCCAAGGGGACCAACTGGTTCTACACCCTGGGCACGGCCACGATGGTGGCCTTCATCAACCAGGTCATCACCGGCATGGTCCTGGCGATGTACTACGAGCCGTCCGCCACGCGCGCGTACGAGTCGATGAAGTACATCAACAACGAGGTCTTCCTCGGCGAGTTCGTGCACGGCATGCACCGCTGGGGATCCACCGTGATGGTGCTCCTCGTCTTCCTCCACATGGCGAGGACGTTCTTCTTCGGCGCGTACAAGTACCCGCGTGAGCTCAACTGGGTCATCGGGGTCGCGCTGCTCGTCCTGACGCTCGCGATGTCGGTCACCGGCTACCTGCTGCCGTTCGACCAGCGCGCCTACTGGGCATCGGTCGTGGCGATGAACATCGCGGGCAACGCGCCGTTCCTCGGGCCGTTCACGCCACCCGCCGCGCTCGGCGGCCCCGACGTCACGGCGGTCACGCTGTCGCGGTTCTACATCATCCACATGATGCTGATCCCGGGCCTGATCATCGGTCTGATCACCGCGCACCTCTATCTCGTCATCAAGCTGGGCACCACCGCGCCGCCCTGGATCCGCGCCGACAAGGTCAGCGGCGACCTGAAGGAGCACGACGCATGAACCAGCGCGAGAAGGAGGAGTACCTCCGCGAGTACGCCGTCCTGAAGGCGCAGGGGAAGCCGTTCTTCCCCTACATCATCGTCAAGGACGGCGTGATGATGATCGTCGTCATCGGCGCGATCATGCTGATGTCGCTGACCCTCGGCGGCGAGCTGACCGCCAAGGCGGACGCGACGACGACGACCTACGCGCCGCGACCCGAGTGGTACTACTTCTGGGCCTTCGAGCTCCTGAAGGTCATCAAGCCGCCGGAGCTCGTCGGTCTCGCGACCGTCGGCATCCCGACGATCGCGATGATCCTGCTGTTCCTGTTGCCGTTCTACGACCGCAACCCGGAACGGCATCCGTTGCGGCGCCCGGTCGCGACGACGGCCGGCATCTTCGTCATCGGTGCCATGGCGCTGCTGTCCTACCTCGGCGCCGAGGCCGGCCCGCCGTCGCAGGTCGAGATCGACCCGCCCAAGGCGATCGCCGCCGCCTCCCACGAGGACCAGGTGCGCTGGGAGTCCGGACGTCGACTCGTCGCGCAGAGTGGTTGCGGCGGTTGTCACAAGATCGGACCGAACGGCAACGACGGTCCGGGTCCCCCGTTGACCGACATCGGTGACCGCCTCAAGGAGGGCGCGATCCGGGAGACGCTGATCAACCCGACGCTCCCGATGCCGTCCTTCCGCCAGCTCGGTCCGGAGGCCCTGGACGAGATGGCGTTCTTCCTCTCCACGCTGAAGACCAGTGGGGCAGCGGAGGGCGGCGGCCACTAGGCCCGCCCCGGGCCGCGCCGGCTTGATCCGGCGCGGCGCTCTGCGTCGATGACCACCGCGGCACACGAGATCCCGGCCGCGCTGCAGCCGATCATCGCTGCCGCGGGGCCCGGCGTCCCTCCGCTGCTGAAGGCGGTCGAGACGCGGCTGCGGCAGATCGCCGCGCCCGGCGCCACACCGGTCGACGAGGTCGCGGCTGCCACCGTCGCGGCCGGCGGCAAGCGCCTGCGCCCGCTGTTGGCCATCCTCGTCGCCGGCGCACCCGATGCCGGTGCACGGCGCGACGCGGTCGTGCGCGCAGGGGCGGCGGTCGAGCTCATCCACACCGCCACGCTGGTGCACGATGACGTGCTCGACGCTGCGCCGCTGCGCCGCGGCCGGCCGACTGTCTTTGCGGTGCAGGGTCGGGCCGCCGCGACGGTGGTCGGCGATCGCCTGTTCGCCGCGGCGTTCGCGGAGATCGCCGGCGGTGGTGCGCCCGAGCCGCCGGCGGTGCTCGCCGAGGCCGCGCGTGCGCTGGCCCGCGGCGAGCTCCTGCAGCGCGCCGATGCCTGGCGCACCGACGTCACCGAGGCCCGGTACCTGGAGCGATGCCGACTGAAGACCGGCGCGCTGTTCGCCGCGGCGGCACGTCTCGGGGCGCTGGCAGGTGACCGCGACCCCGAGGTCTACGCGCGGTTCGCGTCGGCGCTCGGCGTCGCCTTCCAGCTGTTCGACGATGTGCTCGACGTCGTCGGTCCGCCCGAGGTCACCGGCAAGGCGCGAGGAACCGACCTGCTCGACGGGACGGTCACGCTGCCGTTCCTCCTGGCGCGCGAGGAGAGCCCGGACCTGGCCGCACTGGATCTCGCGGGCCTCGGGGAGCAGGATGCGGCTGCGGTCTGCGACCGGATCGCCGCGACCGGCGCGATCGCCGCGACCGAGGCCCGCGCCCGTGCGCTCGTCGGTGACGCGCTGGCCGGACTGCCCGCCGACCCGGATGCCCAGCGGTCCGCGGCGTTGGCGCTGGTGGCCCGTGGCGTGGTCGATCGGCGGCTCTGACCGGTACCGGCGCTCCGGCCCGCTCCGAGATCGGGCCGGACGCGGTTCCTTCCGGCCAATCTCTCCCGGATTGGATCCAAAGACCGTACACTCGGCGGGACGGATCCTCACCGCTTCACGAGAGGATGCGTCCACGACCCAACGGGCGGCGTAGTCTCTGGTACTGGCCGTCCACGGAAGGAACCGTCCAATGCCCCTTGGTATCGGAGTCCCCGAGCTCCTCATCATCCTCGTCATCCTCCTCGTCGTCTTCGGCCCCAAGCGGCTGCCCGGTCTGGGCAAGCAGCTCGGCAGCGGTCTGCGTGAGTTCAAGGACTCGATCAACAGCAAGGACGCCGACGAGGACGACACGAGCTCGTCGCTCGACGCGGCGCCCGTCGACCGGACGACGGTGACGACGTCGGCCGAGGCCGAGCGCACCGCGCGCTCCTGATCCGCGGGGCGAGATGGCGCGACTGCGGCCCGTCGGGCACGAGGATCGGTTCACCCTCGTCGAGCACCTGACGGAGCTCCGTACCCGGATCTTCGTCTGCCTCGGCATCCTCGTCGTCGCGTTCTCGTTCACGTACTGGCAGCACGAGGGGGTCCTCGACCTCCTCAACCGTCCGCTGGACCAGGCGCAGCACGTCGATGCGCGCGACTGCGCCAAGGCCGGCGACCCGCTCGAGCAGGGCGCGTGCTTCGACCGTGCGGTCGGTACCGCGCTCGGCCGGCTGCTCCCGGCCGTCGACGCGGTCGCGGCGTCGGTCAGCAGCGGGGCCGCGGGCGGGACGGCCGCGGATCGTGCGGCCGCCGCGGCGCAGGTCGCGGAGCTGCGCCAGGCGTCGGAGGCGCTGGCCGACGCGCAGCGCCTGGCCCCGGAGACCACGGGTCGCAAGCCGGTGACGCTCGGTGTCGCGGAGCCGTTCTTCCAGACCCTGAACGTGGCGTTCTACGCGGCGGTCCTCATCGCCCTGCCGCTGTTGCTCTACCAGTTGTACGCGTTCCTCATCCCGGCGTTCACCAATCGGGAGCGCAAGGCGATCGTGCCGCTCATGGTCGGGGTGCCGTTCCTGTTCTACGCCGGGGTGGCCTTCGGGTTCCTGCTCGCGCTGCCGCGGGCGGTCGACTTCCTCCAGAACTTCAACGACGAGTCCTTCGACATCCTCGTCCAGGCCAAGGACTACTACCGCTTCATCATCCTGTTCCTCGCCGGCACCGGGATCGTGTTCCAGATCCCGGTGGTGGTCCTGGCGATCACGCGGCTCGGCATCCTCACGTCCCGGCAGCTGCGCAAGCAGCGCGGCATCGTCGTCGTGATCTCCGCGGTGGTCGCGGCGATCATCACCCCGACACCGGATCCGGTGACGATGCTCATCGTGATGGCCCCGCTGGTCCTGCTGTTCGAGGCCAGCACGTGGATCGCGTCCTGGCTGGAGCGTCGCGCGCCGGTCGGCGGAACGAGCCGCTGGAACTGGGACGACGACGAGGACGACGAGGACGACGACCTGCCCGGTCCCGACGGCGATCCCGGCCCCAACCACGGGACGTGGGCGGACGGACCATCGCCCACGGACCCGCCGGGCAACGACGACGGTGAGGTGATGACGGCCCCGGACCGGACGACCACGATCGCCGTCGCGGACACCGAGCCCGAGGACTGGTGGCAGCGCGCGGACGAGCTCGACGCCGACGATCCGTACGCCGACGCCGGGCCGCCGCCCACCGACGACGATCCGGGCCGCTAGCCCCGTCGGCGAGCGGCGGCGCGCCGATCTCTATCCTCCGGGCATGCTCTTCGACCTGCGCGCCCCGGGCCGCAAGCGGTTCATCCAGGTGACCTACGTCTTCCTCGCGGTGCTGCTCGTCGGCGGTATCTTCGTGGGCGTCGGGACGGGCCTGCCGAGCTTCCTCGACACGCAGGGTGGCGGCACCGACCTGCTCAAGCAGCAGGAGGAGCGGTTGGAGAAGGCCGAGCAGGCCGCCGCGACGAATCCGAAGGACGCCGCCGCGCTGGCGAGCCTCGCATCCGCCCGGTACGACGTCGCCGTCGCACGGACCGGCGAGGACGCCACCGAGGTCAGTGGCGAGACCAAGGCAGGCCTCAAGCAGGCCGCAGACGCGTGGTCGCGCTACCTGGCGTTGGAGCCGGATCCACCGAATGCCGACGTCGCGCGCAAGCTCGCCACGGCGTTCCAGCCCGGCTACCTCAACCAGACCGCCGACTGGGCGGATGCACAGGCGATCGTCACGCAGGCGGCGGCGGACGAGGCCGAGAAGGCCGGGCGACGTCCGCCGGTCGCCAGCTACCTCCAGCTCGTCCAGGCCCAGGTCGCGGCGGGGCGCAAGCGCCAGGCCAAGATCACCGGCGAGACGGCGATCGCCGCGGCACCATCCGGCCAGC